>NZ_JUHH01000001.1:1272549-1590686 GCF_000799735.1 Methylotenera sp. G11 | reverse complement strand
CTGTGGTTAGCCATTGTCAGGAATCAAGGGGTCTGTACGGCGTCTTTATTATTGATCGGTTCAGACGCCTGCATCACCAGGCCGTAAGAAACGCGGTCGAACACACGGAATACCATCAGCAAGCCAACGCGTTCATCCGGCAGTTTGATCATGCCTGGTTCAAGCGCCAGGCCATCGTTTTTCTCAGCTTTTTTCTCGAAGTTAACGATGGGTTTCCCATCTGCATCGTTTGATACATCAAAGTTCAGTTCTTTGAGTTTTGTTTTGGCATCAGCCGATTCCTTGCTTGGTTCCGGATCCTTGATGACCCGGCCATAGCGGTTGATCGCAAGTACATGGCCGATTTCCACGCCATCGGCTGCGCCGCGGCTGATGGCAACGATGCTTTCCGGTCCGGCCTCAGCCAGGCCGCCGTAAATCTTGATGATGCGGCCCCTGATGTCTGCATCAGGCGCGTGCGGTACGAAGTTGGTCACGGCTTCATCGCCGGCAGGTACCAGGCGGTCTTTAATGAAGATCTCCTCTTTGGCTTTTGTCACCACGGCAGATGCCGGTTCCCCGTAACGGGTCATTCTGGCATCGCCAAGGTAAGTTGCTTCTACGCCCAGGTCTTCCTTGCTGTCAGGGTCGGTCAGTGTCTGGCCTGGCCTGTAAACAAACCAGTTCAGGCCATCTTCTTCTTCAATTTTGTTGATGTAGATTTTTGTACCCGTACTCAGCACTACGCGGTTATCCTGTCCGGCAATAATTCTTGGCGAGTTTGCCAACTGATCTTTCTCAATGACAAGCGGCTGGCTCAGGAATGGGGCGATCACATTCAGCGGGATCGTCGGTACAGCGGATTTCTGCAATGGCTCTTCAACCGCACCCGGCTGCAGGGTGATGGTTTCACGCAGCAGTTTCAATTCCGGTTTGCCGCTGCTGTAATCCAGGAATACAACGTCGCCGGGGTAAATTAAATGAGGATTTTTGATCTGTGAACGATTCAGCTTCCAGACTTTAGGCCACAGCCATGGGTCTTTAAGGAATCTGGATGAAATTCCCCACAGCGTGTCGCCTTTGACAACAACATGCCGTTCAGGATGGTTTTTCTTGAGTTCGACTTCTTGCGCGTTGAGGTGGAAGCTTAAGCAACAAAACGTGAGCAGCGTTATAATATTGCGAAACATAATATAGATGACCTCAGACTAAATGCATTAAGAAGCATGCGATTATATGCCTGGCAATCAGCACATTAATCGCGAAATTAGGTTAAATCTATCACGTAATTCATTCAGCAATCAAGCTTTTATGGAAAAAGCTGAACATTAATAAACAATTTATGTCTTAATCACGTTGAAGTTTTAAATCAGGTTCTAATAAATCTGGTTCTAATATAGATAAATGAGTTTTTATGGCAATTCTAGATATTCTTAATTATCCCGATCCCAGGCTGCATACTGTGGCAAAGCCGGTCAAAGAGGTTGATGCATCGTTGCGCCGCTTGATCGACGACATGGCAGAGACCATGTATGCGGCGCCCGGCATAGGCCTGGCTGCTACCCAGGTCAATCATCACATACAGCTGCTGATTATCGACATCAGTGAAACCAAAGACCAGCTTCAGGTTTTTATTAACCCCAGGATTCTTGAAAAAGATGGCGAACAGGTCTACGAAGAGGGGTGCCTGTCTGTGCCCGGTATCTACGACAGTGTCACCAGGGCGGAGAAAGTCGTCGTTGAAGCCATGAATGAAAAAGGCGAGACCTTCAAGCTGGAAGCCCATGGTTTATTGAGTGTGTGCATTCAGCATGAGATGGATCACTTGCTAGGCAAGGTATTTGTCGAGTACCTGTCGCCGCTGAAACGGACCCGCATTAAAAACAAGATGCTGAAACAGCAGCGCAATCGGCCTATGTAACTCCCGACCAACCCCCATGTAACTGAAGCGGCCCTTCCATAATACATCTGTTGCGAGCATTGCCTGCTTATTCATTTGCGCGCATGTTTGCGCTGCCTTGAGTCGTGTATGTATGCAGCTGATGTATTAATGAAAGTGCCTGACTGAAATTTGAAAGAATAAAATTGAAGATTATCTTTGCAGGTACGCCTGAATTCGCAGTGCCGGCATTGGCAGCACTGATTGCCGCCGGACATGAAATTGTCATGGTGCTCACGCAGCCTGACCGCCCGGCTGGCCGTGGTATGAAACTAAAACCCAGCCCGGTAAAGGTTCTGGCGGAACAGCATCATCTGCACGTGTTCCAGCCCGTCAGCCTCAAACCGCAGGAAGTGCAGGCACAGATAGCGGCCAGCCAGGCCGATGTCATGATCGTAGCGGCGTATGGATTGATCATTCCCACCAGCGTACTTAATATGCCTGTGCATGGATGCTATAACATCCATGCTTCATTACTGCCGCGCTGGCGCGGCGCAGCGCCTATCCATCGTTCCATATTGGCCGGGGATGTGGAAACCGGTGTCACCATTATGGAAGTGGTGCCCGCATTGGATGCAGGGGCTATGGTCAGCAAGGGCGTAATCCCGATCGGGGCGGCGGATACGACGCAGAGCCTGCATGATGCACTGGCCAGAACCGGTGCGGACTTGATGGTGCAGGCTATGCGCGATCTGGAGGCGAATGGCCTGTTGCCGAGCACGCCGCAAGATGAAAGCCTGGTCACTTATGCCCATAAGCTGGAAAAAGCGGAAGCTGCGATTGACTGGCAGAAAAGTGCGGCAGAGCTATCGCGCCAGATCCGCGCATTTAACCCGTTTCCGGTAGCACAGAGCAAACTCAGGGATGATGTATGCCGTATCTGGATGGCAACTGAATGCGACCTGGAAAAATACAAGATGGAAAAGCCGGTCAGCGCCAGACCCGGAGAGGTCATCAGTGTGCAGGGCGGTTTACTGGTGGCGTGCGGACAAGGCGTGCTGAACCTGATGGAGTTGCAGGCTCCCGGCGGCAAGCGTATGGATGCGCAGGCTTTCGTGCAGGGGCATCATTTGAAAGCAGGGGATGTGTTTGATTCCGAGTAGGCAATGCCACTTGAATTTTTACGGCACGACATCATCTTAAAGGCTGTAAATGCGTTATTTAAGCAAGGATGAAACATGTTAGGAAACTGGTTTAAAACAACGATATTGATGGCCGCCATCGTGGCGCTGTTCGGCTTGGTGGGCGCTGCCCTGGGCGGGGCGGGTGGCATGCTGATCGCTTTGGTCATTGCCGCTGCAATGAATGTATATGCTTACTGGTTCTCCGATAAAGCGGTGCTGAAAATGTATGGCGCCGAAGAAATCACGGCAGACAACGTGCAATTCCGGAATTATTACCAGATGGTCAGATCCCTGGCAGAGAATGCGCAGCTGCCGATGCCTAAGGTTTATGTCATCAATGAAACTCAGCCGAATGCTTTTGCTACCGGGCGCAATCCCGAGAATGCGGCGGTAGCTGCCACGCTAGGCATCATGCAGATCCTGAGCGAGCGAGAGCTGCGCGGCGTGATGGCGCATGAGCTGGCGCATGTTAAAAACAGGGATACCCTGATTTCCACCATTTCGGCAACGGTGGCCGGTGCCATTGCATCTATTGCGCAGTTTGGCATGCTGTTTGGCGGTGGACATCATGAAAACGGCGAGCGTAACGTGAATCCTGTGATCGGTATCCTGGTGATGCTGCTTGCACCATTGGCGGCATCCCTGATTCAGATGGCGATTTCCCGCTCGCGCGAGTTTGAAGCCGACAGGGGCGGGGCTGAAATTTGCCGTGACCCTCAGGCACTGGCAAGCGCGCTTGAAAAAATCCATAATTATGCACACCGGATCCCGAATGAAACAGCAGAGGCTCACCCGGAAACTGCACAGATGATGATTATCAATCCATTATCCGGACGTTCGTTTGACAGCCTGTTCAGTACGCACCCGAGAACCGAGGAGCGTATAGCCAAGTTGATGCAGTTGGCAAATCTCTATTAGAGTATTTCAAGTTAAAGTATTCAAGATATCCTAATTCAGAATACAGATATAAACAGATGGCCTCCAGGGAAACCCGGAGGCCATCTGCGTCATAAGGCGTTGCTAGCTCTGCCGTTATTAGCGTCTGCCGTTATCGCCTCTTCCGTTATCGTTGCCGTGGCCGCGGTCTCCGCGGCGGTCGTCATTGCGGTCTCGGCGGTCATCTCTCCGGTCGTAACGATCGTGGTCGCGGTCATAGCGGTCATGGTCACGTCCATAACGGTCGTTATCCCGGCCGTAGTAGCCGCCGTGCCGTTCACGGTACATAGGTGCATATTCATTGCGGTACCAGCTATCCTGGACAAAATAGGCCGGATGGCCACAGGCGTTGTAGCGGCCGCAATAACGTTTCCAGTTCTTGGCATGGCCGGGCGGTACGCGTAAATAAAGCGGTTCGTAATATACATCAGCATGGCGATGTACGATAATCGGGTTGCTGTATATCAGGCGAGGCTGAGGGTAGGGGTAATCGCCAATGTCGATGCGGCCGTAGAATCCGGGCTGGCCGACGCTGATCGAAACGCCGACATCAGCAGCCAGTGCTGAACCGGTGGCCGCAAGTAATAACCCAGAAAACACTAAACGTTTTAAAACATGCGTGCTATTCATGACAAACTCCTTGTTGATTGAATGTGATTTAACGATTGTAATGATGATTGCGATGACAGGTGCTTAACAGCTTATCCCTATTATGACCGTTATCAAGTAAAATCGGGCTTTAGCGTTTATGGTCAGAATCTATTTTGTATATTTCCCAACAAATCGCTGCTGATGCAGTCAACCAGGTTTTGTCCGGCCGCAACCTAACACTCGCGCTACCGGCGGCATTGACGCTTTTTCCGGACGCTACTCCGCAGCAGCGGGGCGCTGCGGCAGATTTAAGCTATGGCACATTGCGCTTTTATGGGGAAGCCAATGCATATTTGACCTGCCTGCTTGAGAAGCCGTTAAGCGATGACCGCATCTATACTTTACTGCTGGTTGCAATTTACCAGTTATTGCATGATAAAGCCGATGCGTTCACTGTGGTGAACCAGGCTGTACATGCAGTAAGTCAGTTAAGGAAACCGGCGCCCAAGCACTGGGCAAAGGGGCTGGTCAATGCCATTCTGCGTAATTTCCTGCGTAAAAAAGATGAACTCGCAGCCCGCCTCGCCAAAACTGAAGTAGCGGTTTATTCATATCCGCAATGGTGGATCAACAAACTCAGGACACAATATCCTGACCATTGGCAGGCCATGCTGCTTGCCGGCAATCAGCATCCGCCCATGACGCTGCGTGTCAATACCGGAAAGATTGGTATCGAAGAGTATTTACAGCTGTTGGAACGCCAGGACATCGAGGCCAGCCATATCGGAGGCCAGGCCGTAGTGCTGGCCAGGCCGTCAGGCGTGGATAAGATACCGGGGTTTAGTGACGGTATTGTCTCCGTGCAGGATTATGGTGCACAGCTGGCTGCAAGCCTGCTTGATATTACGCCCGGTTTGCGTGTGCTGGACGCGTGCTGCGCGCCCGGGGGTAAAACCGGACATATCCTGGAACTGGCGGATGTGCACCTGACCGCTATGGATAGTGACGCCGGGCGGCTGCAGCGTGTGCAGGAAAATCTTGGCCGCCTGAAATTGAATGCTGATCTGCTGGCGGCGGACGCCTCATCTGCCGATTGGTATGACGGCAAGCCCTTCGACAGGATTCTGGCTGATGTGCCATGCACTGCATCAGGCATTGTGCGCAGGCATGTCGATATCAAATGGCTGCGCCGCGAAGCTGATGTGGCTTCTTTTGCTGCGCAGCAAGCTAAAATTTTGCCTAATTTATGGCAATTGTTGGCAAAAGGCGGTAAATTGCTTTATGTGACATGCTCTGTATTTAATGAAGAAAATCAAAAACAAGTGGATAATTTCTTATTACAGCATCCTGATGCAAAGCAGCTGCCCTTGCCTGTAGACTCTTTCGCAAACCTCAGTCAGCTGAATGGTCAGCTGATTCCTTCAACCGCGCATGACGGCTTTTTCTATGCACTACTGCAAAAAAATTAAGCACCTGTTTTTTGCCCTTGGCCTGCTGCTGTTCGTAGACGTTGCGCAGGCAGCAGGCAATAGCCTGCAGATCAGGAGTGCGAACCTGATCACATACGAAGATGAGGTATTGCTGAATGCCGATGTCGAGATCAATTTCAGCCCCGAGATGGAAAAAGCGATTCTCAAAGGATTTACCTTTAATTTCCTGATCGAATTCCAGCTGCTTTCACCGCGCAAATATTGGTTTGATGATGAAGTGGCCACCACGGTGCAGCAGGTGAGTCTGAGTTATCACGCTTTATCACGGCAGTACATCGTGATCCGTAACGAGCAGCAGCGAACATATGCCAGCCTGGATGCGGCAATAGAAGATCTGTCCATCATCCAGGATATGAAAGTATTTGAAAAAAACGATGTGGAGAAAAATGAGCCGTATACAGCGGTGCTGCTGATGCGCCTTGATCACAAGAAGTTGCCTAAAGCGTTGCAAGTGGAAGGTATGGGGTCAAGTGACTGGAAAATGAGTTCGCAGCGTTTTGAATGGTCACCGAATATATTTAAATGAAATACATCGTATATATCAGTGCATTACTAGGTGCGGTGCTGCTGTATTTGCTTTCGAATGCCAGCGCCAATACTGCCGCGTCGGGTGAGTATTACACCCTGCTGGTTTCTTTGAATATTGCATTGGCGCTGCTGCTGCTGGTTCTGATCGGTTATCAGCTTTTCAGCCTGTATCGCAATATCCGCGAGCGTGTGATCGGCAGCCGTTTCACGCTGCGCCTGCTAGGATCATTTGCACTGATGGCGATTATTCCGGGATTGATTGTATACATGGTGTCGGTCAATTTCCTGACGCGCTCGATCGAGTCATGGTTCAACGTCAAGGTAGAGTCGGCGCTGGAAGGTGGCTTGAACCTGGGGCGCACGGCACTCGATATCATGCTGGCGGATGTGAAGGAAAAAGGCGAGGGCATGGCTGCCAGCCTTGCTTTTCAGCCGGCGACCACGCATTTCACATTGCTCAATGATCTGCGTGAAAAGAGCGGCATTCAGGATGCGACCTTACTGACGCCGCAAGGCCGCATCCTGTCGGTGTCCAGCAGTGATTCAAGCAGTTTCCTGCCTGAGCTGCCGAGCGTAACGCAGCTCAGGCAGGCGCGGCAGCGTATTTACGGCAATATCGAGCCGATTGCGGGAAAAGGTTTGTATCTGCGGGTCCTGGTGCCGATCAGCGTACAGGATATTGCGGGTGAGACTCGTATCCTGCAATTGCTGCAGCCCGTGCCGAAATCGCTCGCTACCACGGCTGAAGCCGTGCAGGATGTCTATCAGGATTATCAGCAGTTATCCTATAGCCGTACTGCCTTGAGGGAAGTATTTGCGCTGACGCTGACGCTGGTCATGATGCTGGCAATGTTTACGGCGGTAGCGATCGCGTTTGTGTTAAGCCGCCGGCTGTCGGCGCCCCTGACGGTGCTGGCGGAAGGTACCCGGGCGCTTGCGAGCGGGGATTACAATATTATCCTGCCGGCGCATGGTAAAGATGAGCTTGGGGTATTGGTACAGTCATTCAACAGTATGACCCAGCAGCTCGGCGATGCAAGAAAAGCTGCTGACAGGAACCGTGCGCGGGTTGAGGCGGCGCGTGGGTATCTTGAAACGATATTGGCACACCTGTCATCCGGTGTGCTGGCATTGAACGAACGCGGCGAGCTGCGTACTTTTAATGAAGCGACAGTCCATATATTGGGTGTTTCCCTTGAGAGCTACGTCGGCTTCACCCCGGATATGATTATTGCGAAGCAGGCACAGCTGGCGAATTTTTTCCAGGCGATCGCATTGAACAGCCAGCAGGATGCCAGCCAGAAAAACGCACAGAAAGAAGATTCGCAAACGCAGATCGAGATAGCGACGGCACAGGGCAAGCAGATCATTACACTGCGCGGTACGCGCTTGCCGGATGGCGGTTATGTCGCAGTGTTCGATGATGCAACCGCGATGGTGCAGGCGCAGCGTGATGCGGCCTGGGGTGAGGTGGCCAGGCGCCTGGCACACGAAATCAAGAATCCGCTGACGCCGATTCAGCTCTCGGCAGAGCGCATGGCGCACAAACTGCACGATAAGCTGGAAGATGATGACGCGAAAATGCTGAAACGCTCTACGGAAACGATCGTGAACCAGGTGGATGCATTGAAGAAAATGGTGAATGAATTCAGTGAGTACGCACGTTCACCGGCGCCGCATCTGGATAAACTGGATTTGAATATGCTGATCCGTGAAGTGATGTCACTTTACGACCTGCCTAAAATCAAAATGGAGCAGCATTTAACAACGCAGGCATGCACTATTAAAGGGGATAGCACAATGTTGCGACAGGTATTGCATAATCTGCTGCAGAATGCACAGGATGCATTGGCGGATAAGCAATCCCCTGTTATTTATGTTTCTACGGAGAATGTGAATGGCATGCTGGTGTTGACGATACAGGACAATGGCGGCGGATTTGCGGCCGATATGATGCCGCATATTTTTGAGCCGTATATGACCAGCAAGCCGCATGGTACCGGCCTGGGCCTGGCGATCGTGAAAAAGATCGTCGAGGAACACAAAGGCAGTATCAGGGTAGAGAATGTAGGCGCTAATGATGGTACGGCAACGGGGGCAGCTGTGACGATAAGCATTCCGTTATTGATCGAAACAGCAGAAAATTTGATTTAACTTGAGAGCTAGATAGATATACAACATGGCATCAAAACATATATTAGTCGTAGATGACGAGATCGGTATTCGTGAGCTATTGCGGGATATTCTGCAGGATGAGGGTTATCGGGTTGATCTGGCGGAGAATGCGGCGGCGGCACGTGCCATGCGTCTGCACGATCGCCCGGATGTCGTCCTGCTGGACATCTGGATGCCTGATTGTGACGGGATCACTTTGCTTAAAGAGTGGGCTAACGGCGGGCTGCTGACGATGCCGGTGGTCATGATGTCAGGCCACGGTACGATTGATACAGCTGTTGAGGCAACGCGCATCGGTGCATTTGATTTCCTGGAAAAGCCCATCGCGCTGCAAAAGCTGCTCAAGACCGTAGCCAATGCACTGAAACACAGCGAGCAGCTGCCTAAATCTGAAATGAGCCTGGCTAATCTGGGCAAAAGCCAGATTATTACCGCCCTGAAAGAGCGCCTCGAAAAGATCGCATCCAGCGTCAATCATGGGCCAAGCCCGGTGCTGCTGATCGGCTCCAAAGGCTGCGGTGCCGAGTTATGCGCGCGCTTCCTGCAGATGGCCAACACCCCGTGGCTGCACCTGACGGAATTTGGCCAGCTGGTATTAGCCCCGCTGGATATCCTTGAACAGGTGCGCGATGGCGTGCTGTATATCAGTGAAGTCTCCGAGCTAAACAAAACCGAGCAGAAAGGCCTGCTGCTGCTCATTACCAAATCCGAAAAATACAATGTGCGTGTGGTGTGCGCCACCAGTGAGAACCTTCCGAAACAGCAGGCCGAAGGCTTGTTTGACCACAATCTGCTGCAGTTGCTGTCAGCGGTTTCGCTGCGGGTGCCGGCACTGGAGGAGCATAAGGAGGATATTCCTGACCTGGCCGTGGCGATTGCCAACCTGCAATTCGAGCTTGCCGGCGTACCCTATTGCGAATTTGATGTCGCCGCTTTGAATGCATTGCGTAATGCAGCGTGGCCGGGCGATATTGCCCAGCTGGATACGGTTATCCGCAACCTGATACAAACCAGCCTGGGTGACAAAATAACGCTGGATGACGTCACGCGTGTGCTGACCCAGTTCGGGGAAGCGCATTTGCAGGCCAAGCTTGAAACGACAGCGCCGAATGCGCTGCCGGCAATCATGGAAAGTGCCTTTGATAAGCCTTTGCGTGAAGCCCGCGATGAGTTCGAACGCCTTTATTTCAGCTACCATATCAAAAATGTTGCCGGAAACATGAGTAAACTTGCAGAAGTTGCCGGTTTAGAGCGCACGCATTTATATCGAAAACTTAAACAGCTTGATATCAAGATCAAGGGTTAGTCTTAAAATTAGCGGCAGAGGGTGTTCAGCTTTCAGCGCCGGCGGCAAACTGGATGCAACTGTCTGCAGTGATATTGCCGGAGGCTTACCAGCCGGGCTATGAACTGCCAGGTACGTTAAAAAGAGTGTAATCAAAATGGCAAGAGAAAATATGCAGCACTTGCGACAGCTTATCGCCCAGCAGGCAGCACGTATGATGGCAGAAGACGGTGTTTCTGACTTTGGCTATGCGAAAAAGAAAGCAGGGCGGCAGCTGGGCGCTGTTGATAACAGCATCATGCCGTCCAATGCAGAGGTTGAAGAAGAGCTCAAGCTCTATCATGCTTTGTTTCTGAGTGAAGCGCAGCCCGAAAACCTGTACGACCTGAGAATGAATGCCTTGTTCACCATGCAGCTGCTGGCAAGATTCAATCCGCATTTAACCGGAGCCGTGCTGGATGGCACCGCCGGATTAATGTCTGAAACCCATATCCACCTGTTTGCAGATAGCGTGAAAGATGTGGAAATGTTTCTGCTCAACCAGAAAATCCCGTTTGATGTGAATGAAAAATCCTACCGCATCATGAATGACGGCAAACGCGATAAAAAAGGGGATAGCCGCAAGACGGTGCCTGTGTTTACGCTGGAAACCGAAAAAGGTTTAATCAGGCTCAGTGTGTTTGATGTTGATGATATCCGGGTCGCAACCAAGCGCGCTGCCGATGGCAGTAATGCCGACAGGATGGATATTGAAGGGGTAAAGGCCCTGCTGGGGCGACAGGATTGAACTATATTGAACTATAGTTGCCAGGGCGAGCTGCCAGGGGACTCTGCTGTCAGAACCCCTGGCGGCAAGCAGTATGCATCAGGCGGCTTTTAGCCAGCGTGCCACGTCCATGGCAAAATAGGTCAGGATACCGTCTGCACCGGCGCGTTTAAAGGCAAGCAGGCTTTCCATTACGCAGGATTTTTCATCCAGCCAGCCGTTCTGTGCGGCTGCTTTCAGCATGGCATACTCACCGCTCACCTGGTAGGCATAAGTCGGTACACCGAATTCGTCTTTAACGCGGCGTACAATATCCAGGTATGGCATGCCCGGTTTCACCATGACCATGTCAGCGCCTTCGGAAATGTCCAGTGCCACTTCCTGCATGGCTTCATCACTGTTGGCAGGGTCCATCTGGTAGGTGTATTTATTGCCTTTGCCCAGGTTGCCGGCAGAACCGACAGCGTCACGAAAAGGTCCATAAAATGCTGAGGCGTATTTTGCCGAATAAGCGAGGATCCTGGTGTGGATGTTGCGGGTGCTTTCCAGCGCCTCGCGAATCTGGCCTACGCGCCCGTCCATCATGTCACTAGGGGCGACAATGTCAGCGCCTGCATTGGCGTGGGAGATGGCCTGTTTGACCAGCACTTCGATGGTTTCATCATTGAGTACATAGCCGGATTCATCAATCAGGCCATCCTGGCCATGCGTTGTGTACGGGTCAAGTGCCACATCCGTAATCACGCCCAGTTCGGGGTAGGCGGCCTTTAATGCGGTAACGGTGCGCTGTACCAGGCCATCCGGGTTGAATGCTTCGGCAGCGTCCAGGCTTTTGTACTGGCTATCCACTACCGGGAACAGTGCAATCGCCGGGATGCCAAGCTGCACGCACTCGGCGGCAGTTTTCAGCAGTACATCGATGCTCTGGCGTTTTACGCCTGGCATGGATGCCACTTCTTCAGTGCGGTTTTCGCCATCCAGTACGAATACCGGATAGATCAGGTCGTTGCTGGTAAGCACATGTTCACGCATCAGGCGGCGTGAGAACTCGTTTTTACGCATGCGGCGCGGACGTGAATATGGGTAGCTCATAATCGATTCCTTATTTTCTAGATTGCCTGAGTTGTGTTAGGCAAACACTTTCGCTAATTCAGCACCTGGTTCCGGCTGGCGCATGAACGCTTCGCCCACCAGGAAGGTATGTACGTTATTTTTACGCATCAGCGCTACGTCCTCAGCAGTGAAAATACCGGATTCCGTCACCACGATCTTGTTGTTCGGGATACGTGCCAGCAAGCCCAGGGTGGTGTCCAGCGTGACTTCAAAAGTACGCAGGTTTCGGTTGTTAATGCCTAATAGCGGTGTTTCCAGCTGCAAGGCAAGATCCAGTTCTTCTCCATTATGCACTTCCACCAGTACCGCCATGCCTAATGCGTGGGCGACTTTTTCCAGTTGCTGCATAGTCGCCAGGTCAAGCGCGGCGGCAATCAGCAGGATGCAGTCGGCACCCATTGCACGGGCTTCATAGACTTGGTATGGGTCTATCATGAAATCTTTGCGTAATACCGGCAGGCTGCAAGCCGCGCGTGCCTGTTTCAGATATTCCGGAGAGCCCTGGAAATATTCAATGTCAGTAAGTACTGACAAACAGGCTGCGCCACCCTGTTCATAGCTCTTTGCAATGTCTGCCGGCCTGAAATCCTCACGGATGATGCCTTTGGACGGGCTCGCCTTTTTAATTTCTGCAATCACGGCAGACTGATTGCCGGCAATCTTGCTGCGGATGCTGCCCACAAAGTCACGCGGCGCAGGCGCGGAGAGGGCTGCTGCCTGCATTTCGGCAAGCGGCTTCTGTGCTTTTGCCGCCGCAACTTCAACGGCCTTGGTGGCAATGATTTTATTCAGTATGTCTGACATGGTTTGGTTTCACTATTGATAAATACTGTTTCAGTTGCTGGAGGACTTTTACTGGTATTTCTGGCCATTGTGCATAATCCAGCCCGCTATGTGGTCACCTCGCGGCGCGTGATGTGTCCAGTGCATGATGCCGCCTTTGGGATTGTATACATATTCACCGTAAAAGCTGATTTCATCGCCGGCTTGTAACGGTACGCGTGGCGCCAGGTCGATGTTATGCGCAAACAGCAATGTCTGCTGCGCGTTGATTTTTACCAGAAACTTCTGGTGCCGTGAGCCTTTGTCGTCATCTTTCAGCAGCTTGACTACAACACCGTGTCCACCAAGCTGGACATTGCTTTTCCTGGCCTCGAACGCCTGTTCCAGTGCGGCGTTGCTGGTTTCGGCAACGGCTACTGCATCGGCACGCGTGGGCTGTTGTGCGTTACTGGCATCCGGCTGGCTGCAGGCGCACAGCGCCAATGCCAGATAGAGTGCCGCAAGGAAGTGTTTCAGGTATGCGCTCATGCCTTGGTCAGCGACACCAGTTCCTGTAGTTTCTGCATCGCTTTGCCGCTATCGATCATGCTTGCCGCAGTGGCGATGCCGTCTTGCAACGATGGCGCCAGACCTGCCACGTAAATGGCTGCGCCCGCATTCAGCAGCACGATATCCCTGGCAGCGCCGGCTTTCCCCGACAGTACTTCCAGCACCATGGCTTTGGATTGCTGGGCATCAGCGACCTTGATGCTGCTTAATTCATGCAAGCGCATGCCGAACTGCTGCGGATTGATTACATATTCCTGCACAGTGCCGTTTTTCAGTTCAGCGACATAGGTATCGCCGGTGAATGAGATTTCATCCATGCCGTCAGCACCGCACACTACCATGACATGCTCACTGCCCAGTTGCTTCAGGACGTGCGCGAGCTTGCCGGTGAGGCTGGCCGAAAATACGCCCAGCAGCTGGTTTTTGGCGCGCGCGGGGTTGGTCAATGGCCCCAGCAGGTTAAACATGGTGCGCACCCCGAGTTCTTTACGCACCGGGGCTGAGTGTTTCATTGCGCTATGGTGGTTGGGGGCGAACATGAAGCCCAGGCCGATGCTGTTAATGCAGCCGGCTACCTGTTCCGGTGTCTGGCTGACGCTGACGCCCAGCGATTCAAGTACGTCTGCGCTGCCGCAGACCGAGGAAACGGAACGCCCGCCATGTTTTGCGACTTTTGCACCGGCAGCTGCCGCGACAAAGGCACTGGTGGTTGAAACATTGAAAGTCTGGATGCCGTCGCCGCCGGTACCGCAGGTATCGATCAGGTGCCTTGATGCTTCTACGTTCACTTTGGTTGAGAGTTCGCGCATGACGCTGGCCGCCGCCGCGATTTCATCGACAGATTCACCTTTGATGCGCAGCGCTATCAGCAGGGCGGAAATCTGCGACGGCGTCAGTGCGCCGGACATGACCTGATGCATCACATCCTGCATGACTTCAAAACTCAGGTTCTGGCCGTCGATAAGCCGATTGAGGATTTGCGGGTAATTCACTTTGACGATAGCTTTCGGAAATTAATTGGATTGCAAGAAATTATTCAAAAGCTCATGGCCATATTCAGTCAGTATGGATTCGGGGTGAAATTGCACGCCTTCCACCGCCAGCGTTTTGTGGCGCACACCCATGATCTCGCCATCTTCTGTCCATGCTGTGATTTCGAGGCAGTCCGGCAACGACTCCTTTTCGATGACCAGTGAGTGATAGCGTGTTGCGGTGTAAGGGTTGGGCAGCCCTTTGAATACGCCGACATCGTTGTGGTAGATCAGCGAGGTTTTACCGTGCATGAGCTGTTTTGCATGAACGATATTGCCGCCAAATGCCTGGCCTATGCTCTGGTGGCCCAGGCATACGCCTAATAATGGGATTTTGCCCGCGAATTCTTTGATGAGGGGCACGCTGATACCGGCCTCATTCGGTGTGCATGGCCCGGGAGAGATCACGATATGGTCAGGTTTGAGTTCCGCCACTTTGGCGAGGTCAATTTCATCGTTACGGTATACCAGCACGTCCTGGCCGAGTTCACCCAGGTACTGCACCAAGTTATAGGTGAACGAATCGTAGTTATCTATCATTAACAGCATGTAACATCCTAATCTATGTGCCGGCTTTCCGAACTTGGGCTTCCCGGGCTTGGAAAGCCTTGAATTCCTGGAAATAATTGAGTCAACATACCATTTTACCAATGGTTAAAATCCACGTACAGGTAAATGCATAAAAAGATTGCATTCACCTTTATCAATATGGCGATGCCCGGTACTGTCGGTGCAGGATTCAGCTGGCGCAGGTGTATGGTGCCGGGTCAATCTGCGGCGTCTCTCCGGCCATCAGCGCGGTAATCAGCTTGGCGCTGGCAGGTGCCATGGTCAGGCCATACCTGAAATGTCCCGTATTCAGGTACAGGTTTTTAATGGACGGGTGCGCGCTGATTGTCGGCAGGTTCTCCGGCGTGCCGGGGCGCAGCCCGCTCCAGTGCTTGATGATCGGCTGCCGCTTCAGCTCCGGCATGATGGCTTCGGCTTTGATGCGCAATTCTTCACGCACGGCTTCAGTCACGCCGTTATCAAAACCTACATCTTCCAGTGTGCTGCCGGCGAGCAGGTGGCCGTCAAGGCGCGGTATCATGTAAAAGCCTTCGCGATAAACCATTTGCCTGAGATTCTGCTCTGGTTTGTAAAGCAGTATCTGGCCGCGCATCGGCTTGATATTGAGTTTGGACGAGGTTTCTTTTAAAAGGTCAAAGCTCCAGGCGCCTGAGGTCACGACGAACTGGTCCGCGCTCAGTTTTTCGCCGCTAGTGGTCTGCCATTCATTGAGTTCTCCGGTTTCCTGCAGCGGCACCAGCTGCGTATGTTCCAGCATGGTTACGTTGTTCTGCTCCAGCCATTTGCGCATTGCCTGCATCAGGTATGGTGGGCGGATCTGGCATACCCCTGGCAGCCACAGTGCATAATTGCCGCTCGGCGACTGTACGCTGTAATCGGCAGCCTTGGCTGGCCGGGCTTCAACCCCGTATTTTTTACACCAGGCCAGTGCGGCGTTGGTATCAAATTCCGGTAGCAGCAGAAAGCCTGACTGTGCAAAGTCTGCATCCAGGCCTGTTTCGCGCAGCAGTTTCTGGGTGAACTCGCGGTAAAAATCAGCACCATGGCGCGTCAGCGCGTTGACCGGATCAGAGTATTGCCAGGGCAACAGCGGGAAAATAATGCCGCCGCCAGCCCATGAAGACTCACCCGAGGTCTGGCTGGCTATCTGGTTGCGCTCCACGATCGTGACGCGATGGCCACGGTTTACAAGTTCAATGGCGGTCATGCAGCCTACGATGCCGCCGCCGATAATCATTACATGTTTAGTCATAATTGGGATCTACTTGGTTGCTACACGCCCGATCAGCAAGGCATTCTCGGCATTGGCCAGGCCGGTGGTCTGGCCCAGCAATACAATGACATCGCCTTCGGCAAGCAGGCTATTGGTCGATAGCTCTGCGCCATTTGAATTGGGGCGGCGAATGGCTTTGACTTCAACATCAAAAACATCCAGCTGCATATCGGCAAGGCTTCTGCCAATCGCAAACGCACTGTTGGTGATAATCACTGAATGCAGGCGCACCTGCTGTTTTTCGAGGTCTTCATTGTCGGTATCCGAAGCGCCGTGGAAATAGCCTTTGAACAGTTTGTAGCGTTCCTCACGGAATAAGCGAATGCGCTTCACTACGCGGTTGAGCGGCACACCCAGCAGCATCAGCGCGTGTGAGGCCAGCATGAGGCTGCCTTCGAGTATTTCCGGCACCACTTCGGCTGCCCCGGCCGCACGCAGTTGTTCCATGTGCGAATCATCCACGGTGCGCACGATGACGGGTACATGCGGGTAGCTTTCCTGAGCGATATGCAGGATCTTCATCGCGGCACGATTGTCGGCATAACTGATGATCAGTGCTTTGGCGCGCGCGCAGCCGGCAGCTGAAAGCACAACCCGTCTTGCGGCGTCGCCAAACATCACGTTTTCACCAGCTGCGGCGGCTTCCAGAACCCGTGCCGGGTCAATATCCAGTGCGATGTAAGGGATTTTTTCCTCACGCAGAAAGCGCCCAAGGTACTGGCCGCTGCGGCCATAGCCGCAAATCACGACGTGGTCATGCAGATGCCGGCCTGCTTCTTCAATCTCCTCTACCACTTTGCCGCTGTTGCGTGTGTAGCTGCCGACCAGCCGCCTTGTTATCCTGCCGTTGTATTGGATCAGGAAAGGTGCGATCACCATCGATAGCAGCGATGCAGCAAGCACGGCTTGCAGTGCCACGCCGCTGATCAGTTTATGTTCGGCACCCAGTGCCAGAATCACAAAGCTGAATTCACCTGCCTGCGCCAGGATCAGTGCGGTGCGGATGGCTACGCCAGCCTCGTATTTGAAGAAGCGTACGACCGCAGCCACGATGAGCGCCTTAAACAGGATGAAGCCGAACAGGATCAGCACGATCAGTCCGGCATGGTCATAAATCTGCTGCATATTGATGAGCATGCCGACGCTGATAAAGAACAGACCCAGCAGAATATCGCGAAATGGCGAAATGTCGGATTCCACCTGGTACCTGAACTTGGTTTCTGAAATCAGCATGCCGGCGATAAAGGCGCCGAGCGCATAGGACAGGCCGGCGAGTTTGGTCGCAAACGCCAGCAGCAAAGTCACCATGAGCACGTTCATGACAAACAGTTCGCGCGAGCGCTGGCTGGCAACCAGGTTGAACCACGGGTTAATCAGCCATTTGCCGATAGTGAACAGCAGTAATAGCATTGCAATCGCCTTCAGTAACGCCAGGCCCAGCACATCCATCAGGTTCGCATTGGCGATGCCCAGCGCCGGGATGAGTACCAGCATGGGAACGACTGCAATGTCCTGGAACAGCAGTACGCCGATACTCAGCCGGCCGTGGCGGGAGTTCAGGTCGATGCGTTCGGCCAGGATCTTGGAAACAATGGCCGTGGATGACATGGCTAAAGCGGCGCCGATCACGAATGCCGTTGCCCAGCTTAGCCCCGCCAGTTTGGAAATGACCATGGTGAGCATGAGCGTAATCAGCACCTGGCCGCCGCCCAGCCCCAATACTTTCTTTCGCATCGCATACAGCTGCGGCAGGCTGAACTCCAGGCCAATGCTGAACATTAAAAATACGATGCCGAATTCTGCAAATTCGCGGTTGGCCTCGCTATCCGGCAGCAGGCCGAAAGTATGCGGGCCTAATGCCAATCCCACCAGGAAATAGGCAAGCATTGCCGGCAAGTTGAATGCACGGAATAATGCCACGGCAAATACCGAGCTAATCAGCAGTATCAGAATTAACGGTAATGTGTTGAACATATTCTTATGGCGCTACAGGATTAATTAATTATTTTTCTTATTGGGTCGCTTTGATCATTCGGCCTGTGCCGTGTTGCCTGCATGGTCATTAACGGCGTCGTCGGCGTCTTGCATCATGGGTGTCTCGTTCCGTTTTGCAGTATGAATGAATAAAGATATTCCCATATTGTTTCATATCGGCGCACGACATAGAAATTTTTTTATCAGGCGGTTTGGGGTTGCGCCTTTACCGCTGGCACGGCCTGCCGGCAAAGATCGTTAGCAAAATCTGTGCCCATCCGGGGATTTTTTGTGCATTTTGCCTAAAAAAATTGTTATTAATGCGCTGTGAGGCTTTATAACTTGATAATTCCCTTTTATACTAGCCGTAAATAGCCGTTAACTTTCTTCGATTTGAATCCTTATAAAGTGTCAGCAGCAACCCTTTAGCTTTTAATAAAACATAGCGAATGCCATTATCAAGTAACCACATCATGCCTGACCGGCAGCCTGAAGCGCTGCAAACGATGAATCAGGCTGTAGACCGGAATAAAACGCTCCAACTGGCGAAAGAGGTTCTGCTGCTGGAAGCGCGTGAGGTTGAGCTGCTGGCAGAACGGCTGGATCAGAGTTTTGCCGATGCGGTGGCGTGTGTGCTGCAATGCCGGGGACGCGTGGTTGTGAGCGGTATGGGTAAGTCCGGACATGTCGGCGGTAAGATCGCCTCTACGCTTGCCAGTACCGGTACTCCTGCGTTTTTCATGCATCCGGCCGAAGCCAGCCATGGCGACCTTGGCATGATTACAGCCGGTGATGTCGTGATCGCGCTTTCAAACTCAGGAGAAAGCGACGAGATACTGGCGATCGTGCCGCCGCTGAAAAGGCTGGGGGCAACCATTATAGCCATCACCGGCAATGATGCTTCTACGCTGGCGAAAGCGGCTGATATACATTTGAGCGCCCATGTCGCGAAGGAAGCCTGTCCGCTTGGATTGGCGCCTACTTCAAGCACTACGGTCGCCTTGGCGCTTGGTGATGCGCTGGCATTGTGTGTGCTGGACCTGCGTGATTTTACCGCAGAAGACTTTGCCCGTTCCCATCCCGGCGGCAGCCTGGGGCGCCGGTTGCTGGTTCGTGTCAGCGATGTGATGCGCGCCGGTGCCGATGTGCCGCAGGTGCCCGTCACTGCAACCCTGCCGGAAGGCCTGCTTGAAATGTCGCGCAAGGGGCTGGGTTTGACGGCTGTGGTGGACGAGCGCGGCGCAGCGGTCGGCATATTTACCGATGGCGACCTGAGGCGTGCCTTTGAGCAGAACATTGATGTTGCCGCTGCAAGCATCAAGGATGTGATGCATCAGCAACCTAAAACGATTCTGAGTGATGAGCTGGCGATGGTTGCCGTAGAAATGATGGAGCAATGCAAGGTCAACGGGCTCCTGGTGGTTGACGGGGCGGGTGTCCTGGTCGGCGCGTTGAATATGCATGACCTGTTACTGGCAAAGGTGGTTTGATGAGCGTTACAGATAATAATATTGATTTGAACCAGCGGTTACAGAAAATCAGGTTGCTGATCCTGGATGTGGACGGTGTAATGACCGATGGCGGCCTGACGATAGGCGACGATGGGCAGGAGTATAAGACTTTTCATTCCCATGATGGCCTGGGGATGAAGCTGCTCAAGGCTAGCGGGGTTTCACTGGCCATTATTACCGGGCGCACTTCAAATGTAGTCAAGAAGCGCGCAGAGACCACCGGCGTCGCTCATTTCTATCAGGGTGTTGAAGATAAGCTGCTGGCATTTCACGACCTGGTGAAATCCAGCGGTTTGCAGCCGGACCAGTGTGCTTTCATGGGGGATGACGTCGTGGATCTGCCGCCCATGCTGCAATGCGGGCTGGCAATTGCGGTGCCGGATTCGCCGGCCCTGCTGCTGAAACATGCGCACTATGTGACTTACAAGTCAGGTGGACGCGGCGCGGTGCGTGAAGTGTGTGAATTGCTCATGCAGGCGCAGGGTACGTTTGATGCGCAGATGGCGCAATTCCTGACACAGGCAAACATCAGCAATTAGGTTAAGCAGATGTCAATGCCAGTGATTTTTTCAAAATGTTGTTTTGTAGCGTGCCTTTGCAACATGCGCAGCTGTATTGAAGCGGGTGCATAACGATGCATTTCGGTACCAAGGCTGCGATCACATTTCCATTGGCATTGCTGATGCTGCTAGCGTTGCTGACGTTCTGGATCAATCGGTCAGTGCAGCCGCCGGCACCCAGGCTCGATGGCAGTAGCCGCCATGACCCTGACTATATCATGAGCAATTTTGTGACTACGCAGACTGATATTAATGGCGACCTGCGCTACAAACTGGCGGCGGTGGAAATGCGGCACTTCCCGGACAATGATACGACAGAGCTGCAGCGGCCGCGCTATACGCAGTTCGCGATAGGCAAACCATACACCGAGGTGCAGGGGCTGCGCGGTTTTGTGTCGACCGATGGTGAAGAAATCAAGTTGCTTGATAATGTGAAAGTAACGCGCCAGGCATATGCCGGTAAAGGGGAAATGACGGTTGAAACGGATTACCTCAATATCAGGCCCAATGATGAATTGGTGACGACAGACCGGCCGGTCGTTATCCGGCAGGCTCCCAAAACCGTGATTTATGCGACAGGCATGATTTATGAAAAGAAACAGCATACCGTGACTTTGCTGCATAAAGTGCGTGCGCATTATGAAAGGCCAGTCATGGATAAGGGCGCGGCAACATCGACACAAACAGACAATGCGGGCAAGAAAACAGCGGCCGGCAAGCAGGAAAAAAACCATAACGGTGAAAACAAGCCGTTGAATACAGGGCAGAAAACCCTTAAACAGGATAAATCCAACACTAACAATGTGCGCATTCGGAGACACTATGAATAAGCCGTATTTTTCAGTAAGGCCAGATTTAATGATAGGAATCGCGGTACTGAGCCTGTCATTGTCAGGTATGTCAGGCCGCGCCATGGCTGAAGCGGCCGACCGGGATAAACCTATCGACCTGGAAGCAGATACCGTCAAGGTCGATGATTCCAAGCAGATCAGTACTTACAGCGGTAATGTGATCCTGACGCAGGGCACGCTGGTGATCCATGCAGATAAACTGATCGTGCGTGAGGATAGCCAGGGGTTCCAGCACAGCACGTCTTTAGGTAACCCGACCACTTTCAAGCAGAAAATGGAAGGTAAAAACGAATATATGGAAGGCAGCGCGCAGCGTATCGAATACGATGGGCGCATGGATAAAGTGCAGCTTTACACCAAGGCCTGGGTCAAGCGCGGTGCCGATATCGTGCATGGCGATTACATCATGTATGACGCCAATGCAGAATATGCAGAAGTGATTGGCGGCGGTTCACAGGCTGGCACGCCAGGCGGTACCGGCGGCCGTGTGCGTGCCATTATCCAGCCTAAAGGTAAAAAAACCATTGCGCCTGCTAAACCAGCGGAGCCTGGCGCCAAGGTCAGTTCGATAGACGGCAGTGCAGCGACGCCGGCGGTAAAAAACATGCGTTTGAGCCGTAATTTAGAAGTCAGCCCCCAGCTTAAATAAAAGAGAGCATGTGATGAGTGAACTCGTTGTAGAGAATCTGCGCAAGTCTTATAAGGCACGTACCGTGGTGCAGGATATTTCTTTGACGATAAAAAGCGGAGAAGTGATCGGGCTGCTGGGGCCTAACGGTGCCGGCAAAACCACCAGCTTTTATATGATGGTAGGGCTGGTGCCCCTGGATGAAGGCAGGATTTTGCTGGACGGCGTGGATTTAAGCCGCATGCCTATTCATATGCGTGCAAGAATGGGCTTGTCCTACCTGCCGCAGGAAGCCTCTATTTTCCGCAAGCTGACCGTGTCTGAAAACATCATGGCGATTCTGCAGTTACAGGAAATTTCTGAAGAAGCAATGCAGGAGAGGCTCGAATCACTTCTGGAAGAGCTGCATATCACGCATATCCGTGACAGTATCGCGATCAGCCTGTCCGGCGGTGAACGGCGCCGTGTGGAGATTGCACGCTGCCTGGCTTCCGACCCCAGCTTTGTGTTGCTGGATGAGCCGTTTGCCGGTATTGACCCGATTGCGGTGATTGATATTCAGCAGATTGTCCGTTTTTTGAGCTCACGCAATATCGGCGTATTAATCACCGACCACAACGTGCGTGAGACCCTGGGTATCTGCGATCGCGCTTATATCGTCAATCAGGGGCATGTGTTCGCTTCCGGTATCCCGAGCGAGATTGTGGCAAGTGAAAGCGTCAGGGAAGTTTATCTGGGTAAAGATTTTCGTTTATGAAGCAAGGTTTACAACTCAAATTCTCCCAGAATTTATCCCTTACACCACAACTGCAGCAGGCCATTCGCCTGTTGCAGCTTTCGACGCTGGAGCTGAATCAGGAAATCGACGTTCTGATGCAAACCAACCCGCTGCTGGAGCGTGGTGACGATAGCGAAGACGAGTACGGCAACCCTGTAGACCAGGCTGCGGAAGATTCGCCATTGAATAATGGCGCAGACAGCCAGACAGCTTCAGCGCAGGATGCTGCCGGCAATGCGGATGCAGGTGATTTTGATGCCGGTTTCAATGGCCAGGACTTCCAGCCCGGCGTCAGCGAGTCCGGCACTACGGAAGCGGGGCAGTTTGATGAAGCCTCCGACTTCGAGCCGGGTGCTGCAGATTTCTCCGATACATTTTCTGCTGAATTCGATGAAGAATTTGACGTGTTTTCCAATGGTAGCCGCTGGGATGAGAATAATATGCCGGCGGATGACGACAGCGATTTCAAGCAGCAGGATACATTGCAGATCAGCCTGCGCGAACACCTGTTATCGCAGCTGAAGCTGATGCCGCTGTCGGATCGTGACCAGACGCTGACCTTGCTGCTGGTGGATAGCATCAATGATGATGGCTACCTGGAACAATCCTTGGAAGAGATCGTAGAAGAAATGCCGCTGGAGCTGGAGATCGACGCGCTGGAACTGCAAACGGCGCTGCGCCATATCCAGCACCTTGATCCGGCGGGTGTCGGTGCACGCAATTTAAGCGAATGCCTGCTGCTGCAGCTTGATGCCTTGCCTGAAAATACGCCGCACCTGGCGTTGGCGCGCCTGGTGGCAGAAAAGCACCTGCCGGCATTGGGCGCGCGCGATTTTGCCAAACTGCGTAAAGAGCTGGGCTGTGACGAACAGACGCTGAAGCAGGTGCAGCTGGTCATCACCAGCCTGAATCCGAGGCCTGGAGCCGATTTCAGCCACATCGGTTCCGAGCATTATATCCAGCATGAAGTGGTCGTGAAAAAAGTCAAAGGCATCTGGATTGCGAGCCTGAATGAGAGCGTGATTCCCAAGCTCAGGATCAACCAGCTCTATGCCGGCATATTGAAACGTAACCGCGATAGCTCCAGCCAGTACCTGCAAAGCCAGATGCAGGAAGCAAAATGGATGATCAAAAATATCCAGCAGCGCTTTTCAACCATCCTGCGTGTTTCGCAGGCCATTGTCGACCGCCAGCGTAATTTCCTGGAGTATGGCGAGGTGGCGATGAAGCCCCTGGTGCTGCGCGAAATCGCGGATGAGCTGGGTTTGCATGAGTCGACGATTTCCCGCGTAACGACGAATAAATACATGCTCACGCCACGCGGCATCTTCGAGCTTAAATATTTTTTCGGCAGCTCGGTCGCGACCGACAGCGGCGGCACCTGTTCAGCCACGGCGATTCGTGCGCTGATCAGGAAACTGGTCGAACAGGAAAATCCTAAAAAGCCTTACTCCGATAACCAGATCACTGATTTGCTCGCAAAGCAGGGTATCGTGGTGGCGCGCCGTACCATTGCGAAATACCGTGAATCACTGAATATCGCGCCTGCCAGTTTAAGAAAATCGCTATAAATTTACCGCTTCAAAGCGTAAATAAAAAAATTCTTTGTTTCAATCCCACAGAAGCAAATGAACGTAGTAAACTGAAATTGTTCGATGGGTTCCGGGTTCAGCAGATCGGCTCAGGCCCTGAGAATATTTTCAAAAGGAGCAAGTCATGAATTTACAATTAACTGGTCACCATTTAGAAATAACCCCAGCATTGCGCGATTATCTTACAAGCAAACTGGCTAAAGTTAGTAATCACTTTGATCATGTGATCGATGTCAAAGTGACCATGAGTGTTGAAAAGCTCGCCCAAAAGGTAGAAGCTACACTGCATGTTCCTGGTAATGATTTACACGCGGAATGTCAGGATGAGAATATGTACAGCGCAATTGATATGCTGACTGACAAACTTGACCGCCAGGTGTTGAGGCATAAAGAGAAGAATTCAGATCACCACAAAGCGAATGGTGCCGTTAAGCATCAGAATGTTGAATAATTAACGTCTTGTTTTAATCATCATTTATGGCTCAAATAAACGTCGCTGAGCTATTCAAACAAACCCGCCGCAAGCTCAAACTCAATTGGATCGCAGGGCTGAACGGCGGGTCAAATACTCTCACTAGCGAAACCGTCACAAAACCATCACTGGCACTCATCGGCCATCTTAATTTCGTGCATCCTAACCGTGTCCAGGTGCTGGGCTGTGCCGAGATGGATTATTTACGCAGCTTGCCGACCACCGAGGCAGTACGTGCAATCGAGAACCTGTACTCAACCGACCTGGCGGCCGTGATCGTTGCCAACGGCGAAAAAGTGCCGGAATCACTTATGGCGGCTGCCGATGCGCACGCCGCGCCCTTGTTTACCTCCACTTTACGCAGCCCTGCGCTGATGGATTTCCTGAGCCATTACCTGGCGCAGGCAGTGGCAGAATCTGTCAGCCTGCATGGCGTATTCATGGAGGTGCAGGGTTTTGGTGCGCTGATTAAAGGTGAGGCGGCTATCGGTAAAAGTGAGCTCGCTCTGGAGCTTATTTCACGCGGGCATCGCCTGGTTGCAGATGACGTCGTAGATTTCTTCCGGATTTCACCTGAGCGGGTTGAAGGGCGCTGCCCGGCTTTGCTGCAGGACTTTCTGGAGGTGCGCGGCCTGGGTATCCTGAATATCCGCGCCATCTTTGGCGATAATTCAGTCAAGCCGACCAAGCCGCTTGACCTGATTATCCAGCTGGAAATGGCAGATAAACTGGCACCGCAGCTGCTTGACAGGCTGAATATCAAAACCCTGCACGAAGAGGTGCTGGGCGTCAAAGTGCCTAAGGTGCAGATTCCGATCGCGGCCGGGCGCAACATTGCGGTACTGGTAGAAGTTGCAATCCGCAACCACGTGTTATTATTGCGCGGTATTAATGCAACCAAGCAATTTACCCAGCGCCAGCAGCGTGAAATGAAAAAAAACAGATAGCGACTTTAAGTTAATAACATGAAGCAACTGATCATTGTGACGGGTCTTTCCGGCTCAGGTAAGAGTATCGCATTGCGTGCGCTTGAAGATAGCGGTTATTACTGTATCGACAACCTGCCGGCAACCATGCTGCCCAGCCTGTCAGACCACCTCACGACCGTGCATCATCATCTGGTCGCGATCAGTATCGACAGTCGGAGTGCCGCGATTGAATCGCTGCCGGATAATATCGCCCTGCTGAAATCGCAGAATGTCGACACACGCGTTTTGTATCTGGAGTCTAACGTGGAAACGCTGGTAAAGCGATTCAGTGAGACACGGCGCAAGCATCCGTTAAGCAAAGATACGACTACGCTGGCTGAGAGTATTGCTTATGAGCGGGAACTGCTGGGCAATCTCGGCAGCCTGGGGCATGTGATTGATACCAGCAACCTGAGTGCCAATACCTTGCGCGGCTGGGTCAAGGATGTCGTGTCCAGCGAGCATGCGGGGCTGACCTTGCTGTTTACTTCGTTTGGGTTCAAGCATGGCATACCGCTGGATGCCGATTTCGTATTCGATGTGCGCTGCCTGCCTAACCCGCATTACGACCCGAACCTGCGTGAGCTGACGGGTAAGGACGAGCAGATCAAGGCTTATCTGGAAGTGCATGATTCAGTGCAGGAGATGCTTTCGGATATCCGTGCTTTTGTCGAAAAATGGCTGCCGTGTTTTATTATGGATAACCGCGGTTACCTGACCGTCGCCATCGGATGTACCGGCGGCCAGCATCGCTCGGTTTACATGGTCGAGCAGCTAAGCCAGTATTTTCAGTCGCAGCAGAAAGTACTGACCAGGCACCGGGAGCTCAAATAGTAAAGCAAACCGGGCGTTTTCCGATTCTTCCTGGCGATGTCCCCAGGATTGGGATGCCCATAAAATTTAGGTACTTATAAACAATGATCGGTATTTTAATGATTACGCATGGTACGCTCGGTGATAGCCTGCTGGAGTGTGCAAACCACATGTTGGGCAAGACCCCTCCGCAGATAGCCTCGCTCGCGGTCAGCAGTAAAGATGACCCCGGCAGTGTCGTTCCGAAGGCGATGGAACTGGTTGCGAGCGTGAATAGCGGCGATGGCGTGCTTGTATTGTCTGATATGTATGGCGCCACCCCTTGCAATATCGTGACTAAAATACTGCAGCCGGGAGTAGTTGAAGGCGTGGCTGGCGTGAATCTGCCCATGCTGGTCAGGGTCATGAACTATCGGCAGGAGCCTTTGCCGGTGCTGGTTGATAAAGCCTTGAGCGGAGGCCGTGAAGGCGTCGTGGCGTTTGACCGTGAAAGCTGTGAGCGCTTCGAGCAAGGCTCCGTTAAATAACAGGATTCAGATTGATATGATTAGCAAGCAACTGGAAATTATTAACAAACTGGGTCTGCATGCCCGCGCCTCGACCAAGCTCACGCAAACTGCCAGCAAGTTTGCCAGTGAGGTGTGGATTGAGCGCAATGGGCGCCGCGTCAATGCCAAGAGCATCATGGGCGTGATGATGCTGGCGGCGGCAAAAGGCGCGATTGTTACCCTGGAGGCCAGCGGTGCCGATGAAGCTGAGGCGATCGAGGCATTGACGGCGTTGATTGAAAATTACTTCGGCGAAGGCGAATGACCAGTTTCAGTATTCATGGTGTAGGCGTTTCCAGCGGCATTGCGATCGGCCATGCGCACCTGCTTTCCAATGCATTGCTGGAAGTGGTGCATTACCAGCTGCCCAAACATTTGATTGACGATGAAGTAAAGCGTTTCAGCAACGCAATCACCACCGTTAAGCAGGATCTGGCGCAGATCAAGGGCAGCCTGCGCAAGAATGCGCCGGCAGAGCTGGCTGCGTTCATCGGTACACACTTGCTGATGCTGGAAGACAAGTCACTGTCTGAAGTGCCTAAAAATATCATCAGGAATGAACAATGCAATGCCGAGTGGGCCATCAAGCTGCAGATGGACGACATTGTCGACCAGTTCGAGCAGATTGAAGACAGCTACCTGCGTGAACGCAAGCAGGATGTCATTCAGGTTGTTGAGCGTATCATCAAGGTGCTGCTTGGCCATCAGGCGCAGCTCAGTACCGAGCAGCAGAACAGCGCCTTGCATCAGGAGCGTAAACTGATCCTGGTTGCGCATGATGTTTCCCCTGCGGATGCCATTCAATTCAAGCAGCACCAGTTCGCGGCGTTCATCACGGATGTGGGCGGCGCAACCTCGCATACGGCGATCCTGGCACGCAGCCTCAATATCCCTTCTATTGTCGCGTTGCAGCGTGCGCGTGACCTGATCAATGATGGTGAACTCATCATTGTTGATGGTGACCTGGGCGTTGTCATCGTTAATCCATCCAAAGAGATTCTGGATGAGTACAAATTAAAGCAGGAACAGTGGGAACTTGAGCAGCAAAAGCTGCAACGCATCAAAACCACCAAAGCGCTGACCATAGACGGCACGGCCATAGAGCTGATGGCCAATATCGAACTGCCGGAAGACGTGGCAGCGGTCAAGGCTTCCGGCGCGACCGGCATCGGGCTGTACCGTACCGAGTTCCTGTTCATGAACCGGCATGATATGCCGAATGAAGAAGAGCAGTTCGAGGCTTATAAATCAGTGGCAGAAGCCATGAAAGGCGCGCCAGTCACTATCCGCACCCTGGACCTGGGGGCGGATAAGCAGATGAATGCCGATACGGTGGTGAACTCACCCAACCCGGCACTGGGGCTGCGGGCGATCCGCCTGTGCCTGTCCGAGCCGCAGATTTTCCATACCCAGCTGCGTGCATTGCTGCGGGCATCTCATTACGGAAAAATCAAGATCCTGATCCCGATGCTGTGCATGCTTTCGGAATTGCGCCAGACGAAAGTATTTCTTGAACGTGCCAAGGCAAGCCTGCGTAAGGAAAACATCCCGTTCGATGAAAACGTCGAGCTTGGCGGCATGATCGAAATCCCGGCTGCGGCGATCAATGCCGAAGCTTTTGCCGACGAGCTGGATTTCCTGTCCATCGGTACTAACGACCTGATTCAATATACATTGGCGATAGACCGTACCGATGATGCTGTAGCACATCTGTATAACCCTATGCATCCATCAGTGCTGAAGCTGATCTCCATGACGATCAAAGCAGGTGCAAAGCAGGGCAAAGCCGTTTCCGTATGCGGTGAAATGGCGGGTGATGCCAAGCTGACCAAGCTGTTGCTGGGAATGGGCTTGCGCCAGTTCTCCATGCACCCGTCACATGTGCTAAGCATCAAGCAGCAGGTTCTGCATAGCCAGTTGAGCGAGCTGTCCGGACAGGCGCGCAAGGTGCTTGGCTTGACGGATTCTGACAAAATTGAACTTGTAGTCAATAAAATCAATCTCAACTAACCACTGGCTTTATAGCAGCTGGTTCATGGCCGTTGCGGCTTGCTGAACCCATCATTCGCTATTAACTGCAGACTTTAAAAGGTTTAAACATGTCCACTGAAATTACTGTGCCCAGCAACGACGATAAAAACATTGTGACGATTACCCACCTGGGCGGCATATTGTTTTCGTTCATCCCGTCATTAGTGGTGTGGCTATTGAAGAAAAATGACAGTGAATACATTGCAGCGCAGGCCAAAGAAGCCCTGAACTTCCAGATCACGCTGCTGCTGGCGCAGTTTGCAGCTTATGTGCTGGTTTTCATATTGGTCGGATTTTTATTATTGGGGCTGATTTGGGTATTCAATATTGTTTTCTGCATTATTGCCGCCATATCAAGCAGTAAAGGTGAGTATTACCGTTACCCGCTCACCTTGCGTTTAATCAACTAGACGTTTAACCCACCAGACCTTTGACCCATTTGTTTTTAAACAGAAAGATTCCGCGCAGTGTCTATTTCACAATCAGAAAATAATCCGCTTCTGCATTTTGCAGGTTTACCCAAATTCAATGAGGTAAAAGCCGAGCATGTTTCCCCGGCGATCGACAGCCTGCTGGCAGATGCCAGAAAAACAGTCGAAGCGCTTGCCACGGCTGATGGCAGCGTGGGTGACGGTGCCGTGACCTGGGATAACTTCGCCAGCAAGCTGGAAGATATGGAAGAACGCCTGTCGCGTGCATGGTCGCAGGTCGGTCATATCAATGCGGTCGTGAACAGCCCGGAGCTGCGTGAGGCCTACAATGAGAACCTGTCGAAACTCACGGACTTTTACGCGGACCTGGGGCAGGATGAGCGCCTGTACGCCAAATTCCGCACTTTGCGCAATAGCCAGGCGTTTGAAACGCTGACGGTGGCGCAGAAAAAAATCGTTGAGAATGAATTGCGCGATTTCCGTCTGGGCGGTGCGGAGTTGCCAGCCGGCCAGAAAGCGCGTTTCAAGGAGATTCAGGAAGAGCTGTCCAAACTTTCCTCCAAATTCGAGGAAAACGTGCTGGATGCCACCAATGATTATGCTTTGTACGTACACGACGCAAAAACCTTGCAAGGTATACCACAGGATGTGCTGCAGGCCGCTGCCGATGCGGCAAAAGCGGAAGATAAGACCGGCTGGAAATTCACCTTGCATTTCCCGTCCTATTTGCCGGTACTGCAATATGCAGATAACCGTGAATTACGTGAAACGCTTTACCGTGCCTACGCTACCCGGGCTTCCGAGTTCGCAAAACCGGAGTGGGATAACACGCCTGTCATTGCGCAGATACTCAAGTTGCGGCACGAAGCTGCACAATTGCTCGGCTTTGATAACTATGCAGAGCTTTCCATCGCGACAAAAATGGCTGACTCGGCGCAGCATGTGGAGTCTTTCCTCAAGGACCTGGCCGCCAGGGCGAAGCCGTTTGCGCTGCGGGATAAAATAGAGCTGGATGAATACGCTGCCAAACTTGGCATCACTGACATGCAAGCCTGGGATGTGTCCTATGTTTCCGAGAAGCTGCGTGAAGATAAATATGCGTTTTCAGACCAGGAAGTGAAGCAGTATTTTCCTGAGCATAAAGTGCTGGCAGGTTTGTTCAAGGTCGTGGAAACCATTTTCGGCATTCATGTGAGCCGTTCTGATGCGCCGGTGTGGCACGAAGATGCAAGTTTTTACGATATCAAGGATGAGCAGGGCGAGTTGATCGGCCAGTTCTATCTGGATTTGTATGCGCGCAACAACAAGCGTGGCGGCGCCTGGATGGATGAAGCCATCACGCGCCGTAAATCAGCCGGCGGCCTGACCAGGCCGGTTGCCTATCTGACCTGTAACTTCTCTGCGCCGGTCGGCGGCAAACCTGCCTTGTTCACGCATGATGAAGTGCTGACCATGTTCCATGAGTTTGGCCACGGCCTGCACCACATGCTCACGGAAGTGGATGATTACAGCGTATCCGGCATTAAGGGTGTGGAGTGGGATGCGGTAGAGTTGCCAAGCCAGTTCATGGAAAACTTCTGCTGGGAATGGGAAGTGCTGCGCAACATGACGGCGCATGTGGATACCGGTGAGCAATTGCCGCGTTCGCTTTTTGACAAGATGGTGGCAGCAAAGAACTTCCAGGCCGGTATGCAGACTGTGCGCCAGATCGAGTTCTCCCTGTTTGATATTCGCCTGCACAGCGAGTTTGACCCGCATGGGGCAACGACTGCGCTTGACCTGATTGAGTCTGTGCGCGATGAAGTCGCTGTGGTGCGTCCGCCTAAATGGAACCGCTTTCCGCATAACTTCACGCATGTGTTTTCGGGCGGTTATGCTGCCGGTTACTACAGCTATAAATGGGCCGAGGTGCTGTCTGCCGATGTTTACAGCATGTTTGAGGAAGACGGCGTGCTATCGAGGGAGGCCGGTCAGCGCTACTGGCAGGAAATCCTGGCAAAAGGCGGCTCCCGTTCCGCGATGGAATCGTTTGCCGCATTCCGTGGCCGCGAGCCAAGCATTGATGCCCTGCTGAGACACAGTGGCATGATTGCTTAAAGTGTTAAAAATCAAAACCTGATTTAGCCGCAGATAAACACAGATACACACAGATAAAACCCAGAGATTCACTTTGAGAAGCAAGGCGAAATTAGGGCTTACTAGCGTTGAATTAGGTTTTTTTATCCGTGTTGATCTGTGTTTATCTGTGGCTAAAAAATATTTTTAACGAATAATTAATTACCGAGGTTTCCGTTTTGAAATTTGCTACCTGGAATGTTAACTCTTTAAACGTGAGGTTGCCGCACGTGCTGGATTGGCTGAAGGCAGCCCAGCCGGATGTGCTTTGCCTGCAGGAAACCAAGCAGGAAGATGGCAAGTTTCCTTACACTGCATTAAAAGAAGCCGGTTACGAGGCGGTGCATATCGGGCAGAAAACCTATAACGGGGTAGCGATTCTCAGCCGACATCCCCTCACCAATGTTCAGCGCAATATTCCGGGTTTTGCCGATGACCAGCAGCGTGTGATTGCCGCAGACATCGGTGATGTGCGTGTGGTCTGCGCTTATATCCCGAATGGGCAGGCGCTGGACTCCGAAAAATATCAATACAAGCTGCGCTGGCTGGATGCCCTGCATGACTGGCTGAAAGCCGAGCTGCTTGCACACCCCAGGCTATTGCTGCTGGGCGACTATAATATCGCACCGGAAGACCGTGACTGCCATGACCCGGCCGCGTGGGTGGGGCAGGTGCTGGTATCCCCGCCGGAGCGCGAGGCATTCCGGCAGCTGATCCAGCTTGGCCTGCATGATAGTTTTCGTTTGTTCGACCAGCCGGAAAAGAGCTTCAGCTGGTGGGATTACCGCATGGCAGGTTTCCGGCGTGACCTGGGAATGCGCATCGACCATATCCTGGTCAGCGACGCGCTTAGATCACGCTGTGCCGAGGCATATATAGACAAGGCGCCACGCAAGCTCGAGCGCCCGTCTGACCATACGCCGGTAGTGCTGCAACTGATTCCTTAGTGCGCACCTTAATGTGCATTCAGTGGGTTTCTGGGTGCAATTTCCGTAGTTCTTGATTGGCTTTCCGCTGGTTTGGCCGCTGCCGGTTTAGGCGGCAATACGATTTCAGGCTGCAATAACTTCTGTGCCTGACTCAAGGAGGTGTCTTCCGGGTTTTCCAGGCCATCAAACAATGACGGCAGCTGTTCTTCGATTTCGGGCGGTGGATTTTCATGATAGAAGTATTCGTAAATGCCGTTTTCGTCATTGTCTGCACGTACGCCGGTCACCGGGTCGACCCTGAGCGCCATGATGCCATCGGGAACCACCGGCTCCACATCCGGCATGCCTCTTAAGGCGGTTGCCATGTACTTGATCCAGATAGGCAGTGCGGCAGCGCCGCCGGTCTCGCTGCCGCCCAGTGCGCGCGGCTTGTCATAGCCGACCCAGGCGATCGCCACCTGTTTCGGGTTGTATCCGGCAAACCAGGCGTCATAATGGTCATTGGTGGTACCGGTCTTGCCGGCCAGGTCATTGCGGCCCAGTTGCAGTGCCCGGGTCGCAGTGCCGCGCCTGATGACATCCTGCATCATGGAATTCATGATAAAGGCGTTGCGGGCATCAATGACTCGGGGGGCGCCTTGGCCGGCTTTAACGAATTTGGTTTCTGCCAGGACTTTGCCTTGCTGGTCTACGATTTTAGTGATCAGGTTGGGTTTGACGCGGTAGCCCCCGTTTGCAAACACGGCGTAGGCTGTTGCCATCTGCCAGGGGGTTACCGAACCTGCGCCCAGTGCCATGGTGAGATAAGCCGGATGGTCTTTGGCCGCAAAGCCGAAGCGGGTGATGTAGTCCTGTGCGTAACTTGGTCCTATTGCCTGTATCACCCGGATCGAAACCAGGTTCTTTGATTTGGTCAGGGCTTGCCTCAAACGTATCGGGCCCTCGAATGTGTTGTCGAAATTACGCGGTGACCAGGCTTTTTCGCCGGTTTCTTTTGCTGAGAAGTTCAGTGGGCTGTCCTCCACGATGGAGGCCGGCGTAAAACCTTTTTCCAGTGCTGCGGAGTAGATGAAAGGTTTGAAACTTGAGCCTGGCTGGCGCCATGCCTGAGTGACATGGTTGAACTTGTTGCGGTTGAAGTCGAACCCGCCCACCAAGGCGCGGACTGCGCCGGATTCAGGGTCTAATGCAATCAGGGCAGACTCAACCTGCGGCATCTGCACGATCCTCCAGCCGTCGCTGTCTTTCTGGCCGGCGCTTCTGGTGACCCGGATCACGGAACCGGCTTTTAATAAAACCTTCTCAGGGTCTTTCTGGCTCAGCGTCCTTGCAACCAGTGCCAGCCCCTTGCCTTTGATTTCAATATCATCACCGTATTTTGTGTGAACATGCACGGATTTGGCTGACAGGCTGGTCACAATTGCCGGGATGAAACCGTTGGATTCATCAAAATCATCCAGCGCCTCGTTCAGGCCGTCGGATGGGTTCTCAGCAAGAATCTTGGCAAGATTGAGTGTTTTTTCGGGGCCGCGGAAACCGTGGCGTGAATCGTAGTCTAGAACGCCTTCCCTGATGGCGGCATTGGCGGCCTCCTGGTTGGCTTTGCGTATCGTAGTGTAAACGCGCAGGCCGCTGCTGTAGATGTCATCCTGATATTGTGCATACAGGCTTTCGCGTACAATTTCCGCAACATAGTCTGCCGCCAGGTCGCGCGCCTGTTTTGATGCCTTAAACCGCAACGGTTGCTTCAAGGCTGCCTGGTAAACCGGTTCTTTGATGAACCCGAAGCGGTACATATCGCGCAGGACTTCCTGCTGACGCGTGATCGCGCGCTTGGGGTTGACGAAAGGATTGTAGCCGGAAGGTGCTTTAGGCAAACCTGCAAGCAATGCAGATTCGGCAAGGTTGAGTTTATCCAATGGCTTTCCATAGTACACCTGTGCTGCTGCGGCAAATCCATAAGCGCGCTGGCCAAGATAAATCTGGTTGATGTAGAGCTCCAGGATTTTATCTTTATTCAAGGTATGCTCGATTTTTAAAGCGAGCATCGCCTCGTTGATCTTGGTAATGATGGTGCGCTTGCCATTGGGGGTGGTGAAAAAGTTCTTGGCTACCTGCATGGTAATGGTGCTGGCGCCTTCATGGCTCCTGCCGGTGATGTTGTTCCTGATCGCACGCAGGATGCCTTTGAAATCAACACCGCTATGCTGGTAGAAGCGTCGGTCCTCAATCGCCAGCACGGCATCTTTCATATTCTGCGGCACCTGTTCTATCTTGATGTAAGCGCGGCGCTCTTCGCCAAATTCGTCAATCAGGTAGCCATCTTCGGAATAAACCCGCAGCGGCAGTTTCGGCTGGTAGTCGGTCAGCGCTTCCAGTGAAGGCAGGGTAGGATAGATCAGCGCAGCGGCAAGGCCTATCAGTGCCAGCACGGACAAGCTGCCGACAATCGCGGTCATTACGAGATAGTGCCACCATTTGTTCAGTATCATGAGTCGTTTTATTTCTTCATTGAGGAAGTGCGGAATTAGCTATCCATGCGGGCAGATTGCTGCGTTGTGCGCGCTTTTTGCATATATGCTCTACGGACACGCCCGGTACGGCTGTAGTTCATCCTGCTCGCCGATTTAATTCCGTGTTTCCTGGATTTAAATAAATACAATCCGGCCATTATAAATTGCCTGAAGCCTCCATGTGAATTTAATGTGGCGTATAAATGACTAAATTTATTAAACAAGAAATTGCTTTACAGGGTTTAAACTTGTTGCTAGGATTTAATGTAAATTATTAGAAATGTTCGTAACTAACGAAATTAGAAAAGGAATTTCATTTTGAAATTCAGTCTTTTTACAGAAAAAACTCCTCCGCTTATTGGTATTGATGTCAGCTCCACTTCAGTGAAGATAGTAGAGTTGTCTGGGGACAGTCGTGGCGGTTACAAGCTGGAAGGGTATGCCATTGCGCCTATGGTGCCGGAAGCGGTAATCGACGGCAATGTGGCAGACCTGGAGAAGGTCGCAGATGCCATCAGGCAGGCGTTCAGGCTGCTGGGCACCCGTGAGAAGAACGCCGCGCTTGCCTTGCCGTCATCTGCCGTCATCAGCAAGAAAGTCATCATGGAAGCCGGCCTGCGTGAAGAAGACATGGAAGCGCAAGTCGAGGGTGAGGCTAATCAATACATTCCGTTCCCCCTGGATGAAGTGAATATTGACTTTCAGATACTGGGACCCGCGCCCAGTAATCCGGAAGAAGAAGTGGAAGTGCTGATCGTTGCCGCGCGTAAGGAAAAAATCGAAGACCGCGTGGCCGCTGCGGAAGTCGCCGGCCTGAAAGTCATTGTCATGGATGTGGATTCGTATGCGACTGAGGCGGCCTATACGCTGGTGTCGGTGCAATTGCCTGATTCCGGTAATGAGCAGACCGTGATGATCGTGGATATCGGCGCCACCATGATGCATATTAATGTTCTGCATGACAACAAGCCGGTCTATGCACGTGAGCAGAGTTTTGGCGGCAATCAGCTTACGCAGGAAATACAGCGCCGGTTCGGTTTGTCGATTGAAGAGGCGGAAATTTCCAAGCGCAGGGGCGGGTTGCCCGAAAGTTATGAAAGTGAAGTGTTGCAGCCGTTTGTGCAGCTGCTTGCGACAGAAGTGGCCAGGGCGCAGCAGTTCTTTACCAGCTCAACACAATACCACCATGTAGACCACATCGTACTGGCGGGTGGTTGCGCATCGATTCCTGAAATTGAAGTGACCGTGCAGGATCGCACCCAGGTGCATACCGTAATCGCAAACCCATTCCACAGCATGGCAATGGGATCCAGGGTGAAATCGCAGCAGCTTCCCGTTGATGCACCAGCCCTTCTGATAGCTTGTGGACTTGCAATGCGAGGTATAGAGATATGATACGCGTCAATTTACTCCCGCACCGGCAAATCAGAAGAGAGGCCAGGCAGCGTCAATTCGGCCTGATGGCAGCTTTTACCGCGATTGTGGCGAGCACCATCGTGTTTATGGCTTATACCGTGATCAATGCCAAAATTGATTCCCAGACTGAGCGGAACGCAAGGCTGGATGCAGCGATTGTGAAGCTGGATAAGGAAATCAAGGACATCCAGGACCTCAAGGACCAGATCAGCGCCATGCTGGAACGCAAGCAGGTTGTTGAGAACCTGCAAACCAACCGCAGCCAGGCCGTGATTGTGTTTGATGAGCTGAGCCGCCAATTGCCTGAAGGCATGTATTTCAAGAGCATTAAGCAGGTAGGCGACCTGATTACCCTTGAAGGGGTTGCAGACACCAATGCCAGGGTGGCTACGCTGGTGCGCAACTACAATGCTTCTGCCTGGCTGGAAGCGCCGGGGCTGGTTGAAATCAAAGCTGTCACGGCAAACGGGCAGAAACAGAATGTGTTTACCCTTACGGTAAAGCTGAAAGCCCCGCAGGTGGAAGAAGAGGCTGATGCAACAAAAGGCAAGGCAGTAGAAGGGGGCAAGCCATGAAATTAGAAGATTTCAATAATATTGATATCAAGAATGCCGGTAACTTGCCTATGCCGGTCAAGGCTGTGCTGCTTGCGGTTGTTTTTGTGCTGCTGCTGGCATTGGGGTATTACTTCCTGCTGAGCCCTGCACTTGAGACGCTGGATCAGGAAAAAGCCAAAGAACAGCAATTAAGGGATGTGTTCCTTGCCAAAAAGAGCCAGGCAATCAATCTGGAAGCTTACCGTGCGCAGATGGTCGAGATCGAGAAAACTTTTGGTGCGCTGTTAAGGCAGCTGCCGGATAAGTCGCAGATTGATGGGCTGCTCACTGACATTAACCAGGCCGGACTGAGCAGGGGGCTGGAGTTCGAGTTGTTCAAGCCCGGCAGCGAAACGCAAGCCGAGTTCTATGCCGAAATGCCGATCGCAATCAAGGTGGTGGGCACTTATCATGACCTGGGCGCTTTTGCGTCAGACATTTCCAGGCTGTCCCGTATCGTTACGATCAGCAATGTTGCCGTGGTGCCTCAAGGCAGCGGCAAGGATAGCAAGCCGGCTGATGCCAAGGCTGCCGGTGCAGGCAATATGCTGGTGATGGAAGCTGTGGCGAAAACCTATCGATATCTGGACGCAGAGGAGATCGCTGCGAAGCAGAAAGCTCTGAAAGCTGAAAAAGAAGCCAAAGCAAAATCTGGTAAGAAAGGCTGATTAAGTGAAACAATGTTTGAATCTTAGGCAGGTACAGTTCGGTAGCTTCAGGCTTCTGCCGGTTCTGGTATTGGGTGTCCTCCTGGCTGCCTGCAGTGGTGAGGAAGGGGATGACCTGGATCAGTATATGCGGGATGCCGCCAAGGGTATCAAGCCCCAGGTCAAACCTTTGCCCGAGGTTAAGCCATATACGGCATTGCAATACAACGCGGACGGCACCCTGGTGGATCCATTCCGCGCGCGCAAGGCGGCGAACAAGTCAAGCGCCTTGCAGCCTAACCTGAACCGGCCTAAAGAACCTTTGGAAGCCTATCCGCTTGAAAGTTTGAAATATGTTGGCCTGCTGTCAAAGAACAAGCTGATTTATGCCTTGCTTAAAACCCCGGATAATGTCGTCCAGCAGGTGAAGGTCGGCAATTATGTGGGACAGAATTACGGACGTGTCACGCAAATTACCGATAGGGAAGTCATATTGAATGAGATTGTGCAGGATGAGCTATCAGGTGACTGGATAGAACGCGCTTCAAACTTGGCTTTGCAGGAATAAAAAAATAATCGGAACGGTTTATAAGCCTGAAGTATCGATGTTTAAACGATCTGCGGGTATTAATACAGTCTTAAAAAAGAGGTTTAGGGTGAAACGATGAAAACAAATATGTTGATATCAAAATTTTTACAGGCAGTCTTGCTGCTTGTCATGACTATGTTTTCAGGCTTATTGCTGGCTGAGGATCAATCCGCGTCGGGCAATAAGATTGAAAGCGTGGATTTTTCATCGTTGCCAGGGGGCAGGGTCACTATTCATGTGAAAACAACGCAGCCCCTGACTAACCCGCCGGCAGGCTTTACGCTCAGCAATCCGGCCAGGATCGCGCTGGACTTTCCTCAGGTCTCTAACGGCGTAGGCAAAAGCAATATCGGTGCAGACCAGGGCGCGCTGAAAAGCGTCACTTTAGCGCAGGGCAAGGAACGTACCCGCATGGTGCTGAATTTGTCTAAGAATGTCGGTTACAACACCAGTGTAAACGGTAATGATGTGACGATCACATTGCAGGCGAATGCAGCGGCAACGGAGTCAGTGGTGGAAACCAGGTTCTCCGAGCCTAAACTTGGCAGCCAGCCCATCGCCCTTAACAATGTAGACTTTGCGCGCGGTAAAAACGGCGAAGGCCGCATCATTGTTGACTTGTCAGACCCATCAGCGGGCATCAACATCAAGCAGAAAGGCAAGACGATTGTAGTCGATTTCATTAATACAGAAGTGCCTGCAAACCTGCAGCGCCGCCTGAATGTGACTAATTTCAATACCCCGGTACTCTATGTCGATACGATGAAGCAGGGTAAAAACGGTCATATGGTGATTGAGCCTAAAGGCAATTGGGAGCATTCAGCCTATCAGGCAGATAAAAAATTCATTATTGATGTGCGTCAGATCGTGGATGACCCGAACAAACTGGTGCGCGGCAGCAAGCCTGGCTATGCCGGCGAGAAACTTTCGCTCAATTTCCAGAACATCGAAGTGCGTGCAGTGCTGCAGGTCATTGCCGACTTTACCGGCCTGAATATCATTACCAGTGACACCGTAACCGGCAACCTGACGTTACGCCTGAAAGATGTGCCATGGGATCAGGCGCTGGAAATCATCATGCAGAGCAAAGGGCTTGATAAACGTAAGAACGGCAATGTGATTCTTGTCGCCCCGTCAGAAGAGCTGGCAGCCAAGGAAAAGCTGGTGTTTGAAAGCCAGCAGCAGATCGATGACGTAGAACCATTGCGCACCGAAGTGTTCACACTGAATTACATGAAAGCAGAAGCGCTGAAGGATATCCTGAGCGACCCTAAACAGCGCATATTGTCCAAACGCGGCAGTGCAGTGCTTGACCCGCGCACGAATACCGTTTTTGTGCAGGATATCCCTAAATACCTGGAACAGGTGCAGGCCATCATCAACAAGACCGATGTTCCTGTGAAGCAGGTGATGATTGAATCACGCCTCGTCATTGCCGATGAGAAATTCGGCAAGGACCTGGGCGCGCGCTTTGGCGTGACACAAACCGGCAGGCCAGGCAGCAGCGTCGCGACGATAGGCGGTACTATAGGCAACAGGCCGACAACGCTAACCTCCAGCACGCTTACGCAGGGTACACATAATGGTACAGCGCAGACAGCCCTGACAGATACGATTTACAGCGATAAAGTTAATAACCTTAACAGCACCTTAACCAGCAGTGACGGCCTGCCTGACCTGATGTCGAACCTGCCAGTCACTAAAGCAGGCGCCGGCAGCTTTGCGTTTACCCTGTTCAGGCTGTCAGCCGGATTGCTGCTGAACCTGGAATTGTCTGCGCTTGAGACTGATAAGCGCGGCAAGGTGGTTTCCAGCCCGCGCATCACTACCGCAAACCAGCGCAAGGCCAAGATCTCGCAAGGTACGGATATTCCATACCTGCAGAGTTCTGCCAGCGGTGCCGCCAATATTACGTTCAAACCCGCCGTGCTGAGCCTGGAAGTGACGCCGCAGATCACGCCTGATGAAAAGATCATCATGGATCTTGAAGTCAAGAAAGACCGGGTTGGCCAATATATCCGTACCGGTGTCGGTTTGACTGAAGCGCCGGCGATTGAAACGCAGTCAATCAATACGCAAGTGCTGGTGGCGAACGGAGAAACGGCGGTCCTGGGTGGCATCTATGAACAGGAAGACCGCAATGATGTAGAAAAAATACCGTTCTTCGGTGACCTGCCTATCATGGGCAATCTGTTCAAGCGTAAATCACTATCGACAGATAAAACCGAATTGCTGATCTTCATTACGCCTAAAATCATGGATGAACGTATGAGTCTGCAATAAAAGCAAAATCTGACAGAAACATCAGATTGTCATAAAATGCCCATCATTACAGTGATGGGCATTTTGTTTTATGTGCTGCTGAATTGCATATTGGCAACAGATAAAAATTAAGGGTTTTACAATTGAATAATATTTATTTTATCGGGCTCATGGGTGCCGGAAAAACGACCATCGGTCGTCTGCTGGCAAAGCAGCTGGGCAGGGAGTTTTACGACTCGGATGTGGAGATCGAGCGTAAGACCGGTGTCAAGATTCCGCTTATTTTTGAGCTGGAAGGCGAAGAAGGCTTCCGTAAACGCGAAACTGCCTCCATAGAGGAGCTTAGCCAGCTCGACCATGCGGTGGTGGCCACCGGCGGCGGTGCCGTGCTTAATCCGGAAAACCGCCGGTTCCTGAAAAACAGCGGTAAAATCATCTATCTGCGCGCAAAAGTACATGACCTTTACCAGCGTACGCGTAACGACAAAAGCCGCCCTTTATTACAGGGGGCGAATCCCAGGCAGAAACTTGAGCAGCTCTATATAGCGCGTGACCCGATCTATACCGAATTGGCCGATTATATTGTAGACACCGGTGCACAGTCCGCGCTTGAAATCACCGGTTATATAGAACAGCTGCTGCTGCGGGAATCTGCGCAGGCCTGAGCAGAAAAACAGAATATAAACAGATAACAGATGATTAATTGATATGCAGACACTTAACGTAGATTTAGCAAACAGAAGTTACCCGATTCACATTGGCCGCCATTTATTGACTGATGCCAATTTGATATTGCCGCATTTGAAGCGCAAACATGTCGCCATTGTGACCAATACGACTGTTGCGCCGCTGTACCTGGACCAGCTGACCCAGACGCTGCAGGCGGCTGGCGTCAGCGTGATCCCGATCATCCTGCCGGATGGTGAAGCCTATAAAAATACGGAAACGCTGAATAAGATTTATGACGTGCTGCTGCAGAATCGCTGTGAGCGCAGCACCACCCTGATTGCGCTTGGCGGCGGCGTGATCGGCGATTTGACAGGTTATGCCGCGGCAACTTACCTGCGCGGCGTGCCGTTTATCCAGATACCAACCACCTTGCTCTCCCAGGTAGACTCATCTGTAGGCGGCAAGACCGGCATTAACCATCCGCTCGGTAAAAACATGATAGGGGCTTTTTACCAGCCGCAAGTTGTACTGGCGGATATCGATACATTAAAAACGCTGCCGGCACGCGAACTGTCGGCAGGTATGGCCGAGGTGATTAAATACGGCCTGATCCGTGATGCAGAATTTTTTGATTGGCTCGAAGCCCATATCGAGCCATTGATGGCACTGGATGAAAATGCAATCAGTGAAGCCATCTACCGCTCATGCCGCAATAAAGCGGAAGTCGTCGCGCGCGATGAGCACGAAACCGGCGAACGTGCCTTGCTCAACCTGGGCCATACCTTTGGTCATGCAATTGAAAATGCAATGGGTTATGGCGTGTGGCTACACGGCGAAGCGGTTGCCGCGGGCACCATGATGGCGGCAGACCTGTCGCAGCGCATGGGCTGGCTGAATGCGGCTGAAGTCGCGCGTATCCATGCATTGCTGACTAAAGCGCGGTTACCGCTGGATGCACCGAAACTGAGTGCGGATAAATATCTCGATTTAATGCAGATGGATAAAAAAGTGGCGGATGGCAAGATTCGGCTGGTGCTGCAGCAGGGTATCGGTAAATCCGTCATCACCAGCGACTACGACGCTGACAAGCTCAGAGCTACTTTATCTTTATAGACAGGCTTGCCTGAAACAGGCATGTACGTTGATTTTGCTGAAAATATCAGAAAAACCGTCATTCCGGCGGAGGCCGGAATCCAGGCAAAGTGAATTGTCATTGAGTGGCAAGGGAAAATGCGCTTGGGTATGGAATTGATAAATTTCCGGCTTAAGGATATTCGTACAAAGCTGTCTTGCTCACTTAACAACAACCGGGTTTGAATGATGAATGATATGCAACTTGCACCTTACGCCGCAAACCCGGAACAAAGCATCGGCCGTGTCTATGACGAACAGCCTTCGTCTACCCGCAATGCGTTCCAGCGCGACCGTGACCGCATCATTCACTCTACCGCGTTTCGGCGGCTGGAATACAAGACCCAGGTTTTTGTGAACCATGAAGGAGATCTGTTCCGCACCCGATTAACCCACAGTATCGAGGTCGCCCAATTGGCGCGGGGCATCGCGCGCACCCTCAGGCTGCACGAAGACCTGACCGAAGCCATCGCCCTGGCGCATGACCTGGGGCATACACCGTTCGGCCATGCCGGGCAGGATGCGCTGAATGACTGCATGCGCGATTACGGCGGTTTTGAGCATAATATGCAATCGCTGCGTGTGGTGGAGCAGCTGGAGCTGCGCTATGCCGAATTCGACGGCCTGAACCTCACATTTGAGGTGCGCGAAGGCATACTCAAGCACTGCTCGATCAAGAATGCCAGGCAGCTGGGTGATGTCGGCCGGCGTTTTATCGACAAAACCAGCCCAAGCCTGGAAGCGCAGCTGACGAACCATGCGGATGAAATCGCTTACAACAATCATGATATTGACGATGGCCTGCGCTCCGGGCTGATTACGGTAGACCAGCTATCTAAAGTGGACTTGTTCGCCTGTAAGCTGAGTGAGGTAAAAGCGCTGTACCCCAGGCTGGAGCAGAAACGGCTGGTGAATGAAACCGTGCGCCGCATGATCAATACCCTGGTGGTGGATTTATGCGAACAGAGCGCAAAAAATATCGGCCTGCACCAGCCGGAAAACCTTGCCGACATCCGCAGGCTGCCGCCGCTGATCAATTTCAGCAGCGGTATTGCCGAGCAGAACCTCAAGCTCAAGCAGTTTCTGCACAAAAATCTATACCGCCATTACAAAGTCAATCGCATGAGCGCCAAAGCCGCGCGTATCGTGCGTGAACTGTTTGCCGCTTTTTTTGATAACACAGGCCTGCTGCCGGGCGAGTTCCAGGCCTATGCAGAGATAGACAAAGCGCGCGCGGTTGCGGACTACATTGCAGGCATGACGGATCGCTTTGCAATCCGTGAACATCGCAAGCTGTTCACGGTGGAAGAATACCTGTAAGTCTTAAATAGGTTTGGCAAGGCCTTCAATCAGCGGCGCAATGAAATGTATGCAAATGCCGTATCAGGTGCCCATATTGCTAGTGATGTTGTTCTTTTATTGAACGTCATTACTGCTGTGTTGTATCAATGCAACGATTTCTCCTGTTGCAAAATAACAACAAATGTAAGTAATTGTGACAAAAATGCCAATTTTAAGTTGAATCCGCAGATTTCATTGTGCATACTAGCGCTTACCTTCTTGATGAATTGATCGTTCATTGAGGGAGTTTGCAAACTTTCTCATTTGTTTGTTAGCAATAACGAAAAAAGCTGATGAGGTTACGAAGTAATAAGAGCAATAAATTTTTAGGAGATTTATATGAAAACAACTATTAAATTAGCAGTTGCTTCAGCATTAGTTGCTGCAGCTTCAAGCGCTAACGCTGGTATCATCATTCCAGCTGGCGATTGGACATTGGACATCGGCGGTGTTGTAAACGCTTACTACACATCTACACGTCAATCAGGTGACTTGAAAGGTGCTAACACACTCGGCGGTAGCAACTCTACAGGCGAAAGCACTGAGTCAAACATCACTACTGGTTTGTTGCCAAACTACCTGTCAGTTTCAGGTAAAACACGTCAAAACGACTTGGATGTTGCTTTCACAATCAGCATCAACCCAGGTGCTTCAACAACACAATCTGGTAAACAATCAGCTCACCAAGAAAACCGTCAAGCATTCTTGACATTCGGTGACAAATCATGGGGTTCTATCAAGTTAGGTAAAGATCTGGGCATCTACGCTTCAGACGCTATCTTGAACGACATGACATTGCTGGGTGTTGGTTCAGGTGCTGGTTTACTGGCTGGTAACACAACAACACTGGGCCGCATCGGTACAGGTTTCGTGTATGCTGACTGGAAATCACAAGTAGCTTACACATCACCAAACTGGAATGGCTTCCAATTCACAGCGGGTGTAACACAAGCTTGGAATGCACAAGCTGTTGGCCAAAACACATTCTACTACGGTGGCGTATATACTGACCAAGGCGTATTCGGCAGCTCAACAAGCAGCTCACGCGGTGGTTCATCACCTGCATTCGAAGCTAAAGCTTCATACGAGTGGGCTGGCGATGTATCAGGTAAAGTGTGGGCATCTATGATCTCACAAAAAGTTAAAAACCTGACTTACTACGGTAACGACAACGGTGATGAAACTGCACGTGCATTCGACATCGGTGCTACTGTTAACGTGGCTGGCTTCGGCTTGACAGGTTACTACAACGATGGTAAAGGTATCGGTACCACAGTGCAACTGCGTGACGGTTTCGATGCGTTAGGTAAACGTCGTGACTCTAAAGACTGGTACGTACAAGGTACATACACAATCCCAACAGTTGGTACAAAATTGGGTCTGGCATACGGCAAATCAAAACTTGAAGGTAACAGTGCTGCTTCAGACGTAATGGCTGGCAATGATTACGAAAACAAAATGTGGACTGTTGGTGCTTACCACCCAGTTACAAAACACCTGAACTTGGTTGCTGAGTACTCAGATGTTAAAACAGAAGTTGGTTCACTTGACGGTAAATCAAAAACTGTGTCTCTGGGCGCGATCTTATTCTTCTAGGATAAAGCAGGGTTTACCCTGTAATAATTTAGAAGCATAATTAAAAGCGGCACCTTTGGGTGCCGCTTTTTTATTGCTGTAAAATGTGCACTATCAATCAATAATTACAAGACAATGAACAAAAATATTTTTCACCAGCAGGGTCTGGTCAGCAGGCAGCACCGTGAGCAGCAGAGCGGCCATAAAAGTGTAATCTTATGGTTTACCGGTTTATCAGGCGCTGGCAAGTCGACACTTGCGCACGCAGTTGAGAAGGCATTGTTTGAGCTAGGTTGCAGAACGTTTGTGGTAGATGGCGATAATGTGCGCCATGGTTTATGCGCCGACCTCGGTTTTAGTGCAGATGACCGGCAGGAGAATATACGGCGAGTAGGCGAACTAAGTAGGTTGTTTCTGGAAGCAGGCGTGATCACGTTGTCAGCTTTTATATCCCCTTTTCTTGCAGACCGGGCGCGTGTGCGCAGCTTAGTGAAGCATGGCGAGTTTATTGAGATCTACTGTAATGCGGATTTGGAAGCATGCGAGCGACGTGATGTGAAAGGCCTGTATGCTAAAGCGAGGTGTGGCGAGATAGCAGAATTTACAGGTATTTCATCACCCTATGAAGCGCCGGTGAATCCAGAGTTAATAGTAAACACGGGTGTTGATTCGCTGGAATCCTGTGTCAATACAATACTGGATTACCTCAAGCTTCATGGAGTGTTAAGGGCAGAATAGGCTGGTGTTTACCTGGTATTTACATTTAGCGCATCTATCAGCGGCTGTATATATGGTTCATAATTTTTCCAGCGCTGAACCGAGGTTTTATAAATTGGCTGCCTGACCTGCCAGTGTGATGGTGTTTTAACGGACCGTTCCAGTTTATGTGGTGCCAGACAGGCATCGTCCCATTCCAGCCCTATGTGAGATATCAGTTTACGCGTCCAGTATTCCGGGTCGGCAATGGTATCTGCGTAGTGAATATCCATAATGCGGCCTGGCAGTACTGTATGCCAGTGCTGCATGAGACGTTCATATTGTTTGTAATAGAATCCCAGGTTGCTAAGATCAAATGCGTATGAGTGATGCTCATTGAAGTGCTGGAAAAAAATGGATAAACAGGTGTCTACAGGATCGCGTTTGGTATGAATGATTTTTGCATTTGGAAATATTGTTGCAATTAAACCAATACTCATAAAATTATGTGGCATTTTATCTGTGATGTGTACTGGTGCCGCGCTGGCGCCTGTAGTCTTGAGCAGGGTAGATTCATACGTCGCCGCGATTTCCTTCGCGTGAGCAGGCAGCATGTCCTGGACGCATTCTGGATAGCTGGACTTCGAGTTTAGTATGTAATGCAAGGAGTTGACTGTATCACTCCAGAACTCAACTTCGCCAGCGCCCAGTACACTGGGATGACTGGATATGATCTGCTCGGTCAGTGTTGTGGCAGAGCGTGGCATGCCGATAATCAGGATCGGTAGCTTGCTGTCAGTACCGTAAGTCTGACGATTTTTAAAGAAATCCGTGTTGTAAGTTTCAATTAATTTTGTGAAACTAGCTTCAGACTCTTCACGATCATAGCTTAGCTTCTGGCTCTTAATTGAATTTGCTAGCGCATAATGATGAAATGCCTGCTTGTAATTTTTTTGATCATCGTAAATTTTGCCTAAGGCAAAATTGATATCTACCATAAAAGATTCGTCTAAATTATCTTGGTTTATGAACCTAAGCAGGTTTTCAGCTATGCCATCATTGGCTTGCGATTTTAATACTCCAGACTTTAACAGGTAGCCTTTAGGTGAGTCACCGTGGGTGGCTATGATTTCATCACAAATGCTGATCGCTTTATCGAGCTTACCGTCATCTTGATAAGCCTGTTCCAAACCGATGAGTGAAGATAAACGGCTGGGTTCAATTGCCAGTGCTTTGTTGTAGTTATCTATCGCAGCATCTACGTTGCCCATGCCCAGGTAAATTTTACCGAGAGTGTCTAAAGTATCAATACCGTTAGCGCCTAATTGTAGCGCGCGGTCATAGCATTGCAGTGCTTCGTCGTAATAGCGCATATTGACGAGATGCTTGCCAAACAATGTAAATGCCTTTAATAGATTGGGGTGCCTGTTGCAGATATCCATGTATTTGATTGCGGCGCTGCCGTTCAGGTCGACCTTAGCAAGCATATCGGCATAACTGATATTGATGTCTGCGTCCATTGGGGCTAACCCAGAGGCATTTTGCAGGCACTCTAATGTGCGAGGGTAATCATCGAGCTCTGCATAGATGACACCAAGAATGTGAAATGCCCTGGCACTTTTCTTATCTAGATTAAGTGCTTGGTGCAGACATTTTATCGCCTCATCGTAGTTTTTGATTGCCCGGTAAGCGATGCCGCAGTGAATGTTAGAATCTACAAGGTTTGGATTGATCTTGAGTGCGGCCTGGTAGTGCTGGATCGCTTCCTCAAACTGGCTGAGTTCATAAAGCGTGTTGGCCAGATTATGGTGTGTGTGTGCATCATTGGGCTTAGCCCTTAAAATAACCTTGAATTGCGCAGCCGCTTTGTCATGCTGCTTGGTAGCGGCATAAGTAAGTGCCAGCGCATTCTGTGCCTCGATAATTTCAGGTGCGATTTTAATAATATCGGCAAAGTACTTTTCTGCACGTCCAAACATACCCATTTGCATTGCGCGCTGGCCTTGCTGGAAATTTTCATTAATGAATTTAAATTGCTGTTGGGTATATTGCTTCATGGAGTTCTTTTTAAAGAATTAAATATAGCGCGATTTTACCTTGAAACCGGAGTTATGGTGATAACGTTGAATCAAGGTGAGTCAGGTGACAGGTGCTTTAGATGTTAATTGATTGAGTCCGCTGTAACGGAAAAATATCATGCCGCATGGCATCTATCTTATTAATGAAGAAAACTTGCGCCATTCTGCCGTTTTCAAGGCTGTCGCCAAAAAAATCATTGGCGGCGTGATAGGTCTGCGCATTGAAAATAATCAATGTATTGTAGATGTTGTTCACACGCACCGTTTCATCGAACATGCTGTGATAATCACTGGAAACAGGCAGGTTAGCCCTGAAATTCTTATCGTTCAGCTTTAATGCCGCCTGGTATTTTTCTTCACTAAACGATTTATTTGGCTTGAATAATGAAGTGCCAGCCGTAATCGGTGCGTCTGGCGTTAAATAAATGACCCCGGCAAAAATAGTGTTGGGGTCTTGATGCAGCACACCGCGTTCGAATTTAGCTTCCACTACCTGGAAGCTTGTTGAGATTGCCCAGCGCATATTGTCAGTCTGCGTGTTGTGAAAGACCGATACCAGCTTCTTGCAGACTTTTTCATAGAGGCTTTTGTCCAGATCGAATAGTTCCCTGGTTCTGCATCCCGGGTAAACATAATCAATATCTTTTAACTCGTGGCAGTAGCTGAATTTCTGTTTCAGCGCGAATTTCCTGATTTCATCCGGGTTTTCATAGAAATTTTCAATGACAGTAACGGTAGGGTATAGATTCATTTAGTCGATTCTCGGTTTGCAGCCTGAAGCAGGCTGTTAATCATTGCAACGACATCATTCTGATATATATTCACAAGTGATGTTGGGGTGTTTATAGATGTTTCGGCCATTTTCGAGAAGTATGAAAAACACGCAGTATCTCGACCACATCAGATTTAACTCTGTACGGTATGATGTAAGGGAAGTCCGTGATAATAAGCTCCCTTGTGCCGAACACACGTCCTGCTTTGCCTAGGTTAGGAAAGATTGTAAGTTGATTAACGGAATTGAATACATGTGTCACTAGAGCATGCGCTGCTTTAGGGTTATCTTGTGCGATGTATTCGGCTTCATCTTCTAAATTATCCAGCGCTCGCTTTAACCATTTAACCTGCATATTTATTAGCTAACTTTGATAGCTGTTCGGAGGATGCAAAATCACCGTTATCAGCTTCTTTAATTGATGATTCAATCTCAGAAATCTGCCAGGCTTCTAGTTCCAAATAACGGCTGATGGCTTCGGCCGCCAGAAAAGATTTACTGCGGTGCGTAGCATTGGCGAGTTGATCTAATTTATTTTTAGTATCTGCATTTAGTCTTAAAGTAAGAACTGCGCTTTCCATCATATACTCCTAATGTGTATTTCAATGTATACAATGTAATATATTTAAATGAAATGCGCAAGAAAGCAATTTAATTGGCTGATTTATGTCAATTTATTCTTCAATTCCTAGCTCCTGTATTTTGCGCGTTAAGGTATTGCGGCCGATGCCGAGCTGGGTTGCGGCTTCAACGCGTCGGCCGTGTGTATGTTCAAGCGCTTTTTCTATCAGTATGCGCTCGAATGTATGTGTGCGCGTTTCCATGACGTTCTGTTCACCGCGGTTAAGTGCATCGGCAATCTCAGATGCCAGCGCTTCCTGCCATGAAGCGCTGCCGGCGGGGGTGCCGGTGTCTTCCTTGAGTTCCGGCGGCAGGTCGGCAATGTCGATATTTTGACCCGGTGCCATGACTGTGAGCCAGTGACACACATTTTCAAGTTGCCTTACATTGCCGCTCCAGTTGACGGCGCTCAGGTATTTGAGTGCGGCAACAGAGGGTTGTTTGGCTTCCACGCCAAGTTCCGAGGCGCTGTGTTGCAGAAAATGCTTGATCAGCAGGGGAATGTCTTCACGACGCTCTCGCAATGGCGGCAGGCGTAACCTGATCACATTCAGCCGGTGAAAAAGGTCTTCACGGAACAGCCCGTTCTTAACGCGCTGCTCCAGATCCTGATGGGTGGCGGCAATGATGCGTACGTTGACTTTGATCGGCTGGTGTCCGCCTACGCGGTAAAACTGCCCGTCACTTAATACCCGCAATAGCCTTGTTTGCAGGTCTGCCGGCATGTCGCCGATCTCATCCAGAAACAGGGAGCCGGTATCAGCCTGCTCGAAGCGGCCGCGGCGTGATGCCGCAGCACCGGTAAATGCGCCGCGCTCATGCCCGAACAGTTCGGACTCCAATAAGTCTTTAGGGATTGCCGCGGTGTTGATCGCAATAAAGGGTTTGTCGGCACGCGGGCTGTGCCGGTGCAACGCCCTGGCTACCAGCTCCTTGCCGCTGCCTGATTCGCCGTTGATCAGCACCGTGGCATGCGAGCGGCTTAACCTGCCGATTGCGCGAAATACCTCCTGCATGGAAGGCGCCTGACCGATGATCTCCGGCGTTTCTTCACTGATGCTGTCAGCGGAGCTTTCTGTCGCTTGCCGGGTGCTTTCTTCTACGGCACGTTTAATGATGTCTATGGCCTGGTCAACGTCAAACGGTTTGGCCAGATACTCGAATGCACCACCCTGGAATGCAGCCACTGCGCTTTCCAGGTCTGAGTAGGCTGTCATGATAATGACTGGGATATCAGGGTATCTGCGCTTGATCTCGCTTAGAAAATCCAGGCCGGAACCATTGGGCATGCGAATGTCGCTGACCACGACCTGTGGCTGGTTATGATCCAGTTCATTGAGCGCTTCCGCGATTGAAGAAAAAGTCCTGAACTCAAAATCAGTGCGTGCGAGCGCTTTTTCAAAAACCCAGCGAATAGATTTGTCGTCATCAATAATCCAGATTGGTTTCATATGGTTCTCTTATTTAAAGTGAGTATCTTTGCAAGTCGTAATGCAGGTTGTAATCATTGGCCAATTAGCTTGCCGCTTTAACGGCATTGGTTTCTATCGGCAGCAGGATCGTAAAACAGGTGTTGCCTGGCTCACTCATGCATTCAATCATGCCGTGATGCTGGGTGATGAAAGTTTGTGCCAGCGTGAGGCCTAAGCCGGAACCGCCTTCACTGCCGGAAACCAGTGGATAGAAAATGCGGTCGCGTATATCCGCAGGGATGCCCGGGCCGTTATCGATGATTTCCAGCTTGATTGCAACGCGATAGCGCTTTCTGGCAAGCGTTACCTGCCGTTCAGCACGCGTTTTGAACGTAATCTGGCTGCCTGGTGTTTTATGGGTTTGCATTGCCTGTACGGCATTGCGCGCAATGTTAAGCACCGCCTGGATGAGTTTTTCCCGGTCGCCGATCAGTTCCGGCAGGCTCAGGTCATAATCGCGCCTGATGATGACAGACTGGGGGGATTCAGCCAGTATCAGGCTTCTTACGCGCTCCAGCACTTCATGGATATTGGTGGGCTGGTATTTGGGTACCCGGTGCGGAATCAGCAGCCTGTCCATCAATGCCTGCAGACGGTCAGCCTCTTTGATGATGACTTGCGTATATTCACGCAGGCTGGGTGAGGGTAGTTCGTGTTCAAGCAACTGGGCCGCACCGCGCAGGCCGCCAAGCGGGTTGCGTATTTCATGTGCAAGGTTGCGCAGCAGTTCGGCATTCGCCTGCTGTTGTATCAGCATGCGTTCTTCACGCGCAATGCGCAGTTGTGCATCCATCTGCTGAAATTCCAGGATCAGGCTGGCGGCAGGTGATTCAATCGGCGTGACGGTGCAGGTAACCGCAAAAGAGTTATGGCGGTGTGTGCTGATGTTGAACTCATGTTCACGGAAAGGGCTTTGTTGTTGAATGGCGTTGTTAACTGCCATCATCAGGATATCGCAGTTAGGGAAAACATCACCGATGTGCAGCCCGATGATCTGAGTGGCGCTGAAAGCAAAAATGATCTCGGCCCCGGGGTTAACGTAAACCACGCGGCAGTTGTGATCGAGCAATATTATTGCTGTCGCTAAATGTTCTAACCCGGCAAAATGGTCTGGCGTTTTTTGAACCATAGTATTAATGCACTCGAAGTTTCAGTAATCATACTATGAATAAAGCAAAAGCCAGGCCAGATAAGGTTGGATAAGGATAATATTTTGAGAGGGGCTATTTGCACGTAGTTTTTAGGCAATTGGTATTTTAAAAATAGATTGATTGGATCGTATGAAACAAATATCAACCCTGCTTTAATCAAAATACCAAGAGAGCGCCATTCCGGCGCAGGCCGGAATGACGGAATTGACAGGTTTTTTAGCTGGAAATATTCCTGCAAAACCCTCAGATTAACGCAGTGAATCCAGCTCTTTTTGCAGTAGCTCGATATTCTTCTGGTGGTTATCCACATTCTCTTTGAGTGATTTCATTTTTTCATCAAATTTCGGCACATTGCGGAAGGTCTGTCCGTTGGCTGTCCGGTAAACTTCAGGATTGGATTCGCCTTCGGAATAGGCCTTTTTAGCTTCTTCCAGCGCTGCTTTTTCGGCATCCAGTTCGTTCTGGAGGATACTTCTGCGCTTGCCGTCGCGTTGGTTCTGCATGTCTTTATCTACACGCGGGAAGCCATCCGGTGTGGCAGTGCGTTTACTGGTGGAGCCGCTTTTTGTTTTAGCGCGGTCATTGCTGATATTGCTCGCATCCGGGTCGATTTCCAGCCGTGTCGCGCCTTTGGATTTGATGTTGGAATAGGTGACGCGACCATCGGCATCTACATGTTTGTAAATTTCGGCAACTGCTGCGGTTGGGACGGTAAGGGAGATCAGCAACAAAAATAAGTGTTTTTTCATGGGCTTAGTTTATTAGAGTTGAGCGGATTAGGCAATAAAGTCAGCGGCTGTATTGCCTGTCGGTGAGGCATGCCACATCAGTTTTTAGAACGATTCTGGCTTGTATTCGTTGACCGTAAGCAGCAGGCAATAAAAAAGGGCGAGAAACTCGCCCTTTTTTATTTGCTAGTGAATGCAGCTTAGCATGAGTAGTACAGGCTAAATTCAGCTGGGTGCGGAGTAATACGCACTTTGTTGACTTCTTCCATTTTCAGGTCGATGTATGCATTGATCCAGTCATCGGTAAACACGCCGCCACGAGTCAGGAACTCACGGTCTTTATCCAAAGCTTCTAAAGCTTGCTCTAATGATGAGCAAACTGTTGGGATTTGCGCGTCTTCTTCTGGTGGCAGATGGTACAGGTCTTTTGTTGCTGGCTCACCTGGGTGGATCTTGTTCTGTACGCCGTCTAAGCCAGCCATCAGCAATGCAGAGAATGCCAGGTATGGGTTAGCGATAGGATCCGGGAAACGCGCTTCAACGCGGCGTGCCTTGTCAGAATGTACGAATGGGATACGGATTGAAGCTGAACGGTTTTTAGCTGAGTAAGCCAGTTTAACCGGTGCCTCAAAGTGTGGAACCAGACGTTTGTATGAGTTGGTGCCTGGGTTTGTGATCGCGTTCAATGCACGGGCGTGTTTGATGATACCGCCGATGTAGTAAAGTGCGAACTCGCTCAAGCCGGCGTAGCCGTTGCCTGCGAACAGGTTCTTGCCATCTTTCCATACTGATTGGTGTACGTGCATGCCGCTGCCGTTATCGCCAGCGAATGGTTTTGGCATGAATGTAGCTGTTTTGCCGTAAGCGTGCGCTGTGTTCAGGATCACGTATTTCTGGATTTGGGTCCAGTCAGCACGTTGAACCAAGGTGCTGAATTTAGTACCGATTTCGCATTGGCCGGCAGTCGCAACTTCGTGGTGGTGCACTTCAACAGGCACGCCCATCGCTTCTAATGTTGAACACATTGCTGAGCGGATATCATGCAATGAATCGACAGGAGGCACTGGGAAATAACCGCCTTTAACGCCAGGACGGTGGCCAGTGTTGCCGCCTTCGAATTTCTCGTTTGATGCCCATGCACCTTCTTCTGAGTTGATGCGTACTGAGCAGCCGCTCATTGCAACTTCCCATTGAATGCTGTCAAAAATGAAGAACTCTGGCTCTGGACCGAAGTAAGCAGTGTCACCCAGTCCAGTTGATTTCAGGTAGGCTTCAGCGCGTTTTGCCAGTGAACGTGGGTCACGGTCGTAACCTTTGCCATCGGTAGGGTCAACTACGTCGCATGTCAGGATCAGTGTAGGCTCGTCCATGAACGGATCGATGTTGGCTGTTGAAGGATCAGGCATCAATTGCATGTCTGATGCTTGGATGCCTTTCCAGCCGCCGATTGATGAGCCATCAAAAGCGTGACCTTCTGTAAACTTGTCTTCATTGAAGTGAGAAACAGGCACAGTGACGTGTTGTTCCTTACCGCGAGTGTCTGTAAAACGAAAATCGACAAATTTGATGTCGTTTTCTTTTACCATTTTCATTACATTAGCCACTGACATTTAGAATCTCCTAGGATGGTGTGGTTTAAATTAAAGTGTAAGTAAAACTATAAAAATCAATTAAATTTAACTCAGTAGAGTAGCAGGAAACGTGCCAATCTCAAAAGCATTAAACCCATGCGGATTTGTGAGCATGTGCTAAGTGTCGCAATGATTTTTGCTCCATATTGGTGCATTACGCAAATTTGCGCACCAATATGGAGCGCTTGGTGTGCGTGAATATTTTGCGGGTTTTAAGGCTATACTTTTAAAATTCGTAAAGACAGAATTATAACTTTTAAGAAGGACAATGTGATGAGTAATCCGTCAGAAGTTTTGGCTTTGGCACAAAATCGTGCTGCAGAGAAGAATTTACCTTACGCGGGCGCTCTTACCCCGAAAGAGGCTTTTGAGGTTCTGCAGGCTGACCCTAAGGCATTACTGGTGGATGTGCGTACCAAAGCTGAACTTGAACTGGTCGGGCGTGTACCCGGCGCCATCAATGTGGAGTGGGCATTTTATCCCGGCATGGTGGCGAATGCGGATTTTGCAAAGCAATTAGCCGCTGAGCTTGATCGCCATCAGTGCGATCAGGATTCTGTGCTGATCTTTCTATGCCGTACAGGCGGGCGCTCACATAACGCCGCAGCGGTAGCGGCATCTCTGGGGTTTTCACAGGCCTATAACACCCTTGAAGGGTTTGAGGGCGAAGCTAATGCGGACAAGCAGCGCACGCTGATTAATGGCTGGAAACGAGCCGGTTTGCCGTGGACTAATTAATGATGGTTGATCAATACGCCGTGATTGGCAACCCTGTCGCACACAGCAAATCACCGATGATACACGAGGCCTTTGCAAGGCAAACCCGGCAGGATATGACTTATGAGCGTGTGTTAGCCCCCCTGGATGGTTTTGCAGACACGATTCGAGACCTGATCGCAAAAGGCTATAAAGGGGTGAATGTTACGGTGCCGTTCAAGTTCGAGGCATTTGCGCTGTGTGACTTTCACACTGAGCAGGCAAAGTCAGCCGGCGCAGTCAATACGATCTCATTTACCGCAAATGGCATATACGGCAATAACACGGATGGAGATGGTTTGATCCGCGATATTACCCGCAATCTTGACACTGCAATCAGCGGTAAGCGTGTATTGCTGCTGGGTGCAGGTGGCGCTGCTGAAGGCGTGTTCCAGCCGCTGCTTGCCGAGTGCCCGGGGTTGCTGGTAGTGGCGAATCGCACATTGCAGAAAGCGGAAAATGTCGTGAGCAAGTCGCACCATGAATCTCGCCAGGCCAAGGCAACTACTTTTGAGGGTTTAAAAAACCAGCAGTTTGATATTGTGATCAATGCGACCTCTACCGGATTGACGGATACGGCATTACCCGTTCCGGATACGGTTTTTGCCGAGGGCTGCCTGGCTTATGACATGATGTACGGCAGGGAAACGCCTTTTATGAAACAGGCGCGCAATCATGGTGCACAGGTTGTGGATGGCTTGGGTATGCTTGTAGAGCAGGCGGCTGAGGCCTTTGCGTACTGGCGTGGCATACGGCCGGAAACGCAGCCGGTCATTGCAATGGTAAGGGCCCTGTAAATGCTCAGGAGTTTTTTGAACGACTGGCTGTTGAATCAGCGGCCCGGTGCCAGGCCTTTGACTAAAAGCGGCTATATCAAGCGCGGCCTGGCATTGCTGTTGGCATTTATCGTGCTGTATCAAATCTGGATATTCCTGCATATCTGCTGGTGGATTAAATTCAACCCGCATTCAAGTGCATTCATGGAGGATCGCCTGGAGATTATCCAGGTGAAACGCCCGGATGCCGAGTTGAAATATAAGTGGGTTGATTACGAAAAGATCTCTATTCACCTGAAGCGGGCAGTGATCGCTTCTGAGGATGCCAAGTTTCTTGAACATGAAGGGTTTGATTGGGAAGGCATTCAAAAAGCCTACGAGAAAAACCTGAAGAAAGGCAAGATTGTTGCCGGCGGGTCCACGATCAGCCAGCAGCTGGCAAAGAACCTGTTTTTATCAACAAAGCGCACACCCTGGCGCAAGGCGCAGGAAGCCGTCATTACGCTGATGCTGGAAAAAATGCTCAGCAAACGCCGTATTCTGGAAATTTACCTGAATGTGATCGAGTGGGGTAATGGTGTGTTCGGTGCAGAAGCTGCGGCGCGGCATTATTATAAAACCAGCGCATCCAAACTCGGCGCCGGGCAGGCGGCAAGGCTTGCGGCAATGATTCCCAATCCGCGGTTTTATGATACGCACCAATATACGCGTTACCTGAGCCGTCGTACAGCGACCATACAGGCAAGAATGCACATGGTGGCGGTGCCGAAGTGAGCGTATCTATTCTTCTTTGGTGATTGCGCCCACAATTTTTCTGACCACCGGCGCTACGATGAATATGGCTGGAAATGCGATTGGCCAGGCATGGATAAATGCGCGCATCCATTGTGCAAAAAACTGCTGGTTAAACCCTGAAAACAAAGCGGTGAGAACCCCGGACATGATCAGCGCCATCAGCAGTGACATGAAGAATGCAAATAAGACAGGGCTATATTTTTTATCAATTTTCATATTGGCAAATCATAGTCGGTGTCAAATCAAGAGCAGGTTTTCTACAGCATAGCCCGCAAATATTTCGCCGTGTAACTCACTTCATTTTGCGCGACCTGTTCCGGCGTGCCTTCGGCGATGATGGTGCCGCCGCCATCACCGCCTTCGGGACCCATGTCTACAATCCAGTCTGCGGTTTTAATCACATCCAGATTATGTTCAATAATCACGATGGTGTTGCCAGCATCGCGCAGTCTGTGAATCACGTCCAGTAACAGCTGTATGTCAGCAAAGTGAAGGCCGGTGGTCGGTTCATCCAGAATATACAAGGTGCGCCCGGTGTCTCGTTTGCTCAGTTCCAGCGCCAGTTTCACGCGCTGTGCCTCGCCGCCTGAAAGTGTTGTGGCGCTCTGGCCCAGGGTAATGTAGCCTAAGCCAACATCCAGTAAAGTCTGCAGTTTGCGTGCAATCACCGGCTGTGCGCTGAAAAACGCGTGCGCCTGTTCAACCGTCATGCCTAAAATTTCGTGGATGTTTTTGCCTTTGAACTGAATTTCCAAAGTTTCACGGTTGTAGCGCTGGCCTTTACACACATCGCAAGGTACGTATACATCAGGCAGGAAGTGCATTTCAACGCGAATCACACCGTCACCCTGGCACGCCTCACAGCGCCCGCCCTTTACGTTAAATGAGTAGCGCCCCGGGCCGTAACCGCGTGCGCGGCTTTCCGGCACGCTGGCGAATAGATCGCGTATCGGCGTAAACAGGCCGGTGTAGGTTGCCGGGTTGGAACGTGGCGTACGCCCGATCGGGCTCTGGTCTACGTCGACGACCTTGTCAAAAAACTCCAGGCCGTTCATTTCACCATAAGGTGCAGGTTCGGTACTGCTGCCGTACAAGTGGTGGGCAACGATCCTATATAGCGTGTCATTGATCAGTGTGGACTTGCCGCTGCCGGAGACGCCGGTAATGCAGCTGAGCAGGCCAACCGGCAGCTTCAGGGTGACGTCTTTCAGGTTGTTGCCTGTTGCGTGGGTGAGTTTCATCCAGCGTGCAGGGTCAGGGGAGGTGCGTTTTTTGTTGTAAGTAATCTGGCGTTTTCCGCTCAGGTATTCACCAGTGACCGAGTTCGGGTTGTCTTTGATCTGCTGTGGCGTGCCTTCCGCCACGATACGGCCGCCATGTTCGCCGGCGCCCGGGCCGATATCCACGACATAATCCGCTTCCATGATCGCATCCTGGTCATGCTCCACCACAATGACACTGTTGCCGATGTCGCGCAGGCGCTTGAGCGTGTCTAGCAGTCGGTCATTATCGCGCTGGTGCAAGCCGATGGATGGCTCATCCAGCACGTACATGACGCCCGTCAGACCGCTGCCGATCTGCGAAGCGAGACGAATACGCTGCGCCTCGCCGCCGGACAGGGTTTCAGCGGAGCGCGATAGTGACAGATATTCCAGGCCTACGTTGGTCAGGAACTTGAGGCGGTTGCTGATCTCTTTAACGATTTTATCGGCGATGGCAAGTTTTGCGCCTGTCAGTTCTATATTCTCAAAGAAGGTGAGCGCTTGCTTCAGCGGCACTTCACATACCTGGTGAATGTTCTTGTTGCCCACTTTTACGTGGCGAGCTTCTTTGCGTAAGCGTGTGCCGACGCAATCCGGGCAGCTTTGTGAATTCAGGTATTTTGCAAGTTCTTCGCGCACGGTCTGCGAGTCTGTTTCGTGATAGCGTCTTTGCAGGTTGTTTAAAATGCCTTCGAAGCTGTGCGTTTTCTGGTAGAACAAGCCGCGTTCATTGAGGTATTTGAAAGCCACTTCTTCTTTGCCGCTGCCGTGCAGCAGGATATGCTGGATGTTTTCCGGCAGTTTTTCAAAGGTCGTGTCCAGGTCAAAGTCGTAGTGTGCTGCCAGGCTGGACAGCATCTGGAAATAAAACTGGTTGCGTCTGTCCCAGCCTTTGATCGCGCCTGCGGCCAGTGACAGATGCGGAAATGCAACTACGCGTTTCGGGTCAAAAAAGTTGATGTTTCCGAGGCCGTCGCATTTCGGGCAGGCACCCATCGGGTTGTTAAACGAGAACAGGCGCGGCTCTAATTCGGCAAGTGAGTAGTCACAAACCGGGCATGAGAATTTGGCTGAGAATAAATGCTCTTTTTCAGTATCCATTTCCAAGGCAATCGCTTTGCCTTCGGCCAAACGCAGGGCGGTTTCAAATGATTCCGCGATACGCTGCTTCATATCCGCTTTGACTTTGATACGGTCAACCACGACATCTACGTTATGTTTGGTGGTTTTTGCCAGTTGCGGCAACGCATCGACTTCATAAATCTTGCCGTCTACGCGCAGACGCACGAAACCTTGTGCTTTCAGTTCTTCAAATAAATCAATCTGCTCGCCCTTGCGGTTGGATACAACCGGCGCCAGTATCATGAGCCTGGTGTCTTCAGGCAGCGCCAATACGCTGTCTACCATCTGGCTTACCGTTTGCGCTTCCAGCTTGATGCCATGCTCCGGGCATTCCGGATCGCCGGCGCGCGCGTATAGCAGCCTTAAGTAATCATGGATCTCGGTGACCGTGCCTACGGTGGAGCGCGGATTGTGGGAGGTGGATTTCTGCTCAATGGAGATGGCGGGAGATAAACCTTCGATTAAATCGACATCAGGTTTATCCATACGCGCCAGAAACTGGCGGGCGTATGCCGAGAGTGATTCAACATAACGGCGCTGCCCCTCAGCGTACAGTGTATCAAAAGCCAGTGAGGACTTGCCGGAACCAGACAAGCCGGTAATGACTACCAGCTGGTTGCGTGGAATATCCAGCGATATGTTCTTTAAATTGTGGGTGCGCGCACCGCGAATACGAATCAGATCCATCGGTTTAAATCCATCATGCATTTACTAAAAATTGGGGCAACCTGCTAATATACCTACTTTTACGCATTAAGATTAATTATTTTTCATGTCATCGTTGCACAATACAACATCTGCGACAATCAGCGTTGTCGAAGACATCATTACTACAGAAAAAATGACTCCGGCAGAGCTGCGCGCCACGTTAAGTCTGGCGTCGATTTATGGCCTGCGCATGCTGGGCATGTTTCTGATCCTGCCGATTTTCGCGATTTATGCGTCAACGTTGCCGGACAAGCCCAGCGGCCTGATGGTGGGCTTGGCGCTGGGCGCTTACGGCTTGACGCAGGCATTGCTGCAATTGCCGTTCGGCATGGCATCTGACAAATATGGCCGCAAGCCGATGATTTATATCGGCCTGGGTATCTTTGCCCTTGGCAGCATGGTGGCAGCACTGGCGATGAATATCGAAGGCGTGATTATCGGGCGTGCCATTCAGGGAGCCGGTGCTGTTTCGGCTGTAGTCACCGCCCTGGTGGCTGACCTGACGCGTGATGAGCATCGCACCAAGGCTATGGCAACCATAGGCGGCACCATAGGTATCGCATTTGCGCTTTCACTGGTGGCAGGTCCGATTCTGAATGACTGGATCGGGGTGCCGGGAATCTTTTTCCTGACCGGCATACTGACGCTGGCTGCGATTGCGGTGGTGAAATATGTGGTGCCTGACCCTGTCGATAGCCATTACCACTCGGACGCAAGCGCGGCTCCGGCGAAACTGAAAGACGTACTGAAAAATACCCAGCTGTTACGTTTGAATTACGGCATATTTGCCTTGCATGCAGCGCAGATGGCCATGTTTGTCGTTGTGCCTTTTGCAATCAACCAATCCAGCGCAATGGACGTAAGCCAGCACTGGAAAATTTACCTGCCGGTTGTCGTGGCTGCATTCGTGCTCATGGTGCCTGCGATTATTTATGGTGAAAAACAAGCCAGAATGAAGCAGGTTTTTGTGACGGCGGTAGCGGTCATGCTGCTTGCCCAGATCATGTTCGCGGTTTCAATATCTTATTTCTGGGGTATCGTTGCTTCACTCACCATCTATTTCATCGCATTTAACCTGCTGGAAGCGTCATTGCCGTCATTGATCAGCAAAATTGCACCGGCAGCGGCAAAAGGCACCGCGATGGGGGTTTATAATACGTCGCAGTCCCTGGGTATTTTTGTCGGTGGTGCGCTTGGCGGCTACCTGTCGCATACGTATGGCTTTTCCAGCGTATTTATATTTTGTGGTGTAATGATGGTTTTATGGCTATTATTTGCATCATCCATGCAGGCGCCATTGGCGGTAAGAACCAGGATGTATACGATGGACGCCTCTGCTGACGGCATGACGGCTGCCGAAGCGAATGCGATCAGGGGCAGGCTGCTGGCGTGTGCGGGTGTGGTTGAAGCTGCGGTGCTGCCACAGGAGCGCACGGTAATATTGAAATTAGATAAATCGCATGATTGGGATGACGCCCAAGTGTATCAATTGTTGAAGGGATAAATATGGCATCAGTGAATAAAGTAATATTGGTAGGCAATCTGGGGCGGGATCCGGAAGTGCGCTATATGCCGAATGGTGAAGCTGTATGTAATTTCAGTATTGCGACAACTGATAGCTGGAAAGATAAATCCGGCGCCAAACAGGAGCGTACCGAGTGGCATAATATCGTGATGTATCGCAAACTGGCTGAGATTGCCGGCGAGTACCTTAAAAAAGGCCGCCCGGTATATGTGGAAGGCCGCCTGCAGACACGTAAATGGCAAACCAAGGAAGGTCAGGACCGTTACACAACGGAAATCATTGCTGACCAGATGCAGATGCTGGGCGGCCGTGATGGCGGCGGTTCAAATGCCAGCTACGATGGCGGTATGGATCAGGGCGGTATGGACGATTACAACCAGGCACCGCCAAGCCAGGGTCAGGCCAGGACTGCGCCGGCGCAGTCTGCGCCAAAACCGGCTGCGGCCGGCTCAGGTTTTGATGATTTTGAGGACGATATACCGTTTTGATTGCTATCGCAGTATAATTAGACAATTATTAAAACAAAGCCCGCTCTATACGGGCTTTGTTTTTTGCGTTTCTTTTATTTTGCGCATTCAACGAGTTACCTAAATGAGCCCTAGCCAAAAAATTATTACTGACGATGTGCGTATTATCGAAATCAAGGAGTTGACTCCGCCTTCTGTGCTGCTGGAGAAGCTTGAGCCGAGCAAGGCTACCGTGGATCGCATTGTCAAAGCACGCAGCGAGATACACCGCATTCTGCACAGTGCGAATGATCGCCTGCTGGTAGTGATCGGGCCTTGTTCTATCCATGATTATGATGCAGGTATCGAATATGCAAAACGCCTGCTGACGCAATCGCGCAAGCATAGCAACGAGTTGCTGATCGTGATGCGCGTTTATTTCGAAAAACCACGCACGACAGTGGGCTGGAAAGGCCTCATCAACGATCCGCACCTGAATGGCAGTTTCGATATTAACGAGGGGCTCGATCTGGCGCGGCGTTTCCTGCTTGAGGTGAATGAGCTGGGTCTGCCTGCTGCAACCGAGTTTCTGGACACCATTACGCCACAATATACGGCTGACCTGGTGAGCTGGGGTGCGATTGGTGCGCGCACCACTGAATCGCAGATCCATCGTGAGCTGGCTTCGGGTTTGTCGTGCCCAGTGGGTTTCAAAAACGGTACGGATGGCAATATCCGCATTGCGGTTGATGCAATCAAGGCCGCTGCCAGCCCGCACCACTTTTTATCCGTGACCAAGGATGGCCGTTCGGCGATTATTTCAACGACCGGCAATGAAGATTGCCATGTGATCCTGCGCGGCGGCAAGACACCTAACTACGATGCAGAGAATATTGAAGCGGTAGCCAAGGAGCTGGCGCAGTCAGGCCTGAATGCCAAAGTGATGGTGGACTGCTCACATGCGAATAGTCAGCGCCAGTACAAGCTGCAGAAGAACGTCGCGGCAAATGTGGCAGAGCAGCTGAATGCGGGGGATGATCGCATCATCGGGCTGATGATCGAGTCGCACCTGAATGAAGGCCGGCAGGATCATGAACCGGGCTGCGCACTGGAATACGGTAAATCGATCACCGACGGCTGCCTGGGCTGGGATGATACGGTAGAGCTTTTGGATATGCTGGCGGAGAGCGTCAGGAAAAGGCGTTTTCAGAACCAGCAGGATGACGATAACTAAGCCTGCTGAATGCTTTTACGGTATTCGGGTATAATTTCATGTTGTTCAACATATTTGTGTAAGGAGGATTTAAATGCCTATTTACGATTATCAATGCAGCAGCTGCGGTCATAAAGCCGAGGTGATGCGCAAGATCAGCGCGGCGCAGGTAGAAGCTTGTCCGCAATGCGGTAAAGAGAGTTTTGCCAAGCAGGTTTCCGCACCTAGTTTCCAACTCACCGGCAGTGGCTGGTATGCAACCGATTTTAAAGGCGGTAACAGCGCAAAAAAGCCTGAGCCGGCTCCGGAATCTAGCGCAGCACCTGCTGCCTGCGGTACCGGTTGCGCCTGCCACTAGCGAACGCATTTTTTATGAAAAAATATCTGATAACAGGCTTGCTGGTTCTGGTTCCCCTGGTGATTACCATCTGGGTGCTCAAATCATTGATCGGCATGATGGACCAAAGCCTGTTGCTGCTGCCTGAGCAATGGCATCCGCATACCCTGTTCGGCCGCGATATTCCCGGCTTCGGCGTGATCCTGACTTTTGCTATCGTGCTGACGACCGGCATCATCGCAACCAATTTTTTCGGTATGCAGATCATTTCACTTTGGGAAAAGCTGCTCCAGCGCCTGCCCGTCGTGAAGTCGATCTACTCCAGCGTCAAGCAGGTTTCGGATACGCTGTTCTCCGATTCCGGCAATGCATTCCGTAAAGCCGTGCTGGTGCAGTTCCCGCGTGAAGGCGCATGGACGATTGCTTTCCTGACCGGCACGCCCGGCGGCGATGTGGCTAATCATCTGCATGGCGATTACGTCAGCGTGTTTGTGCCGACTACCCCTAACCCAACCGGTGGTTACTTTCTGATGATGCCTAAAGCCGATGTGATAGAACTGGAAATGAGCGTAGATGAAGCGCTTAAATACATCATCTCCATGGGTGTCGTTGCACCGGCAAACAAATTACCTAAACTTTTAACTCAATAAATAAATAGTAAACACAATTATGATGCGTACACATTACTGCGGCCATTTAAACCGCGAACACATTGGTCAAACCGTAACGCTATGTGGCTGGGCGCATCGTCGCCGTGACCACGGTGGTGTGATTTTTATCGACTTGCGTGACCGTGAAGGCCTGGCGCAGATCGTGATCGACCCGGATACCAAAGACGCTTTTGCGATTGCAGAAACCGTGCGCAGTGAGTTTGTATTGAAAGTGGTATGTAAAGTACGTGCGCGCCCTGAGGGTACCGTAAATCCTAACTTGCCTACCGGTGAAGTGGAAATGCTGGCCACCGAGATCGAAGTGCTGAATGCCTCGCTCACGCCGCCATTCATGCTGGACGATGAGAACCTTACGGAAACCGTGCGCCTGGAGCACCGCTATATCGACCTGCGCCGTCCAACCATGCAGAAGAACCTGATGCTGCGTTATCGCGTTGCGAAAACATTGCGTGACTATCTGGATACCAACGGTTTCATTGAAGTTGAAACGCCGATGCTGACACGCTCAACCCCTGAAGGTGCGCGTGACTACCTGGTGCCTAGCCGCGTGCATCACGGCATGTTCTTTGCGTTGCCGCAATCACCGCAGTTGTTCAAGCAGCTGCTGATGGTGTCAGGCTTTGACCGTTACTTCCAGATCACCAAGTGTTTCCGTGATGAAGATTTGCGTGCAGACCGTCAGCCTGAATTCACGCAGGTGGACATTGAAACTTCGTTCATGGAAGAAAACGATATCATGGACCTGGTGGAAGAAATGATCCGCCAGATGCTGAAAAAAGTGCAGGATGTAGACTTGCCGGCTAAATTCCCGCGCATGCCGTTTGCAGAAGCCATGAACAGATACGGTTCAGACAAGCCGGACATGCGCGTGACGCTTGAAATCACTGAACTTTCAGATGTGATGAAAGATGTGGATTTCAAAGTGTTCGCAGGTGCTGCCAATATGGCGGGTGGCCGTGTTGCTGCGTTGCGCGTGCCGAACGGCGCTGCAATCAGCCGTTCAGAAATCGATGCTTATACCGAGTTCGTGAAAATCTACGGCGCCAAAGGCTTGGCTTACATCAAGATCAATGACATCACCAAACTGAATGAAGAAGGCCTGCAAAGCCCGATTGTAAAAAACATCCATGAGAATGCTTTGCGCGCCATTATCGAGCGCACAGGCGCACAGAATGGTGACATCGTGTTCTTTGGCGCAGACAAAGCTAAAGTGGTGAATGAAGCTCTGGGTGCGCTGCGCCTCAAAGTCGGTCATGACAAAGGCCATGTGGATGGCCGGGCATGGGCGCCATTGTGGGTGGTTGATTTCCCGATGTTTGAACATGACGAAGATGCAGGCCGCTGGGTGGCCTTGCACCATCCGTTCACGGCACCTAAAGATGGCCATGAAGATTTCCTGACCAGCAATCCGGGCGCCGCACTGTCAAAAGCTTACGACATGGTGCTGAACGGCTGGGAAGTCGGCGGCGGTTCAGTGCGTATCCACAAACAGGACGTGCAGTCCAAAGTGTTTGATGCATTGAAGATCAGCAAGGAAGAAGCGCAGGAGAAATTCGGCTTCCTACTCGACGCACTGCAATACGGCGCACCTCCGCACGGCGGCCTGGCTTTCGGCCTGGATCGTCTGGTGACTTTAATGGCGGGTGCCGAGTCTATCCGTGATGTGATCGCATTCCCTAAAACACAGCGCGCGCAGTGCTTGATGACCAATGCGCCGAATGAAGTGGATGAGAAACAGCTGCGTGAGTTGCATATACGCGTGCGCTCACAAAATCCGGCTGCATAAAATGCACTCGCTTTGTGCTGGCATTGTTGCAGGCTCTTGCCGTACTAATCGTACCGACTGCGAGTTTGAGCCTGGTCAGCGCATCGTGAATTGCATTATTATGAGTAGTGATTAAGGTGCTTTTTTAGGAGGTTTATCTTGGTTCGCAAATGCAATTCTTCCGTGATGACTTTGTTGGCAATGGTGTTCGTTGCTCATGCTTCAGTCGCGCATGCCAATTTGTTCGATATGATCAAGGGGCCGGCCAAGCCGGTAGAGGTCACCGATAGTTCTGACAAAGCGGCCAACTTTAAAGAAGCCTTCAAGCCCGAAGGCTTGCTTGCCAAGGATCCGGCGCCCGTTGAGACTGCCAGTAAAAAAGTGGTCATTGCAGGTTTTCAGATGGAGTTCGCAACCGAACAAAAAGCGGTTACCAAGAATGCCGGTTCAGGTGCGGGTTTAGCCTCGAGCACAGAAAAAATCTATTACCTTAAAGGGGTGAAAGATGAGCAGTTCCAGGCAATCGCAGATAAATCCTATGCGGCCTTTGTTGAACAACTGAAAAAGCTGGGCTATGAGGTGCTGCCGCCAACAGTATTGCTGGAGACGGGGTATAAGGAAAAATTCGCCAAAGTGAACCAGCCTCCGGTGCATCGTGAAAGAGGTGTTGCGGGTGAGATTCTTTTTGGCGATCTTTCCAAGATCGGTGAAGATAAGGATGAAAAAGGGCAGGAAGACAACGCGAGTGTGATTGCTACGGCCAAAGATACTTCACCTGATGTGTATTCCAAATTCATGCCTGAATTCGGTCCTGGCTTCAAGTCTGCTGATGCCTTGCAGGCCAATATCATTCAGCTGCGCCTGAAAGTCAATTTTGCACGATTTGACGGAGTGCGTTTTTATTGGAGTTCCGGCTATGAGGATAAACCCCAGAACGGGATAAGTATCAGGGGCACCGGGATGCAGGTGTTTGCGCCAGGTAATAAAATGGCAACCTATTCTCTGGCAAAAACGGTGATATTGCCGAATCGCGTGGCCGAAAAGGGAACGCCTGTTGCCGCTTCTACCGGGCAGACAACCAAACGGGCATCGGGCGGCTTGTTCAAGGCGCTGGCAGGACTGGCAACCGGGGATGTGATTGCTGCGACCTCTGGGGCAGTGGGTGCGGCACATTCTACAATGGCGTCTGATGATATTGAGATGACAGCCGGCGCAGATTATGAAGCTGTAGTAGGAAAAGATGTGAGCCTGTTTTTGAATATGATGACTGAGGCCTTGCCTAAATAAAATGCCGATCACCGAACTTAATCACGTTAATTTGCGCACGCCTTATGAGACGATGCTCAAACTCAAGGACTTTTACTGCGATGTCGTGGGCTTGAAAGTCGGGCCGCGCGAGGGCTTTACCAGCAGGGGTTTCTGGTTATACATTGATGAGAACGCAGCCAATGCCGTGGTGCACCTGGCTGAGTATCGCGGTGAAGGCGAGCCGCTGGTTGATGTGCTGACCACGCTGGATCATATCTCTTTTACCTGTACCGATATCGCGGCAACAGAAGCGCACCTTCAAAAACACAATGTCGAATATACAATACGGGATCTGCCCGTGCTGAATGTCAAGCAGATCAATTTTAAAGATCCTGTCGGCAACGGTATTGAATTATTTTTTCATCTGGAAAATGAAAAAGCGTAAAGTATTTCAAAGTGCGGCCCCAGGTAATCGAACCTGGTCACTAGTTTTTCTGTCTTATCGATAATTTAAGTCATTTATATCAATAAAGTCTTGTCAATAAAGTTTTGGAGCGGATTTATGAGTAAACAGACACAGTCCCGGTTGTTAAAATGCTTGTTGATGACCGGTGTTTTGTTGGCATTTGCAGGCCAGGCTTTTGCCGAGGCTGATCCTAAATTATGGCCGGTGGTGAAAGAAGCCTTTTTTGCCAAGCGCGACATTCAGGAAGTTGAGTTTATCAAGATAGAAGCGCCGCGCCGTGCTGAAAGCGGGGCGCAGGTGCCGGTTACTTTCAGTTATGACAAGGCAGCCGCTAACGGTGTTGATATCAAGAAGATTTATGTGCTGGTGGATGCAAACCCGATCCAGCTCGCGGCGATTTACAATCTAACCGATATGCTGGGTAATTTTCAACTGGCGACGCGTATCCGCATGGAGACAGATTCATTCGTACGCCTGGTGGGAGAAGCAGCCGATGGCAAACTCTATATGGCTAAACGTGAAATTCGCGCTGCCGGCGGCTGTGGAGGCACGGTAGAGAACGATGAAGCGGCAGTGCGTGCTGCGGCAGGCAAGATCAAGCTGCATGTTGATGCGCCGGTGAAGTTCGGCAGCCCTGTGGCTGCAACTTTCAATATCAGGCATGTCATGCGTACCGGCTTGCAGCGTGATTTGGTATCGCAGGGTTATGTGCCGGCTTTTTACATTAATAAAGCGGCATTCACTTATAACGGCAAACCGCTGATGACTGTAGATGTAGGCGTGGGTACCAGTGAAGACCCATACTTTAAATTCAACTTTACGCCTGATGCGCCGGGTGCGCTGGAAGTGACCGCGACCGATAATGAGGGCAAAACCTTTACCCAGCACCTGGATGTAAAAGGTTAAAGCTGTTCAAGTCATGAAAAAAGGCCTCCTTGTGAGGCCTTTTTTGTGACTGGGCGATCAGGTGTTAAAATTACCACATTCAAATTAAGGAGTATTTTATGAAAAGTTATCGTAAAGAACTGTGGTTCAACCCGCCTACACGCGTAGCGTTCATACGCATCACCGAGCAGGTGCGTGAATGCCTGCGCGAAAGTGGCGTGCGTGAAGGTTTTGTGCTGGTCAATGCCATGCATATCACCGCCAGCGTGTTCATCAACGATGACGAACGCGGTTTGCACCACGATTATACACAATGGCTGGAACGCCTTGCCCCGCACGAGCCGGTAAGCAGCTATCGCCATAACGATACCGGCGAAGACAACGCCGATGCACACATGAAACGCCAGGTGATGGGGCGTGAGGTCGTGGTGGCGATTACCGATGGCCAGCTTGATTTTGGCCCGTGGGAACAGATTTTTTACGGTGAGTTCGATGGCCGCCGCAAGAAGCGCGTCCTGGTGAAAATTATTGGTGAATAATCATTAGCCGCAGATGAACACAGATACACACAGATAAAACCTGATATTTTCACCATATAGGTAAATGGTATAGGTTGCTGGTAACTTGACAACGTATCTGCGTTTATCAACGTTCATCTGCGGCTAATAATATTTTTAGACTTTGAGTAAACAATGAAAATACCTGAATTATTAGCCCCGGCGGGCGACCTGGACCGTATGCGTACGGCATTTGATTACGGCGCGGATGCGATTTATGCCGGTCAGCCGCGTTACAGCCTGCGCGCGCGCAATAACGATTTTTCGATGGCCAACCTGGAAATCGGCATTAACGAGGCGCATGCGCGTGGCAAAAAATTCTTCGTTGCCAGCAATATCGCACCGCATAACGCTAAAGTGAAAACTTACATGGCGGATATGGAGCCGGTAATCGCCATGCGCCCGGATGCGCTGATCATGTCTGACCCTGGCCTGATCATGATGGTGCGCGAGAAATGGCCGGAGATGCCGGTGCATCTCTCTGTACAGGCGAACACTGTCAACTATGCCACGGTTAAATTCTGGCAGAGTTTGGGTTTGACGCGCGTGATCCTGTCGCGTGAATTATCGCTGGATGAAATTGAAGACATCCGCCAGCGCTGCCCGGAGATGGAGCTGGAAGTTTTCGTGCACGGCGCGTTGTGTATCGCTTATTCAGGCCGCTGCCTGCTGTCCGGCTATTTTAACCAGCGTGACCCTAACCAGGGCACCTGTACCAACAGCTGCCGCTGGGATTACAAAGTGCATGACGCGTCTGAAGATGCGGCCGGCGTGATTCGCCTTGATGAATTTGATTTCAAGGCTGAAATGGAGAAATCCAGCCTGTCCGGCTGTGGCAGCCTGCCGCGTCATCCGTTGGCAGACAAGGTTTACCTGATCGAAGAAAAAGGCCGTCCCGGCGAGCTGTTGCCGATTGAAGAAGACGAGCACGGCACTTATATCATGAACAGCAAAGACCTGCGTGCGATCGAGCACGTAGAGCGCCTGATCAAGATGGGCGTGGATTCGCTGAAAATCGAAGGGCGCACAAAATCACGTTACTACGTGGCACGTACCTGCCAGAATTACCGCAAGGCGATTGATGATGCGCTTGCAGGCCGCCCGTTTGACTGGAGCCTGCTGGGTGACCTGGAGAACCTGGCTAACCGCGGCTATACCGATGGTTTTTATCAGCGTCATCATACGGCGGAGCACCAGAATTACAAGCAGGGGTACTCTAGCTCGAACCGCAGCCTGTATGTGGGTGATGTGGTTGCCTATGATGCTGAAAAAGGCCTGGCGGATATAGAGGCGCGTAACAAGTTTGGCATAGGTGACCGTCTGCAGGTGATACATCCAAGCGGTAACCAGGATGTATTGGTTGAAGCCATGTTTAACAAAAAGGGTGAGCCGATCCAGGAAGCATCAGGCAGTGGTTACTTTGTACGTTTGCCGATTGCCGCCGGTGATTTGAATAATGCGATGGTGGTTAAGTATCTGTAATCCGGCTTAAGCTGATTTACAAAGAAAGGGAGCTTGTGCTCCCTTTTTTGTATTGCAGATTGTGAAATCAACGCTGGATATATGTTTGCAGTTCCTTGATCAGGCGCTGCTGGTAATCAATGGTTTCTTTTGCAAGGTCGCTCAGTGACAGCACTCCGATCACTTTGCCGTCTTTCATGACCGGCAGGTGACGGAAGTTCCTGGTTGTCATCAATGTCATGGCCTGTTCAACGGTATCTTCAGGGCTGGCGCACACTACGTCATGCGTCATCACATCGGTAATATGCGTTGTTTTTGATGAGCGGCCTTTAAGGATGACCTCGCGTGCGTAATCGCGTTCCGAAAAGATACCAGCCAGTTTCTCGCCCTCAAGCACTACCAGTGCGCCGATCTGGTATTCTGCCAGAATGACCAGCGCATCGAACACCGGGCGGTGCGGTGCAATTGAGATCACTTCTTTGTATTTTTTGTTATCCAGTAACTGTTGCAATGTTTTCATAGCAATCTCCTGACTATAACCAGAATGCAGAGTGAAGTTTAAATATACACCAATAAATAATTTATCCAATGATTGATATGAATTTTTAAACGGTGATGGAGCCGGAGCCACTTGTCGTGCAAAGATACTTGATGGTATTGCAATAAAAAAGCCCCTCTTTGGGAGAGGGGCGTAAAGAAAGAAAACGCCTGTATTTAGACTAGTTTTCTTTGGAGAGCGGTAATAAAGATTAATATTGCGTTATCAAAAGGATTTTGAAACGCCAAATACAAACCTACTGTCTACAATCTGGTGATTGGAGCTGTAGCCGTAGAAATCGTGTTCGCCTTTTTTGATGTCGGTATCGTGGTAGCGCAGGTCAACTTTGTAACCGAATACATTGCGGCTTACGCCCACATTCCAGTGCATCCAGTTCAGCTGTTCTTTGCCATTGCCGTCCAGGTCATATTTTGTACCCTTGCTGTCAAAGAACTGATAACCGACACCTCCTGAAACCGTAAATCCATAGGGGGCTGACCAGCTGGGATGAATGGCAACGTTATGTGATTGCAGATTCTTGACGCCAAACCAGTCCGTCAGGGTGGGGGAGTACTCCAGTTTCATGTTGACTGAGCCGAATTGCTTATCCAGGTAGTTAAACATTTCCAGGTAATTCGAGTTGCTGTCACCTGGGTAGATGTACTGAAAGAACATGCCGTTGTAATTAATACCGGTTCCGCCAATATCCTTGACTGAATATCCTGCATAAGGCCCCCATAATGCATTGATTTTTGGGTTGTTGCCTTCGGAATCGTTGCCAGGGAATAAATTGTTGGCGCCGTAGTAACCCAAATAGACACCGCTAGGATGCGTCCAGGTAACCGCTACTTTGATTGATGGTATCTTGCCGTCATTCGTTTCCGATTCGCCGCGGAAAACGTAATCAGACGCCAGCTCAAACCACGAGCTGAATTTACCGCCAAACAACGTTTCCCTGTCCAGGTTATCCAGGAAGCCGGCCGACTCTTTGGCTGCTTTTGCCGGGCCAGTTTCGGCATAGGCCTCTTCACTTGTTTTATTGGTATTCTGCTCGGCATGGCTGATATTTGCGACCAGCATGGTGAAACAGAGAACCGATAACGTGATCAATTTATGCTTGAAATTAATCATTTTCTTACTCCTTCGTTAATGATGCTTGTATGACTGGGCGACAGGTGGTTGCCTCTGATGGCACCATCCTGCCAGCCACTTTCGTGGTGGGTATTACATAGCTTACTGGCGGCTCTACTGATGGGTATGTGATTTCCAGTTCAGCAGGAACACTCTTGCTCTCGGCGTTTGTCTTCCCGTTCTTTGTGTTGTAGGGATCAGTGAAGACACCATATTGGCCGGGCTGCAATTTGTAATTGACCGATTTTGTGCCTACCCCTGCGTTGGCAAGGTATTTTGCCGAGTCATTCCAGTCTTTACCGTCAAGATTGCTATAGAACTTAATATCAACTAATACCGAGTCGCATAATGGCGTGACTTCTTCATAATTGGTCGGCCAACCTGAGCCGCTGTTGGTATTTGGGTAGCGCCCCCAGTCTCCGCCTTTTAACGGACAAGCTCCGCCAGCGCCATATGAGGCCCGGTTCGGGTGGTGTACGCCGAAAATAGGCAGGCCGATTGCCTTGCCTGTCCCGCCTTTTTCAAGATGGAAACTGGGTTGGGCTGTGACGCTGGTTTTGATATTGGCGGCTTTGTTTTTGATGGATTGATAGTAAGCGCCATCAGGTCTGATGTATTGATGGTCGCTGTTATCTTTATTATCAAATACGGCAAGTACGAACAAATACGGCTTGTTAAAGAATGGGCGCTCTACCAGGTAATATTCAGCATTGGTTTTGGCGGTATCAACCGCTTCCCATTTGACGTGTAAATTGTCTTTACCTTCCTGGCCGACATTTACCCATGATTTGGCATCGGGGAAATGGTTGACCCTGAGTACTTTGGTGTAGTTTTCATTGACATCTAGACCCGCACGTTTGCCTAGTGGCCCGATCTGGTTAGCACCTTTTTGGTTGAATGCGAAACCCATTGCCTTTTGGGCGTATGGATAGTCATTTTCTGACATCGTGCAGTACCAGTTGGGTAGGTCGATCGCTGCATGTTCCGCATATTTGTTTTTATATTTTGGATGTGTAATCGGCAGGTCTATGTAATTCAGCTTTCCATCCTTTGAATACTGCTCATCCGGGTATTTGTAGCCGGACCAGCTTTCGTCGGGCAGGAAAGCGCTATAGTTCTGCTCGATCACATTTAAGTTTTCTTTTGCCATGATGTCGGCATTTTTTGCCAGGCCTTTGGCATCTTTCCTCAAATATTCCCTGACTGTCCCGTTCTCCTGGATTCTCCATAAGCCATGCTTGCCTTCACCTATCATCGTAAATACCTGTTCTGCAACATTCACAAACCGGTACGTTGAATTAGTGTTCATATAGCCCATGTAAAACGGGAGATGGGGGATCTGGGAATGAGTTTTATTGGGCCTTCCTAACCCTAAAAGCTCTTTCTGGTTGTTATCAGGCTTAATCCTCTGGTCACTCGTGTAAAAGAACGGGTCACTATTGGTCAAGTCCGTGAGGTCGATACTTTCGGCCGCCTGAATTGCAACGCTGGACAGCGCAAGCGTTACACATAACGGAATCAATTTCTTGAATGCAATCTGGTTCATCTGTTTGCCCCTTCTGGGTGAATTGTCTTAGAACAATTTGCGTTGTCCGCAAGCCCAGGCTACGCCGCTCTTGTCAGTTGAGAACGTGATGGTGGAACCTTTAGGGAAAAACAATACGTCGCCTGGCTGGCCTTTGACTTTCTGTGTGCCGTCAGAGAAATAGATGTGACCATCAAGGATGATCTTTGCATCATCGTAATCGTAGGTGTAAACCAAAGGTTTGCCTTTTTCTATCTTGAACAGCCCGCAAGACAGTGGTGAGGTTTGGCTGCCGCTGCCCACAACATCTTCAAAGTAGGCGTTAACACCTGGAACGTTCATGGAAGCGATTGGGTTTTTCTGAACATTTTTGAAATAAGTCAGGTTTTTGCTGCCCTCAGGAACTGCAGTGCCGTGTGCAAGGGTTGCTGCTGAGTAGATGGATGCGCCGATAGAAGCTAACAGCACGGTTAATGGTAGTTTTTTCATGATTAATTCCTTTTCTGAAGTATTAAAAATTTCACTTTTACTTAAAACATAAACTCAATCAGGCGCAGAAGAATTTGAAAATCAAGCACATTTGAGTGAGATGTGTCATTTATACCTCTTAATTTTTTAGTTGTAAAGTAATAAATTACTCATTAAGTAAAAAATATTGAGATATTTTTTACTTAATGAGTAATGAATTTGTAAATATTGTGTAAATTTAACTACTTAAGTCCTGATTTGAATCTATAATCAATCGGGAAAATAACTATCAGGTTTTGCAGACATGCCAAAAAATAATAGTAAACTCGACTTTTCAGACCGGCTGACCACCCTGCTGAAGCAAAAGCAGCTCACATTGGCGCAGGTGGCTAACGCAATAGGTAAATCGGTGCCATCGATTCACCGCTGGACGCGCGGTGGCGAGATTGACTATGAAAACCTGAGGGCACTGGCTGGTTTTCTTGAAGTTAACTGGATATGGCTGCGTTACGGCGATGAAGCGGTCGAGGAGCTGCGGGAAAGCGTTACCAGCAGCGAGAGCATCGCCGATGAGCGGCGCGAGTATCTTGGCAAGATCATGGAGAACGAAGCGCGCATGAACCTGGCCCAGGATATGGCAGGCATTGCTACCTGGGAATGGAATGTGCTGACGAATGAACTTGCGGGTTCGCCTAATCTGGAGCAGGTTTTTGGTGTGCCGATTGCAAGAATCCGCGCTTATTTATTGCCTTTCGAGACGCTCGGGCTGGCTGACCTGATTCAAAAATTCAGTGATAACGGGTTGGCTAAAGAGTGGGATTTCAATTTACCCCAGCCGGGCGGTGAGGATGACCGCTGGTTTGTTTCGCGGGCAAAACTTCTTTACGATGCCCAGAACCGGCCTAATAAAATAGTGGGCGTCAGTATTGATATTACAGAGCGCAAGCAAATGCAGAAGGCTCTGGAAAAAAGTGAATACATACTGCGCAAAGTCATCGAGACCATCCCCGTAGGCCTGTGGATTGCGGATCAGAATGGCCGGATCACGCTGGCAAATCCTGAGGCGGAGCGTATCTGGGGCGGCGCCAAGCTGGTCAACCTTGAGCAATACAGTGATTACAAAGGCTGGTGGGAAGACTCCGGTAAAGAAGTAGGCGGCGAAGGCTGGACGCTGGCGCGTGCGGTGAAGCATGGCGAAGTCAGCAAAGGTGAAATTGTGAATATCAAAGCTTTTGATGGCGCAGAGCGCACGATCATCATGTCGGCGATCCCTCTGTTGAATGAGCACAACAAAATCATCGGCGCCATTGAAGTGAATCAGGATATTACCGCTATTAAAGATGCCAAAGACTTGCCAAAGGCAGAATAGGGCGGCTGTTCGGGGCGGCCTTGATTCCTGGCTTGCGGTGTATCACGCAAGTGTCAAAATCAAGCTCTGTCGCTTGCCGGCAGTCATTTCATAAAAATCACGATTGAATATAGCAGCAAGCCAAGGAGACACGTATGGCTTGCTGCTGGGTTGATTTCATTGTTATCGACACTGAACTATTGCAAATCGTCATTGAGCGCTTGACATAGTTAGCCGGCTAATTATAATGTAACTAATCATGTTGCAATTAAGAGATCTTCCTACTGCTGAAGTGCTTGGCAAATTTGCCGATCGCTACCCGGACGCCGATATTACGGCGATATCCAGTTTTTTGCATCTGCTGCGGGTGGCTACCGATTTATCCGTAGCGCTTGATGCTTGCTTGAGCAAGCATGGGTTGCTGCAAGGGCGCTGGTGGGTGCTGATTTTATTGATGCGTGAAGACAGCAAGACTTCAACGCCTTCGGTGCTGGCAGACAAGGCCGGGGTTACGCGTGCCACGATGACAGGCCTGATCGATGGCCTGGAGCAGGGCGGCCTGGTTGAAAGGGTTTATGCCAAAGATGACAGGCGCAGTGTGCTGGTGAGGCTTACTGATGCCGGACAGGCCAAGCTGGATATCGTGATGCCGGATTATTACCGCAGGCTCCGACAATGCATGCAGGGGCTGGATGATCAAAAACGTACACAGTTGCAGCAAATGCTGGAACTGATTAATTCAGGGATTCATGCACTTACTGAATAAGTGTTTTTTTAATTAATATAGAAAAGGGTTTAACGATGTCAAATATTCAATCACAAATTTCAGCCATTAATGCACAGTTTGACCAGGCATTTAACGCTAAGAATGCAGAGGCGATCGGCCAGCTCTATGCAGAAAATGCAGTTGTGCTGCCTGCACCGGCAGGTGAGCCGGTGCTTGGCGCAGCAGCTATTCAAACGTTTTTTGCCGGTTTGATAGCCGCAGGTGTCATTGAGCACCAGCTGACGCTGGCTGATGCGGTGGAAGACGGTAACCTGGCTTATCAGCGCGGCAAATGGGCTGGAGCGATGCTGAATGAAAAAGGCGAGAAACAGACGTTTGGCGGCAATGTGCATCTGGTGTATCGTAAACAGGCGGACGGCGGCTGGAAAGCGGTAACCCATATCTGGAATTAACCTAAAGCTTAATCCGGAATAAATCTAGCAGAGCTTTACCTGCACCGGCAATGACTGCTGCAGGTAAAGCGATGTGGAATATCAGGCTAATATGCAAAACAGTAAAAAAATTACGATTCGCGCCTTTGCTGCGCTGACTGTGCTGACTGTCATCTGGGGTTATAACTGGGTGGTGATGAAAAGCGCGTTGGCTTATTCGGGCGCGTTTGAATTTGCGGCACTGCGTACGGTGATCGGTGCGTTATGTCTGTTTGCTGTCGTGGTTTATATGCGTAAGCCGCTGCGTGTGAAAGAAATGCCGACACTGATCCTGCTTGGCATCATGCAGACCAGCGGTTTTACCGGCTTGCTGATCTGGGCGCTGGTCGAAGGCGGTGCCGGCAAAACTGCCGTGCTGACCTATACCATGCCGTTCTGGGTGATGGTGCTGGCCTGGCCGATGCTGGGTGAGAAATTGCGTGGCCTGCAATGGCCTGCGGCGATACTTTCTACTATGGGCATGCTGTTTATCCTGGATCCGCTGCATCTCGGTACGGATACGTTCAGTATGTTCCTGGCAGTCTTGTCGGGAGTGTTCTGGGCGCTATCTGTCATCCTTGCCAAAAAACTGCACCAGCGCTCCCCTGATCTTGACCTGTTGACATTGACGGCATGGCAGATGCTGTTCGGGTCGATTCCATTGGCCGTCGTGGCGTTGCTGGTACCTTCGCAGCCAATACAGTGGACGCCATATTTTATCGGTGCCGTCATATTTAATTCGGTATTCTGTAATGCGCTGGCCTGGCTGTTATGGCTATATGCGTTGCAGCGCCTGAGTGCCGGCGTTGCCAGCATGTCATCCATGCTGGCGCCGGTCATCGGCGTGCTGGCGGCCTGGGTGCAGCTTGATGAAGTACCAAGCACAACCGAATTGATCGGCATGACGCTGATTGCCGCATCCTTGCTGATCATTTCAATGATCAGCATTCGCAAACATACGCCTATCGATCCTGCCATGGCGCAGGATTGAGCGCGGGGCTAAAAAGTTAAATCAATGTAAGTCAGCCTTTACTTGGCTGTGGTTCGCCTGTGATAAAATCGTGCTTATTTGATTGTATTTAAAGGTACGGGACATGGCTGGTCATAGTAAATGGGCAAATATTCAACACCGCAAAGGTCGTCAGGACGCAAAGCGCGGCAAGATCTTCACCAAAATCATTAAAGAAATTACGGTTTCGGCACGTTTAGGCGGCGGCGATACCAACATGAACCCGCGCCTGCGTGCCGCCGTTGCGCTGGCCAAAGAAGAAAACATGCCTTCTGACAATATTACACGTGCGATTAAAAAAGGCACGGGTGAGCTGGAGGGTGTCAACTACGAAGAGATCCGCTATGAGGGTTACGGCATCAATGGCGCTGCCATTATTATTGATTGCCTGACCGATAACAAACAGCGTGCAGTTGCCGATGTGCGCCATGCCTTGACCAAGTTTGGCGGCAATCTGGGCACGGACGGTTCGGTTGCGTTTATGTTCAAGCACTGTGGCAGCCTGGTATATGAGCCGGGTACCTCGGAAGATAAAGTCATGGAAGTTGCATTGGAAGCGGGCGCGGAAGATGTGGTGACCAATGATGACGGCAGTATCGAAGTGATTACACCGCCCGCTGATTTTGTGACGGTAAAAGAAGCCATGGAAGCGGCCGGCCTGAAAGCGGTGCTGGCTGAAGTGACCATGAAAGCCATGAATGAAGTGGAATTTACCGGTGATGATGCAGTGAAAATGCAAAAGATCCTGGACGCGCTGGAAGACCTGGACGATGTGCAGGACGTTTACACTTCAGCCGTGATCGAAGAATAAGCCGCGCTGACTGGCAAACCTGCCGCTAATCATGATGTATTTGAGAAAAATTTGGACAGTATCAGAATCCTAGGGATTGATCCTGGTTTGCGTCTTACCGGCTTCGGTGTAGTCGAGAAAGTCGGTGAGAAAATCATTTATATCGCAAGCGGCACGATCAAGACCGCCAGCGGCAAAAAGAACAAGGTCGCGGGTGAGGATGACCGGGAGGAGCTGCCGGCGCGCCTGAAGATTATTGTCGATAGCCTGTTTGAGGTCATCGACACCTACAGCCCGCATCAAGTCGCGATCGAAAAAGTCTTTGTGAACGTGAACCCGCAGTCTACGCTGCTGCTTGGTCAGGCACGCGGTGCGGCAATCTGTGCTGCGGTCATCCGTAATTTAAGCGTGGCTGAATATACGGCATTGCAGGTCAAGCAGTCCGTGGTGGGCAACGGCCATGCGCAGAAAGAACAAGTGCAGGAGATGGTCAAGCGGCTTTTGAACCTGCCTGCAGCACCGAAACCGGATTCCGCAGATGCCCTGGCCTGTGCGATATGCCATGCCCATGGCGGGCAGGGCCTCGGTAAACTGGCGACAGCCGGTTACCGTGTGCGTGGCGGACGCCTGATTGGCTAAGCCGGTGCGGATGAATGATCCTGCTATTGAACCGGCGCGCGGAAGTATCTCCACATGCTTGCCGTTTTACTTTTTCAAACCCGCCCGTATAGCCATTCGCCGCACTAGCGGCCTGCATGCAGGGCATGTGTTAACGCTTATTATGATTGGGAATATGCCATGATTGGACGCCTGAGTGGAATCTTGCTCGAAAAGACGCCGCCACTGGTTTTGATTGACTGCCATGGCGTGGGTTATGAATGTGAAGTGCCGATGAGCACTTTTTATAACCTGCCGGCCGTGGGTGAAAAAGTGGTCATGCTTACGCATTTTGTCGTGCGTGAAGATGCCCAGCTGCTGTATGGTTTTGGCAGCAGCCAGGAGCGTGCAACTTTCAGGCAATTGCTAAAGGTGAACGGCATCGGCGCCAAATCGGCATTGTCCATTTTAAGCGGTTTGTCGATTGATGAGCTGGTGCAGGCGGTTGCCCTGCAGGAGGCTGCCATGCTAACGCGCGTGCCCGGGGTCGGCAAAAAAACGGCAGAGCGTTTGCTGCTTGAACTCAAGGACAAGTTTACGATTGATGGAGTGGCTGCCATGAGCTCCAGCCAGCCGAAATCAGCCAGCAGCGACATATTGAATGCCTTGCTGGCGTTAGGCTATAACGAACGTGAGGCTTTGGCTTCAGTAAAACTGCTGGATAAGGAAATCAGCGTCACAGACGGTATCAAGCAGGCGCTGAAGCTGCTCTCGAAATAGCTGTACCTGGTTTTAATCAGTCGGTTTTGAGGTAGAATCAAAGCCGCATGCATATACTTCAGCGTCAGAGGCAATTTATAGATAAGGACAGGTATTTATGATTAATACCAACCAGATTGCGCGTATCGCACTCATTGCTTTACTGATCGTTGGCTGCCTGTTTGTACTGCATCCTTTCATGGCGGCATTGCTTTTTGCCGCGGTGTTCTGTGTTTTTACCTGGCCGGCCTATCAGTGGCTATGGCTGAAACTTGGCAAGAGGGATAACCTGGCCGCCATCACCATGACCGCGCTCCTGTCTGTTGCGGTGATCCTGCCGATGGCCTACCTAGCTACGAATTTAGCGGATTCTGCGGCAATCCTGATTGAAGAGGCGCAGGTGACTTTAAAGAACCTGCAACCCCAGGCGCCTGAGTGGATAAGAAGCTTGCCTTTGATAGGAGGGCAGCTGGCAGAATCGTGGCAGCGTGCCGTAATCAGCCATGAGGAATTGATGAAGCTGCTTAGCCAGTATGCAGAGCCCGCACGCAAGATCATGCTACAGGCGGTGCAGATGATGATGGGCGGGTTCCTGCAGATGCTGCTGGTCGCTTTTATCGCTTTCTTTTTTTACCGTGATGGCAGGCGCCTTGCCAAAGGCGTGATATTGATGGTGCATCGCTTAGGCGGCACACTGGGCGAAGAAATGCTGACACTCTCATGCAGCACCGTGAAAGGTGTGATGCTGGGCATTTTTGGTACGGCATTGGCACAGTCTACCGTGGCGCTGTTCGGGTTCTGGCTGGCGGGGGCGCCAATGCCGATGCTGCTGGCATTGGCAACATTCTTCCTGTCGGTGATTCCGGTCGGGCCGCCATTGGTGTGGGGCGGTTCCGCTTTATGGCTTTATAATCACGGTGACCATGGCTGGGCTATTTTCCTTGCGCTTTATGGCCTGCTGGCAATCAGCACGGTGGATAATGTGATTAAACCGATTTTAATCAGCCATTCATCCCATCTGCCATTGTTGCTGGTCGTGCTGGGTGTGCTGGGCGGAGCCTTCGCCTTTGGCTTTATCGGTATTTTTCTGGGGCCAACGCTGCTGGCGGTTGGCTTGACACTCATTACGCACTGGATTGCGTTGCAAGACAGGGATAACAGATAGCGCTTTATGATAGAAACTGACCGTTTAATTGCTCCGGATAACATTAGCCCGCAGGAAGAGGCGCTGGAACGTGCATTGCGCCCGAAAATACTGGACGAATATATCGGCCAGGAAAAAGCGCGGGCGCAGCTGGAGATATTCATCAATGCTGCGCGTGGCCGCAGCGAAGCGCTGGATCACGTGCTGCTGTTCGGCCCGCCGGGTCTGGGCAAAACCACGCTGGCGCATATTATTGCCAAAGAGATGGGCGTGAATATGCGCCAGACATCCGGCCCGGTGCTGGAGCGTGCGGGTGACCTTGCCGCACTGCTTACCAATCTTGAGCCAAACGATGTGCTGTTTATCGATGAGATTCACCGGCTGTCACCGGTTGTTGAAGAAATCCTGTACCCGGCAATGGAAGATTATCGCCTGGACATCATGATCGGTGAAGGCCCTTCCGCGCGCAGTGTACGCCTGGATTTGCCGCCGTTCACACTTGTGGGCGCAACTACGCGTGCAGGCATGCTGACGAACCCCTTGCGTGACCGCTTCGGCATTGTATCCAGACTGGAGTTTTATACGCCGGAAGAGCTGGGCCGCATCGTGCAGCGCTCCGCTGGCTTGCTCGAAGTCGAAATGGCGGGCAGCGGGGCGCTCGAAATCGCAAAGCGTTCACGCGGTACGCCGCGAATCGCCAACCGTCTGCTGCGCCGGGTGCGTGATTACGCGCAGGTCAAGGCGAATGGCGTGGTTTCTGCCGATATTGCCGATGCCGCACTTAAAATGCTGGATGTGGATAAGCTGGGTTTCGATGTCATGGACAGGAAGCTGCTGCTGGCAGTGCTGGAGAAGTTCGGCGGCGGCCCGGTCGGCCTGGATAACCTGGCGGCAGCCATCGGTGAAGAGCGTGATACGATCGAGGATGTGCTGGAGCCTTATCTGATACAGCAGGGTTACCTGATGCGCACGCCGCGTGGCCGCGTTGCCACAAGCCAGTCCTACCAGCATTTTGGCCTGGCAGTGCCTAGCAGCCTGGCATCGGGCGAACTTTGGCAGCAGTAAGGCGTTAGTCAGCATGCATGGAAATGTTATTTTCAATTGGCCAGTCCGCGTCTATTACGAAGATACAGATGCGGGCGGTGTGGTTTATCATTCCAATTATCTGAACTTTATGGAGCGTGCCAGGACTGAATGGTTGCGAGCGCTGGGATTTGAACAGCCACAGGTCAGGGCAGACCTGGGCGTGATCATCGTTGTGCATAGCTTTTCGGTTGAATTCAAAGCCCCGGCGTACTTTAACGACATGCTGGATGTGCGTTGCCGGCTGACGAAAATCGGGCGCGGCAGCATTGAAATGGAGCAGAAAGTGATGCGCGATCATCACCAGCTGATCAAGGCGCAGGTAAAGCTGGCGTTCGTGAATGCTGAAACATTCAGGCCTTTGGCTATCCCGGCGGATATAAAAGCGGCTATGTTGCCGACATTGGCTGATTAGGACTTTTTTGTTATAAAAATAATTGCTGATAGAGAACTTTGCATGAAATAAAGGCTGGATTAATTTTCAACAAAAATATCAAAAAAACCGTTATTCCGGCAGAGGCCGGAATCTAGGCAAGGTGATGTTTGAAGTAGTAAATTTAGTTAATGTTAATGTAAGAACTTAAATGTAACATGTTGTTTATAAAATAAATTAACAATTTCCATTGTTTGTGGTTTTTATTTAATCATGAAGCCTGTCTGGATTCCGGCCTTCGCCGGAATGACGAAATCGATAGGCTTTTAGGTTGAAAGTGTTTTGTGCAAGGTCTTTTATAAAAATAGTGTGCTGTAAGAACTAGTGGAGAAATTATGAGCGCAAGCAGTGATATGTCGTTTTTTACCTTGGTCGCGGGTGCCAGTTTACCAGTACAGCTGGTGATGCTGATTCTGGTGATCACCTCCCTCTTTTCGTGGTGGTATATATTCATTAAAGTGGCCACTATCAAGCGCGCTGAAAAAGATGCGGATCACTTTGAAGAAACTTTCTGGACGGGAGGGGATCTCAATAAGCTGTATGAAGGCGTGACGGCAGGCCGCCGTAAACCGCAGGGTATCGCCAGCATATTCGAGGCAGGCTTTAAGGAATACATCAGGCATAAGCAACAGGCGCGTATGGAAGTGTCCGACGTGATGGAAGGTTCGCGCCGTGCGATGCGTGCAGCGTATAACCGTGAAATGGATGACCTGGATGCGCATCTGCCGTTTCTGGCTTCTGTAGGCTCCGTCAGTCCTTATATCGGCCTGTTCGGTACGGTATGGGGCATTATGAATGCATTCCGCGGTTTATCTAATGTGGCGCAGGCAACGCTTACCCAGGTGGCGCCAGGTATTGCGGAAGCGCTGGTTGCTACCGCGATCGGCTTGTTTGCGGCCATTCCGGCAGTGATTGCCTATAACCGTTTTGCGAGTTCCGTAGACCGGCTTTCGGTTCGCTATGAAAGCTTTATGGAAGAGTTCACCAATATTCTGCAACGCAAATCTTAAGGGCGGAAAACGATGGCACGCACACGTAAACGCCGCATGATGAACCAGATCAATGTCGTACCTTACATTGATGTCACCCTGGTGCTGCTGGTGATTTTCATGGTGACGGCGCCTATGACCAACCCAGGTGTGGTGGAACTGCCTGGCGCCGGTCAGAGCCTGAACCAGCCCAAGCTGCCGCCGGTCGTGGTGACCGTGAAAAAGAACGGAAACACCGAGCTCGATGGCAAAACAATGCAGCGCGATGAGTTGCTGCTGGCCATTCGCAGTGTGCTGGCTAAGTCACCGGAGCGCTCTGTTGTGATTGCGGCTGATAAAAGCGTTAAATATGAAGATGTGATCGGTGTCATGGATCTGTTGAAAACCAATAAAGTGGATAAAGTCGGCTTGCTGCTGAAGCCGCTTTAAAGCCTGATTAGAACTTATCATGATGTTACGACAGCGCGAAAATCCAGACTCATTGAAAGCCGGCGCACTTTCTGTTCTGGTGCATGTCCTGCTTCTGGGCGCGCTGCTGATTTCGTTTAACTGGAAAACGACGCATCCGATCAGTATCGCCCAGGTTGAGCTATGGGATAGCGTACCTGCCACTGAGCAGAAAGCGGCTCCCGTCCCGGCGCCTGCCCCAGAGCCTGTGCCGGAACAAAAAGAGATCCCGAAGCCAGTAATGGCGGAGCCGGAAGTAAAGCCGGAGCCGAAAGTGGAAATTGCAATCGAGAAAAAACCGGTCAAGAAAGAGCCGGTAAAAAAAGAACCGGCTAAAAAGGAACCGCCACCGCCGGCTGCAAAAACGAATGATGTGCTGGCGAAACTGCAGGAAGAAGCGCGCCAGGATGCCTTAAAAAACAAAAGCATTACAAAATCCAATACCAATGATGCTTTAAAAAAATTGCAGCAGGAAAGCCTGAGCGAAGATAAGGCTGCCGGCGAGCAGAAAGCTGCTGCTGCAAAATCCGCAGCCAGTGCCGGTGTCGTCGATGAGTTCAAGGCCAGGATCCAGGAAAAGATCCGCAGCAATGTCAATAAAACACTGTGCGGTAGCGGCAGTCCGGAATTGAAATTTGAAATCGGCTTGCTCCCTACCGGTGAATTAAGCGGTGCTCCCAAGCTTGTTAAATCGAGCGGCAATGCGGCCTGTGACGATGCTGTTGAGCGCGCGATCAGGATGTCGGAACCATTGCCATTGCCGCCGGACAGAACTTTGTTCTCACAGTTCAGGAACCTAAAGCTCACATTCCACCCTAATGAAAATTAAACATCGGCCATGGTCTGGTTTGGCGGCTAAAGGTTAAGGCCTGCATCACCTGTAATCTTTAGTTTTGAATAGCGTGCTTTGTGCCTATATCCTGCGCTGCAAAGCATCATCAATTCCGTCACGCCGGCGGCGTGACGGAATTTTGATATTTTTGTGAAATCCTGAACTAGTGTTTGTTCAGGGCAAAGCGCTCTAATACAATAAACGCTGATAGTTTATCCATCTTAATTACAGTAATAATTTACAGTAGAATTCATTAACTTTATGGATGCAACCCCAACTTAATTCTTATGAAAAAATTTTTTAAAATATTTCGGCCTGTTTTGTTCTGTATGGCGGCTTTTATGCCGGCAATGGCTTCGACATCGGCGCATGCCGCTTTGGAGATTGAAATCAGCGGCGGTAGCGCGCAGCAGATCCCGATTGCAATCGTGCCGTTCGGGCAGGCTGCTGGGTCTACCCAGGAGAAGATCGGTGACATCATTGCGGCAGACTTGCGTCGCAGCGGGCTGTTCCGCATATTGGAAACAGGCGGTGTGGCCAGCCGACCAACAGAAGTGTCGCAGGTGAAATATGCAGAATGGGCAGTACTGCAGGCACAGGCGATCACTGTGGGTAATGTGACCGCTTTACCGGGTAATCGCCTTAAAGTGATGTTCGGCCTGGCTGATGTGCTCAAGCAGAACCAGCTGGTCAGCATGGAATATAATATTGCGCCCGGCCAGCTGCGGCTGACTGCGCATAAGATCGCAGATGTGATTTACCAGAAGCTGACCGGTGAAGGGCCTATTTTTGCGAGCCGCATTGCCTACATCAATAAATCCAAGAACCGTTTTTCGCTGCAGGTGGCGGATGCCGATGGCATGAATGCACAGACGGTCGTTTCTTCAAGTGAGCCGATCATTTCGCCGGCATGGTCGCCGGACGGCAGCAAAATCGCTTACGTTTCATTCGAAAAGAAAAAGCCGATTATTTTTGTCCAGTCGTTAACGACCGGGCAGCGATTGACGCTGGCTAATTTCAAGGGCAATAACAGCGCGCCGGCCTGGTCGCCGGACGGCACCAAATTGGCGATCGTGCTCAGCCATTCGGCTAACTCGCAGCTGTACACGATTAATGCCGACGGCACAGGCCTCAAGCAAGTGACTAAAAGCAATGCCATTGATACTGAACCTGTCTGGTCGCCCGATGCGAAATGGATTTACTTTACCTCAGACCGCGGTGGCAATCCTCAGGTGTATAAAGTATCAGCATTTGGCGGCGATGCGCAGCGCGTCACTTTCCAGGGCGATCATAACCTGAGCCCGCGATTTGCACCCGATGGCAAATCATTGGCGATGGTGCGTAAGGATGGCGCAAAGTACAGCATCGCCTTGCAGGACTTGGTGAACGGCCAGGTGCGGCTGCTGAGTGAGGGCAATCAGGATGAATCTCCGAGTTTTGCCCCGAATGGCCGTGTTATACTATACGCTACTCGAGTGGGTGGTCGCGGCGCTTTGGCTGCGGTATCTTCAGATGGGCGTGTCAAGCAGCGCTTGAGTGAATCGGGCGGTGATGTGCGCGAACCATCCTGGGGACCTTTATTGAATTAATGGTGTGTTGAAGGATTTCAACGCAGCTTGCTGAATGTTGCGGGACCGCAACTTAAAATATGAGGAGAATTAAATGAACAAAAACATCTTGAACAAAAAGCTCTTGGGTAGCGTGTTGCTGGCAATGGCTTTGTCTGCATGTAAAAGTACGCCTATGGTCGACAAACCGGCTGCTGTAGAAGATAAAAGCCCGAAAACCGAGGCTACGGCTCCTGCTGCACCGGCTGCGGATACGGGTGCAGACACTTCAGGTGTTAATGATGCGTCACTCAGCGGCAATCCTTTGACTGATCCAAACAATATCCTGTCCAAACGCAGCATTTATTTTGATTTCGATAAAGACACCGTAAGGGAAGAGTTCCGTCCATTGATCGAGGCGCACGCTAAATATCTGTCTCAGCACAGCAATGCAAAAATTAACCTGCAAGGTAATGCCGATGAGCGCGGTACTCGTGAGTACAACCTTTCATTGGGTCAGCGCCGTTCGGTTGCAGTGAAAAAATCATTGAACCTGTTAAGCGTGCAAGACAAGCAGATCGAAGCAGTCAGCTACGGTGAAGAAAAAGCCACGCCAAACTGCAAAGATGAAGCATGTCATCAATTAAACCGTCGCGTAGATATTGTCTACGAAGGCGAGTAATTTAAAGCCGTAGAATAGATACGATGAAAAAACTGATTCTGACAAGCCTGTTTTTAACAGCACAATTATTTTCGCTGACTAGTCACTCGGCCTTATTTGATGACACCGAAGCGCGCAAGAAGATACTTGAACTTGAAAAAACCACGCAAAGTCAGAATCAGTCAACGCAGGCTGCATTAAATGAACTGAAGAAAAACCAGCAGGCGTTGGAGCAGCGGCTGACCTCGCTGGAGGCTATCGCCAAGAATGGCCTGGCAGATGTGCAGGGTCAGTTTGAAGCGCTCAGGCTGGAAAATTCAAGATTAAAAGGCGATCTGGAGCTGGTGACACATAACCTGGATTTAGCCCAGCAGCGCCAGAAAGATTTATATACCGACACCGATGTCCGTTTGCGCAAGCTGGAAAGCAGTGCAGCGCCTGCGGCACAGGCGGCGGCAGAAGCTGCACCTGCAGCGGCGGCAAAAGAAACGGATGAGTTGAAGCAGTTGGAAGCGGCCAATGCTTTATCGAAAGATGCCAAGTATAAAGAGGCTTTCTCCGCTTATGACAAATTCCTGAAAGACTATCCGGGCAGCGCTTCTGCTGCGGATGCGATGTACGGGCTGGGTTATTCCCAATTTGCCTTGAAAAACTACAAATCAGCAATCGCTACGCAGCAAAAGCTGCTGGATACGCATGCGGAGAGCGCAAAGGTGCCGGATGCAATGATGAATATGGCAAACAGTCAGATTCAGCTGGGGCAGGTCGCGGCGGCGAAGAAAACTTTGCGTGACCTGGTCAGGAAATTCCCTGATAGTGAAGTCACGCCTACAGCGCAGAAGCGCCTGAAAGCGCTGGAGACAATCCGGTAGTTTCTGGTGAAAGGCGGTGCAGTCTGCCGACCTGTGCATGTGGTTGTCCCGTATTTTCTTAAAGAAAATATTAGAAAAAACATTCACTTAGTAAATCTTGATTTAGCGTATTGCATCTTTATAAGTTAAAATGGCGCCAACCTGAATTGTGGCGCTATTTCTTATGGCGCACAGATGTGATGTGCAGAATATCCAATGAAACTTAAAATCCACGAAATATTTTATTCGCTGCAGGGCGAGTCCAGCCGCGTAGGTTTGCCTACAGTGTTTGTGCGCCTTACGGGCTGTCCGATGCGCTGTGTGTATTGTGATACTGCCTATGCGTTCAGTGGCGGTAGTAATATGGAAATCAGTGACATCCTGGCTAAAGTTGCCGAGTATGGCGCAAAGTATGTCACTGTCACCGGCGGTGAACCGCTGGCGCAAAAAGGCTGCCAGGTGCTGCTTAAGGGGTTGTGCGATCAAGGTTATAGCGTATCGCTTGAAACCGGCGGCGCCATTGATATTAGCCCTGTGGACCAGCGTGTTTCGGTCATTCTTGACATTAAAACACCGGGTTCCGGCGAAGTCGAAAATAATGTATGGAGCAACCTGGATCATCTCAAGCAAACGGATGAGGTGAAATTTGTACTATGCAGCCGTGCCGATTACGATTGGGCGAAAGATATTTTGAATAAACATGCTATTGCCGCTAAATGCCCGGTGCTGTTTTCTCCTGTATATAACCAGGTTAACCCGACTGACCTGGCTGGCTGGATGTTGCAGGATAAGCTGCCGGTGCGTATGCAGGTGCAGTTGCATAAGATATTGTGGGGCGAAAAGCCCGGGGTCTGAGTCTGATATGAGTCATCAAGATACATTGCTTGTAACCGGCAACAGCGCATCGCGCCGTAAAGCCGTCGTATTGCTGTCCGGCGGATTGGACTCCGCCACCGTACTTGCATATGCGCGCAGCCAGGGTTATGAGTGTTATTGCCTGAGCCTGGATTATCACCAGCGCCATATCGCGGAATTGAATGCAGCTAAAAAGATTGCCGCGGTAATGGGGGCGGCAGCGCATAAAACCGCACAGCTGGATTTATCGTTGTTTGGCGGCTCTGCATTGACGGATAGCGCTATTGCAGTGCCGGAAAGCGCTTCGGAAGGCATCCCGATTACCTATGTACCGGCGCGTAACACCATTATGCTGTCACTCGCCCTGGCTTGGGCGGAAGTACTGGCAGCGCAGGATATATTTATCGGCGTGAATGCGCTGGACTATTCCGGCTATCCGGATTGCCGTGGCGAATACGTAAAAGCATTTCAGGCGATGGCCAATCTTGCCACCAAAAGCGCGGTTGAAGGTAAAACCATTACCGTACATGCGCCGCTGATCGATATGACAAAGGCGCAGATCGTGCGGTTAGGTACTGAGCTGGGTGTGGATTATGCCATGACGGTTTCCTGTTACCAGGCGGATAGCCAGGGTAAGGCATGTGGCGTGTGTGATTCCTGTCGCCTGCGCAGTGAGGGTTTTGCTGCTGCAGGCTTGGCCGATCCTACGCATTATAAGGAACGCCCGTGATAAGAATTGCGCCTGGAATGTTGTAAAAAATGGGTTTTTGGCACGGTTATGTTTGTTGTGTAATTAGTTACAAAAACAAATAGATACATTAATAATGAAATTGATGGATAAATAGCTTGCCAAAAGGTTCGGATATAACGTAAAATCCGCGCCTTTCTGCTTTAAATTATTCAAAAGAGAACAAAGATTATGGTTATTATTCGTTTAGCTCGTGGTGGCGCGAAAAAAACTCCTTTCTACAACGTTGTTGTGGCTGATTCACGTAACCGTCGCGATGGTCGTTTCATTGAGCGCGTTGGTTTTTACAACCCATCTGCAAGCGCTAACGCTGAAGGTTTGCGTATTGATCTGGCACGTGTTACGCACTGGCAAAACAACGGTGCGCAATTGTCAGAGACAGTTGCACGCCTGGTTAAATTTCACGCTAAAGGCCCTGATGCTGCTATCGCTGCTAAAGCTAAAGACGCTGCAAAAGTAGAAGCCAGAAAAGCTAAAATTGCTGCAGAAGAAGCTGCTAAGGTTAAAGCTGCTGCTGACGCTGCTCAAGCTGAGGCCGATGCTAAAGCTGCTGCAGAAGCTGAAGCTGCTAAAGAAGCAGCAGCTGCTGAAACAGAAGCTCCAGCTGCTGACGCTTAATCACTGGATGCCTGAATTCGTTCAGGCATTGCAAGCAATTAGGCTAAGCCGGATTTAAGGGTTAATTTTGGCAGATAATGCAATGGTAGTCATGGGGCGCGTTGTTGCGCCCTACGGCATTTATGGCTGGCTGAAAGTGCTGCCGGATACTGAAGCGATTGATGGCCTGTTTGACTACGATACGTGGTGGCTGGGCAAAGGTAGCGATTGGCGTGAGATGGTTGTGGAAGCAGCCAAGATCCACAACGACGTTATTGTGGTGAAGCTGCAGGGAATCAATGACCGCGATGCCGCGTTTGCATGTAAAGGCAAGCAGGTTGCCGTGCCAAGGGCGCAACTGCCTGAACCGGACGAAAACGAGTATTACTGGTCAGACCTGTTAGGCTTGCATGTCAGGAACGTACAAGGCGTTGACTTGGGTGTCATTGATGACATCCTTGAAACGGGTGCTAATGATGTGTTGGTCGTTAAAGCCTCGCCGGCCAAGGCTGAAGCCGCTGGCAAAGCAGTGACTGATAAAGCCGCAAAAGAAAAAGCGCCGGAAAGGCTGTTGCCTTTCATTGCATCGGTAGTATTGGAAGTGGATTTGAAAGCAAAAACGATGCTGGTTGATTGGGACCCGGATTTCTAACCGGATCTTTAAAATCATGGCGTTTAAGTTTGATATCGTAACGTTGTTTCCCGAGATGTTTGATGCCATCACCAAGTATGGCATTACCAGCAGGGCGTTACAGAAAAATATTTATGGGGTGCAGTATTGGAATCCGCGTGATTACACTACTGATAACCACAAAACGGTAGATGACCGGCCTTATGGCGGTGGCCCCGGCATGGTAATGCTGATAGAGCCGCTGGAAAAAGCGATAGGCGCAGCAAAGGCTGTGCAGTCGGATGCGGGTGTCGAGCCTTGGGTGGTGCATGTTTCGCCATCGGGTAAGCCGCTGACGCATGGTAAAGTCATGCAGTTGAGCAAAAAGCCGGGTCTGGTGTTATTGGCCAGCCGTTATGAAGGTGTAGACCAGCGACTGATAGATGCTGAGGTGGATGAGGAGATCTCCATCGGCGATTATGTATTAAGTGGCGGGGAATTGCCCGCCATGGTGTTGATGGATGCGATTATCCGGCAGTTGCCCGGCAGTCTGGGTGACAGTGATTCTGCGATTGAAGACTCATTTGTAGATGGCCTGCTCGATTGTCCGCACTATACAAGGCCGGAAGAATATAAAAATGTGAAGGTGCCTGAAGTGTTGATGTCAGGCAATCATGCAAAGATCAGGCAGTGGCGTTTGAAAATGTCATTGCAGAGAACTCGGGACCAGCGTCCCGATTTATTGGCCGCAAGGCCGTTGACGAAAGAGGAAGCACGGCTGCTGCAGCAGGATTAGTTGGCAGGAACAAGTTTCTTCATAATTAAAAGGAACCCGCAAGGGATAAGAAAATGGCAGATATTATTAAAATGTTAGAGCAGGAAGAAATTGCCCGTTTAGGCAAAACAATTCCTGATTTCGCTCCAGGTGACACTGTAGTGGTTGGCGTTAACGTGGTTGAGGGTAACCGTAAACGTGTACAGGCTTACGAAGGCGTAGTGATCGCTAAACGTAACAAAGGCCTGAACTCATCATTCATCGTGCGTAAAATATCTTCAGGCGAAGGCGTTGAACGTACATTCCAGACATACTCACCATTGATCGCTTCAATCGAATTGAAACGCCGCGGTGATGTACGCCGTGCGAAACTGTACTACTTGCGTGAGCGTTCAGGTAAATCAGCACGTATTAAAGAGAAATTGGTTTCTCGCGATAAAGAAGTCATGGCTCCAGCAGAAAGCGCTTAATTTCAGGCGGATCCGGAAAAACCCCAGCAGATGCAGATCGCTGGGGTTTTTTGTTGCCCGAAACATTCTCATCATAGGCAGTTTGGTTTAACATCGTGTCATGACAACAGACAATGATGCGTTAATCGGTACCCCATTTGGCGCGGTAGCTATTACTTCAAGCAATGGCCAGCTGGCAATAGAGCTGTTGGCGGTGCAGCCTTCAGGCACTATTTCCATGGCTAAAGAGTCGGATAATCCCGTAGTGCAGTCCGCCTGCCGACAGGTGATGCTGTATCTGCAAAATCCCACAGCGGCATTTGACTTGCCTACAGCCCAGCAAGGCACTGATTTCCAGCAGCGGGTGTGGCAGGCCATCGCTGCAATTCCACTTGGGCAGACGCGCACTTACACAGAACTGGCTGCCCAGGTCGGCTCTGGCCCACGGGCAGTTGCCAATGCCTGTGGCGCGAATAGCCTGCCATTGCTGGTTCCATGCCATAGGGTGGTTGCCAGGAATGGGCTTGGTGGTTTCATGCAGGGCAGGCAGAACGGCTTGCTTATCAAACAATGGCTGTTAAGGCATGAAAGTGTGGAGCTGTAAGTGAGCAGCCAGGAGCTTGCGCAGGATACCAGTGCGGAACTGGATACCTTTATAGACCATCTCTGGCTTGAAGATGGCTTGTCAAAAAATACACTGCAAAGCTACCGTCTTGATCTGACTGGTTTCGCACTATGGGCGCAGGTCCGGCACACGCAACTGCTGGCTGTAAATGCTGCCGATATTCAGCAATATCTCGCCTTCAGGTTCCCGCAGAGTAAGCCGCGCAGCATTGGTCGCCTGATCGCCAGCCTGCGGCGATTTTACCGTTATTGCCTGCGGGAGAATAAAGTCAGCATAGACCCCACGCTGCAGATAGAATCCCCCAAGCTGCCCCGCAGCCTGCCTAAAAGCCTCAGTGAAGAAGAGGTGCTTGCTTTGCTCAATGCCCCGAATTTAAATGAGCCGGCCGGCCTGCGTGACAGGGCGATGCTGGAGCTGCTGTATGCCTGCGGCTTGCGCGTGTCGGAACTGGTCACGATTAAAACAACAGAAATCAGCGTAAGTGACAGCGTAGTCCGCGTCACGGGCAAGGGCAGCAAGACGAGGCTGGTGCCGATGGGGGAGGAAGCCGCAGACTGGGTGGGGCGCTATTTGAAAGAAGCGCGCCCTGAAATCCTGCAAAAGCGGCTAAGTGATGCATTATTCGTGACGAATCGCGGCGATGAAATGACGCGGCAGGCTTTCTGGTACCTGATCAAACGCTATGCTGTTCTGGCCGGCATTACCAAGCATATGTCGCCGCATGTGCTGCGCCATGCTTTTGCAACACATTTGCTGAATCATGGGGCGGATTTGCGCGTGGTGCAGATGCTGCTGGGGCATTCGGATATTTCAACGACGCAGATTTATACCCATGTGGCGCGGGAGCGGCTGAAGAGGCTGCATGCGCAGCATCATCCGCGAGGTTAGGATGCGGTTCTTTCCACAATCACGCCTAACGCTTTCAGCCCCGGCAGTATTGCAGGTTTCGCAACTTTGACTTTTACGTTCAGTGCGGAAAACTCTTTGAGAATCAGCTGGCAGACATGCTCGGCTAAGGCTTCAACTAATTTAAAGCTGTGCTCTTTCAGGGTCTCGCGCACGCGGTTTACTACCAAGCCATAGTCTATAGTATCGGCAACATCATCGCTTTTGCAGGCCAGGCTCAAGTCGTAGCCAATCTCTATGTCCAGGATGATGGTTTGTTCAACCATGCGTTCCCACTCTGGTACGCCGAGCTTGGTTTGTACTTTGACTTCGCTTAGAAAGATTGTGTCCATAAAATATGATGCCCAGTGTTTTTGTATGGTTTAGAATGTGATTAGTCAGATTTTAGAGCATCTTATTATGAATGAGTTAGGTTTTATTCCTGTAACCCTGGTTCCTGTGGTGTGGATAGTAGCAGCTTACCTGCTAGGTTCCATCGCGTTTGGTATCTTGATCAGCAAACTTTATGGTTTGCCGGATCCGCGCTCGGTTGGCAGTGGCAATATCGGTGCAACCAATGTTGCCCGTAGCGGCAAGAAATCTGCGGCTGTACTTACGTTGCTCGGCGATGCATTCAAAGGCTGGTTTCCGGTCTGGTTGGCATTGCAGTCCGGCATGCTGATGTGGGTGGTGAGCGCGGTAGCGCTGGCGGTGTTTTTCGGGCACTTGTACCCGGTTTACCATGGCTTTAAAGGCGGCAAAGGCGTGGCGACCGCACTGGGCGTGATGCTGGCTATATCGCCATGGTTGGGCCTGGCGGCACTGGCAACCTGGATCGTAGTCTTTGCGGCGACACGTTATTCCTCGTTGGGGGCGATTGTGGCAGCGGCGCTGGCGCCAGTATTTGCCTGGTATCTGCTGCCTTATCAGGATTATGTGCTGACGGTACTGGTGATGTCTGTGTGGCTGATATGGCGTCACAGAAGCAATATCCGGAAATTACTGGCCGGCACTGAGTCTGGCTTCGGCAAAAAGAAATAGCCGGAAAACAGGCGCTGTAGCTTATGGTGCTTGCAGTTCGTTCAGATTCCAGCGAGGTTTCACGCTAAAGCTATAACTTTTAGGGCTGGCGACCTGCATTGCGATCAGGCGCATGGCACCGGCAAAGGCAATCATGGCGCCGTTGTCGGTGCAGAATTCCAGGCGCGGGTAGCTTACTTTGCAGCCCCTGCGTTTGGTTGCTGCATTCAGTTTCTCGCGCAGTTTGGCATTGGCGCCCACGCCGCCTGAAACGATTAAATTATCCAGCCCGGTATCACGTAATGCATGCATGCATTTTGTGGTCAGCACTTCAGTGACGGCCTCCTGAAATTCATAGGCAATGTCGGCCCTGGTGGTTTCATCCAAAGGCTGGTGCTGGTTAACCATGGTGAGCACGGAAGTTTTTAATCCGCTGAAGCTGAAATTCAGGTCGCCGCTATTGAGCAGTGGCCTTGGCAGCTTGAAATTCGGTTTACCGTTTTGCGCCAGCTTGGATAAAGCCGGGCCGCCCGGATAACCCAAGCCTAGCAATTTCGCGGTCTTGTCGAATGCTTCGCCTGCGGCGTCATCCAAAGTGTCCCCGAGCAGTTCGTATTCGCCGATGCCATCCACGCGCATGAGTTGGCTGTGCCCACCGGATACCAGCAGCGCAACGAAGGGGAACTGCGGCGGATTGTCTTCAAGTAATGGCGCCAGTAAATGGCCTTCAAGGTGGTGCACGTTAATCGTCGGGATCTGCAAGCTGTAAGCCAGCGCCTCGGCAAAGCTGGTGCCAACCAGCAGGGCGCCGGACAAACCCGGACCTTGTGTGTAGGCGATGGCATCAATATCCTGCAGTGTTTTCCCGGCCTCTTTCAAGGTGGCTTCCGTGAGTGGTAATACGCGGCGGATATGGTCGCGGGAAGCGAGTTCAGGCACTACGCCGCCATATTCGGCATGCATCTCGACCTGGGAGTGCAGGGCGTGTGCCAGCAGGCCTTTATCCGTATCATATAAGGCAATACCTGTTTCATCACACGAAGATTCAACGCCAAGCACTAACATTTTTTGTATCCAACTTTACCTAAAAATAACATTTGCAACACAATTACATAGAAAGTAATTGAACAAAACCAATTATACGATTAAAATGGCGGACTTTTCTCATGTTTATGCCTGAAAGGCGAACTTGAGCATGACCTTATAATTGAATTGTTGCAGATAAGAGAGACCGAATGTCTAGTGTACGTGTAAAAGAAAATGAGCCGTTTGACGTTGCTTTACGCCGTTTTAAACGTTTGATTGAAAAAACTGGTTTGTTGAATGACCTTCGCGCACGCGAGTTCTACGAGAAGCCAACCTGGGAACGTAAACGTAAAGCTGCTGCTGCTGTTAAGCGTCAATATCGCCGCTTGATGAAGCAAACGTTGCCAGCAAAACTTTACTAAGAAATACTTGGTAAAATCGTCAGTATGTCATTGAAAGCTCAGATATCTGAGGATATGAAGGCTGCGATGCGCGCAAAAGACAGCGCGCGTTTGGGCACGATTCGCCTGCTGCAGGCTGCCATCAAGCAGCGTGAAGTGGATGAGCGGGTTGAGCTTGATGACGGTAATGTGATTGCCGTGATCGAGAAAATGCTTAAGCAGCGCCGTGATTCTATTGCGGCGTATGAATCGGCAAATCGCAATGACCTGGCTGATGTGGAAAAGTTTGAAGTCAGCGTACTGCAAACCTACCTGCCGCAACAGCTGACAGAAGATGAAATTAAAGACATCCTGGAAAAAGTTGTGGTGGAAACAGGTGCTGCTGGTATTAAAGATATGAGTAAGGTCATGGCGGCGATTAAACCGCTGGTAGCTGGCCGTGCCGATATGGGTAAAATATCCGGGTTGATCAAAACCCGTTTAGGTTAAGCAGTAAAGCTGTAAATCAAGCAAACATCATAAGGAGCGCAAGCTCCTTTTTTGTTTGCGTTTACTTTTTTGATTTACGCTTACTTGGGTTGTAATCTTGGGCTAGAATTACCGTTCGGTAATTAGATCAACATTGTTATTTTTGGTAAAAGCAGATAAATTTGATCCCGGAAAGCTTTATTCAAGAACTCCTGAACCGCGTTGATATTGTTGATGTGGTCGATAGAAGCGTGCCGCTCAAGAAAGCCGGTGCCAATTATTCTGCCTGCTGCCCGTTCCATAATGAAAAATCCCCCAGTTTTACGGTAAGTCCTGCCAAGCAGTTTTATCATTGCTTTGGCTGCGGCGCACATGGCACGGCCATTGGTTTCCTGATGGAGTATCAAGGGGTCAGCTTTGTTGAGGCGGTGCAGGATCTGGCCAAGAATGTCGGTTTGGTCGTGCCTCAGGAAACGCGGGACGCCGACCGCCCCGCACAGAAAGTGGTGGTGGGCTTGCAGGAAACTTTGCAGCAAGCCGCAAATTTTTATAAAGCCGAGCTTAAAAAATCCCAGCGTGCGATTGACTACCTCAAAAGCCGCGGCCTGAGTGGCCAGGTGGCTGCCAAGTTCCAGATCGGCTACGCACCGGCGGGCTGGCAGAACCTGCAAGGGGTGTTCCCGCATTATGAAAGTGAAGCATTAACCACAGCGGGTCTGGTGGTTGAAAATGATCAGGGTCGACGCTATGACCGTTTCCGCGACCGTATCATGTTCCCGATCCATGACCAGAAAGGCCAGGTGATTGGCTTTGGCGGGCGTGTGATCAACCCGGAAGATACGCCTAAATATTACAACTCCCCTGAGACGCCCCTGTTTCAGAAAGGCCATGAGCTTTATGGGCTATTTATCGCGCGCAGGGCAATGCGTGATGCCGGCCGCGCCCTGGTGGTTGAAGGTTACATGGACGTAGTGGCGTTAGCGCAATATGGCATTGAATATGCGGTGGCTGCGCTTGGTACGGCGACCACACCATACCATATAGCCAAGCTGATGCGGCAGGTAGATGAAATCGTATTCTGCTTCGACGGAGATAACGCCGGGCGTACGGCAGCATGGCGCGCCGCGATGAATGCCTTGCCTGCGCTGACCGATGGCCTGAAGCTCACTTTCCTGTTCTTGCCGAAAGAGCACGATCCAGATTCTTATGTGCGTGAATTTGGCAAAGAACAGTTTGAGGCGGAAGTGAAAACAGCAATGCCGCTGTCGCAATATATACTGCAGCACCTGAGTGAAAATAACCCTTTGCAGAGCCAGGAAGATCGCGTGCGTTTCCTGAATGATGCCGAGCCTATCCTCAAACAGATTAATGCGCCGCGCAGTGCCATGTACCTGCGCAAGAAGGTTGCCGAGCTTGCGCAGCTATCGGCTGATGAAATGCATAGCCTGCTCAAGCTGCCTAATGTCAATAAACCTCCGGCACAGGGGAGGCCAAAGCTGACGCGGACGACAGTGTCTTTGCAGAAACGCTTTTGCCTGATATTGCTGAGGCGGCCATCATTCGCAACGCCGGCAGACCTGGCTTTGGTCGATGGACGCGCAGATGAGGATATGCTGCTGAAGCAAACTATTGAAACTTGCCTGCTGAATCCCCATTCTAACTCAGCAGTGCTGCTGCATGAACTTGAAGCCAAAATTGAAGCCAAAGTGCTGAATGAATTGGGAAGCGAGTTGATGCTGCTGGATGAAACGCTGGACTTCGAAAAGGAATTGGCAGGCATCCGTATGCAGCTGCAAGACGTTTATTCGCATAAGGAGTCAAGCAGTTTCCTGGCACGAATCAGTGAAAAACCTTTGAGTGCGTTAACGGAAGAAGAGAAAGCCCTGTTGAAATCTGTCGGCAATAAACCCAGCCAAAATAGGGCTTAATTCTGATATAATACGCGGTTCGGTAATCTTATAGCTATGCTGGTTGGTTTAATGCATGGCAGAAGCTAAATTTAGAGGTAAGTCATGGCAAGACCAAAAAAGAGCGATCAAATAGCTGAAAAAGAAACAGAAGAGTTTATTGGTGCGGAGTTGCATGAGGTAAGCGCAGAAGAGCGTCGCACCCGTCTTAAAAGCTTAATAGTTTTGGGCAAAGAGCGTGGTTACCTCACCTATGCCGAAATTAATGACCACTTGCCTGATGATGTGCAGGGTTCCGAGCAGATCGACGGTATCATTGGCATGATCAATGACATGGGTATCCAGGTGTACGAAGAGGCGCCTGATGCTGAGGTGTTGCTCATGTCTGATGCACCGCCGGCGGTGACTGATGATGACGCGGTAGAAGAAGCTGAGCAGGCGCTGGCGACTGTGGATTCAGACTTTGGCCGTACTACCGATCCCGTGCGTATGTATATGCGCGAAATGGGTACAGTTGACTTGCTCACGCGTGAAAGCGAAATCGAAATTGCGCGCCGTATTGAAGATGGCTTGAAACACATGGTGCAGGCAATCGCAGCCTGCCCGACCACTGTGGGTGCATTGCTTGAGCTGGTAGAAAAAGTAGAAAAAGACGAGCTCAGTGTTGATGATCTTGTCGATGGTCTGATCGATTCGGACATCGGTCTGGATGAAGGCATGACAGCTGAGGCTGATGACGACGTTGAACCAGAGGTTGGCGACGAAGAAGAAGATGAAGATGCCGATGGCGCAAAAGCAGCGGCAATCTCGGCAGAAGCGCTGGCTAAACTCAAGGAAGAGCTGCTCAAGCGTTTCACCGTGGTGCGTGCAGCACACCACAAGATGATGGAAATCCTGCCGCTGAGGGGCTCACAAGACCCGGAATACCAGGTGTTTCTTGCAGAAATCCTGGAAGAGCTCACGGCATTCCGTTTCTCACCAAAGCAGGTTGAAACACTTTGTGATCAGGTACGTGACCTGGTGGAGACCGTGCGTGGCCATGAGCGTAAAGTGCTCGATTTCTGTGTTGAAAAATCCGGCATGCCGAGGACGCATTTCATCAAATCTTTCCCGGGTAACGAAAGTAACCTGGACTGGCTGCAAGAAGAACTGAAAGCGGATAAGCCATACGTAGAAAAACTGGCGCGTTTTAATCACTCCATTCTCGATCAGCAGCAGCGCATTATTGATCTGGAAACCAAAGTTGGTATCTCGACCAAAGAGCTTAAGGAAATCAACAAGCAAATGACCACCGGCGAAGCCCGTGCCCGCCGAGCCAAGCGCGAAATGATCGAGGCAAACCTGCGCCTGGTGATTTCTATTGCCAAAAAATACACCAACCGCGGTCTGCAATTCCTGGACTTGATTCAGGAAGGCAACATCGGCTTGATGAAAGCGGTGGACAAGTTTGAATATCGCCGTGGTTTTAAATTCTCTACCTATGCAACATGGTGGATTCGCCAGGCAATTACACGTTCTATTGCTGACCAGGCGCGTACCATCCGCATTCCTGTGCATATGATTGAAACGATCAATAAAATGAATCGTATCAGCCGCCAGATCTTGCAGGAAACAGGTGTAGAACCAGATCCGGCTTTGCTGGCTGAGAAAATGGAAATGCCTGAAGACAAGATCCGCAAGATCCTGAAAATCAGCAAAGAACCGATTTCTATGGAAACACCGATCGGCGACGATGAAGATTCACATCTGGGCGATTTCATTGAAGACAGTACAACACTGGCACCTGTGGATGCTGCGGTTTACGCAAGCCTGCGTGATGCAACCAGTGAGGTGCTGGAATCTCTGACACCGCGCGAGGCTAAAGTCTTGCGTATGCGCTTTGGTATTGAAATGAATACTGACCACACGCTGGAAGAAGTGGGCAAGCAGTTTGATGTAACGCGTGAGCGTATCCGTCAGATTGAAGCCAAAGCGTTACGTAAGCTGCGTCATCCTACCCGCTCTGAAAGATTAAGAAGCTTCTTGGAAACCGGCCAGGATTAGTTGATGCAGACAGGCCAAAATCAGCTGTTTTAGTTTAAAATAGCGAGCTTGAAAGTTTTGGCCCCCTAGCTCATGCTTGGTTAGAGCAGCGGACTCATAATCCGTTGGTGCTGTGTTCGACTCACAGGGGGGCCACCAAATCAGAACGACTTAGGGAGAGATCTCTAGGTCGTTTTTTTGTTTGGAACACTATTTATACTGCCTTTTGGATATACTGAGAAATGACAATTAATACTGGACACACTATTTCAAAACACATACTCCCAACCTCAGCAACAATGGTTGGTGTATGTATGACGGTGATTAGTATCCTGAAAATATCGGCTGGTAGCACGAATAGCTGGGCTGATGAGATACTCGCAATAGATAGCTTATTTTTTATTGTAAGTGCGATGCTTTCTTATGTTTCTATACGCAATCAGGCCCAAGAAAATAAATATGAAGATTGGGCTGACAGGATATTCATATTTGGGCTTGTAGTGATGACGCTTGCTTGCTTTATTGTCGTTTTTACAGTCGTATAGAGTAGCGGGCATCTGGATCGATCCGCCTAAGCTAGATACTTTCCAGCCTCGCGAAATATTGCCTTTCAAATTCTACTGGAGATAGCCGATTGGCGTAGCCATGTCGGCGTCTTGGGTTGTAAAACATCTCGATGTAATCAAATATATCTCATCTTGCATCTTCACGTGTTGAAAAATAGCTTTGTTTACGTTCTACATAATCAGGTAAATTAGTCCTTGCATTTAATTAGCTGGCTAACTATAATGCGCCTAATTAGAGTTTGATCAGCTTGATATTTCTGATTTTGGCTGCCAAGTCCTGTTAGGTATTATGCTTGGGCAATATAGCTTCAAGTGGCATGAAATATAATTCGATTCATAGTTTTTTGTTTTTTAACATTTCAATAAAGGATGACCCCATATGAAATCACTCATTAAAACCACGCTCGCCATAATAGCTTTTAGCTTAGTAACAACTGGTAGTGCGTTTGCTGAAGACGCAGTTGCAAAAACAACGGTAGAAGCATTGAACAATAGCTGGAATAAGGCCTTTAATAATTCAGATGCGGGGTTACTTGCTAGTTTGTATGCTGAAAATGCTGTACTTTCACCCGGCAACGGCAAGATACTGAATGGACGTACAGAGATTGAGAACCTGTTCAAAAGCTTTTTTGCGGCAGGCCTGAATAATCACAAGTTAGAGATAGTTACAGTCGATGGTGACGATAAAACTCTATATCAGGTCGCGAAGTGGAGCGCTAGTGGTGCTGAAAAGGATGGTGTCACAGCAACTTACGGTGGCATCACGACCAGCGTCTATAAGAGGGATGTCAACGGCAAGTGGGTAGCTCGCACTCACATTTGGAACGCAGGCAATTAAACTCTTCGTGAGACGAGTGTCTCATTCTGGTAAATGATAAACCCGGCCATTATTGACCGGGTTTTTCTTGCTCATGGATAGTAGGTGCAAAACATCAACATTGAATCGCCACTAATTTTGTAGACGCTTTGTAGCCATTTTGGGGTTCTCATTACTCCTGACAAGCCATTCTGAGACCCAGAAGGGCGCCGTTGCTTTCTCAAAGTATTGATGTTCTTAAAAGTTCGCTGTAAATTTTGCCTTAGAACACTAAGCTGTAACAGTTATTTTCAACACTTAGCAATAAAACGCTCAGTAATGCTAGCTGTATTGTGGGCGATATTCACGCAGTAAAATCAATCCATAAACTGTGAGTTCGTAATCGTACCTAATTGGCATCATAGGTAGAAGTACTAAAGGTTTTTTGGAAACATAGCCTTTTAAAACCATTGCCTCTGTGTCATTAGAAGGTGATGCAAGATTTGTGAATTTTCCATTGAAGACCATTTCCAGGAGGTGAATTTCATCTTCAGTTAATACCGCTGACTTATCCATACATTAACGCTTCCAATGGAGATTTATTTAGTTTCTAGTATACACGCTCTCAAACTTCAACTGAGGCTCGGGTTCGGATCGTAGATCGGAAGTGATAACTAATTGTTTTTAATAATTTTTACGTTGAAACTAACTGCGATTTGGCACGAAAAGGTTCGGCATAGCTTCGGTTTGCAAGGTGTGATGCAGGAGCGATCGAAAAATTACTTACAATTCTTTAGCTTTGTGTGGCGATAGTGTGCACTCACTTGTACTTATGTCCTTTGGTGCTGTGTTCGACTCGCGGGGGAGCACCAAAAATAAAAGGACTTGGAGAAATCTGGGTCCTTTTTGCTTTTGTACGACTTGGCAGGCGTTTGGCACATTATCTGGTAGATACTAAAAGCTAATCGCCAGCCACTTCAGATGCACAGGTAAAAAACGTGCATCTGAAGTGGCTGTTGCAGTCCTATATTTAAATCATTAAGGGTGCGATAAACGCAAAAAATGCACCTATGCCAAATATGGCAACAGATACACAATAAATCATCAGTGAATTTCTGCGTGTTTTTGTGCAAGCTGATGCGAGCTGCGGATTTGTGGGGCAAGGCGCTTTACGTGATTGCCATTGCAAATAACCTGCAACTACTAACATAGTGCCTGCCAAGCCAAATACCAGTGCTTTGTGTTCACTGATCCATACTAATTGTGGAAAGTTCGATACCAGGCTAACCAGCGTAGCTGCTGATCCAATTGCGACCAGGGTGGCTGGCAGAGCGCAGCATATCAATGTTGATCCGCTGGTGAACAGTGAAACTATGTTGGCACGCTTAGCAACATTCACCGCGGATAGATCAGCAATATTTTGTGTGTCTGCAGACATCATTTTGATTCCATTTCGGTTTTAATTTGTGCTACCGGATGTTCGCTCATTTCAATGAAGGTGACGTCATAGCCTGCATCTTTAATCAACCCTTTTAAGGTGTCGTCTGATAGTGTTTGCCCAGCTTTCAGTTCAACCGCAACGATACGCTGCTTTAAATTCACGTATACATCTTGCGTTTGTGACAGTGCGCGTATTTTTTTCTCGATGCCTTGCGCACAGAATGCACATACCATGCCATTCACGGTAGCTTTGAGGGTTTGCGTGGCAGCAAGTGCGGTATTGCTGAATAATGAGATAGATAAAATGAAAGCTAATAATATTTTGTGCATGATGAGTTCCTTAATATTTAAAATATGTACATAAAGTTAAAACGGGGTTGGGCAAAATTGTTTACACCGGCTTCAAGAAAAAAACTTTTGTTAATCAAGCGCAGCATCGGCGTTACTTCGATTTTGTCCGACAGGCCGTTCATATTGCGCGCTTCAACGATTAGCCAAGGCTGGGTCTTGTCATAACCGGTTTCATAAAACGATAACCCCGCTCGAACTGCGCTGTAGTCATGATTGATGTCTGCGGCACGATATAACCTATGCGTCGCCTGAAAATAAACGCGTGTGGTTTCGTAATCAAACTGGATTCCAGGAGTGATCATTGTTGTGCTGAAAGTATCATCGCTGCCGATACGTTCATTTTCACCCTGTAATGCACCTACCCCGGCTATCAGCCATAGATTAGCCTGCGCATACGGCATGTTCCAGCGATCCAATAAACGCGTATAAGTGATTTCTTCTAAAGTACGCGTTTTGGTTTTATCGTCTGAACGCATGTAAGTCCCGCTCACGCCAAATGCATCACGCGGAGTAACAGCATAATTGATGAATGCTTCACGCCAATTGCTGTTGAAGTCACCCATGACCATGTATGCGTCTTTAAAGCCCATCGGTCCCGCGGCAGCATATTGACTGCTGAAACAGAGCATCGCGCTCAATAGCAGCAATCCTGATTTTTGGATAAACATAGAGTTCCTATCTTTAAATCTGAGTTGTTACGCCAGAAATAGGCGCAATAAGGCTGATTTCAAGAAAGGAGTATTGGGGGGCGCAGTAAGTTGGGTTGGGTGATTGAAGCGTAAGCCTGATAAGGCGTGCTGATTGATGAAGAAGGCACCAGGTATGCAATAGGCTTGATTCCATTATGCGGTATGGTTGCTACTGCCAAGCTTGTACACATTGCTGCACAATGTGATTTTGTACAATGTGATTCACTGATTTTCTTATCATTGGATTTATTCTCACCTGGCACAAGGTCTGTAATATTTGCCATAGGTTGATGGCAAGGCATATCAGCGGAGGTGGATTCGCTTGCAATAGACATTTGCTTCATGCTGTAGCACACAGCCATGTTGCTGGCGGCGATAGCTTGCAATGGCATAAGTGCCAACAGCAAGCACGCGAAGAATCGTGAGATGTCACTGAACATGCACGTTAAGATAACTTAAGCATGATTAAAGTTCAAGTGAGCGTTTCCAATAACTTATTGTTAAATCGCTTATCGGGTAAGCTCGGCGATTTTCTTGCAATCGGTACAAAATAAAACTAACATTACATCACTTGGGGATTTAGCAGCCTCCCCGCTTCAAGACGCATTGCGTCCAAGGTCTGCTCTAATATCTTGGGCTGTATGCCAACGAGAAAAGAGCTTATGGACGCAACAAATAAAAACACAATACCCACCTCTGATTTAGCACCTGAACCTGTTTCATTTGCACAGGCATTCATATACTGGCTTAAACTGGGCTTCATCAGCTTTGGTGGCCCGGCCGGGCAGATTTCCATCATGCATCATGATTTGGTGGAAAAAAAGCGCTGGATTTCGGAGCAGCGCTTTTTGCATGCATTGAACTATTGCATGGTATTGCCGGGACCGGAGGCGCAGCAGCTGGCGACCTACATTGGCTGGCTGATGCACCGCACCTGGGGCGGCATCGTCGCGGGGATGCTGTTCGTGCTCCCTTCATTTTTCATTCTAACGGGTCTTGCATGGGTGTATATGGCTTATGGCTCCGTGCCGGCAATAGCTGGCGTGCTGTATGGCATTAAGCCCGCGGTTGTCGCCATTGTCCTGTTCGCGGCTTATCGCATAGGTTCCAGGGCGCTTAAGAACCAAGTGTTATGGTCTATTGCGGCCTTGGCTTTTATCGCTATATTTGTATTAAATCTGCCGTTCCCTTTAATTGTCGTTGCTGCTGCTTTGATCGGTCATTTTGGCGGCCGTTTTGTTCCCAAGTATTTCAAGGTCGGCGGTGGGCATGGAGGGGCTAAGAAAGATTATGGCGCTGCATTGATCGACGATGAAACGCCAACCCCTGAGCATGCCAGATTCAGTTGGGTAAAAATGGCGCGTATTGCGGTGACTGGTTTTGCGATCTGGCTGGCCGCAATGTCTGTATTGATGGTGCTTTATGGATGGGATGCAGCCTTTACCCAGATGGGCTGGTTCTTTACCAAGGCAGCACTGCTTACATTCGGCGGCGCTTATGCGGTGCTTCCCTATGTTTACCAGGGAGCCGTAGAGCATTACCAGTGGCTCAACCCTACGCAGATGATAGATGGGTTGGCTTTGGGTGAAACCACGCCTGGCCCGCTGATTATGGTAGTGACGTTTGTCGGTTTCGTAGGCGGTTGGGTCAGCCAGATATTTGGCCCTGATGCAATATTTGCTTCCGCTTTGGTAGCGGCTGCGATTGTGACTTTCTTCACATTTCTGCCTAGTTTTGTGTTTATCTTTATGGGCGCGCCTTTTATTGAAACAACCCATGGCAATCTCAAGTTTACTGCGCCATTAAGTGCGATAACCGCGGCCGTTGTCGGTGTAATTATCAACCTGGCGCTGTTCTTTGCTTATCATGTGTTCTGGCCTTTGGGGTTGGGCGGCGCTGTAGACTGGTTCTCAATCGGGCTTGCTGCCATTGCTACAGTGGCAGTATTCCGTTTCAAGGTGAATGTCATCCCGGTGATACTAACCTGCGGTGGCTTGGGTATGCTGTTCAAGTTGTTAGCCTAGTTGCAAGGCAATAGAAATAACGACTTTGGAAGGAAACTCTGTTGCTGATTTGGTTTAGGCACAGCAGCTTACTGTGCACATTGTTGCGCTGCAGAAGATGGTTTTGCTGATGATGATCTACGTGCCTGTCAATTGAGGATTGGTATCAATGAGAGCAACCTTAAAGCCCGGTATCAGATATGAACATAAGTTTCTGGTTCCTTTGTCAAAAACAGTGCCTGCGCTATATCCGGAGTCCGAAGAGTTTGTCGCTATGCCAGAGGTGTTTGCAACCGGTTTCATGGTGGGTCTGCTTGAATGGGCGTGTATCAAGGCCATCAACCCCCATCTTGATTGGCCGCAGGAACAAACGGTCGGCACGCATATCGATGTCAGCCATCAGGCGGCAACGCCACCCGGCCTTGAGGTGACGGTGTCAGTTGAGCTGGTTGCCATCGATGGCAGAAAGCTGGTGTTTAATGTTGAGGCGCATGATGGGGTGGATTTGATTTCCAGGGGGCGTCATGAGCGCTTCATTATTAATAAAGATAAATTTGATTCAAAAGTAAATGAAAAAGCCAGGCAGGGTCGACACATTAAGCGTTGATGAAGCTTTTAACCTGGTTTACCGAGGTGACCTGCGCGCATTGATCGAGTGATGTTCATTCATGCATTAATGCATTCAAAATTGGCCGATAGTTTGAATGTTTTGTCTGCAAGCTGTTTCTTGTTCGTTTTCAGGTAAGTCAGGAATTCGATGGCAGACGCAAACTTGGTGATGCTCTCTACTGATGCGAGCGGTAATGAGAAGATCGAAATTTCGCGGTTAATGACATTCAGGTCTTTATGTTTTGCCGCATTGAATATATCTACAATCTTGTTCTGTATTTGCTCTTTATCACTGTCATACGGCACGATGATCCAGTAATCCGTCACATGGCGTGTAATCAGGTCTGTCTTGCGGAAGTCATTCGTCAGTGAAGTGGTTAATAAGGCGAGCTGCTTAAATGCCTCCTGTGCGCCAAACGCTTCGCCGAGTTCGTGCTCGCTGCCTAATTCAATATGCACCAGGTCAAACTGTATGGAGCTTGCGTAGCGATTCAGAAGCGCCAGTAGCCATTCAAGAGCAAACAGGAAGGCACGTCGCGATTCAATTTCTTTCTTGATCAACTCATTGCTGTGATCGTTTGTTTGATCCATATTCTTTGATTCCCGGTTTATTCAGCCAGTCATGCTGGATTGGGTCAGCGCTTTTCCTGCATGATATTCGGATAATGTAGTGCTCAATGGCTAACTTTATCAATAAAATTTCCAAGCTTGAGATGCCAGCATCACATTAACAAGCTAAGTTAAAGTGCTCAATGGTATTACGGTTAAGAACTGTAAATTACTACGGAATATTACTCCAAATACACAAATAAGTTTTATTTCTGCATTAAACCGCTTTTAATGCTGCAAGGTTATATCGAGGCCTGCTACCGCGTCGTAACTAAGTGTTCATCAGGTAATGCTATATACATCTCAAGATGGTTGAACATATCGCAATACTTAAAGCGGCGTGGATTGATCAGGGCGCTGAGGGTCAATTTACCCGTTAGCCGTCTGTGCGATTTGATGTAATATTCAGGCATGAAGTGCGTACACTCAATAATTAATAAGGGACTATAAATGAAAAAAATCGTAATCGCGGCTATTTTGGGCTTTATTACGGCTAATATGGCATTTGCCGCTGATATGGCCTGTGATGCCAAAGCAGCCGAGAAAAAATTGGCAGGCGCTGCCAAAACCAGCTTTCTGAAAAAATGTAATAGCGACTCAGTTGTTGCTGTCTGTGATGCTAAAGCCGCTGAAAAAAAACTGGCAGGTGCTGCCAAGAACTCATTCACCAAAAAATGTAATAAGGATGCGGCAATTGCTGCCTGCGGTACTGCCGCTGCCGAGAAAAAACTTTCTGGCGCTGCCAAGAACTCATTCATCAAGAAATGTGAGACAGACGCCGCCGCCTAGGTTTGTTCCGGCTTTTGAAACCCTTGATATAAAAGCGTGATATTTCGCTTGATTGAGAGGGTTTTTACGGGCGGTCATTATTTTTGTTTGAGCCAGTGTGACTGGTGATAGTATTAGGCCGTTGCAGATAACACTAAAAATAAACAATTGCTTGGGGATGCTCAGGTTTTATCATGATTACATTGACGCTTACTTTGGATTCCTTGGCGACTTATATCGTTGCCATCGATATCATCGTGCTGCTTGCCTACGTTCTTTATTTATTCCGCAGGAACCGGGCGCTGGAAAAATCAATCAGGAACATCACAGACTTTATCACTGAATACTTTACTCACACCGGGGCGGATGTGCGGGTCACCTGTTTTAAACTGGATGGTTATAAGCGTTTTGTCACATTGATTGAATCGCAGCCGTTAAAACGATTCCGTTATTCCAACGTGCTGGAAAATAACCTGATTTCTCATATATATCAGAAAACAGGCAATACCGTAGAGAAGATTTACTGGCGGTTTCCGGTTGAAATCCACAGGGATGAGGTGGCTGCCGAGGCACATCACGAAGCAGTCAGTGATGATACGTATTTTGTCGACATTCATGCCATCGCTGAAGCCGGGGCAACTTACAAGGTTTCAGAGGCGTCATGGGATGAATTCAAGAGTGCAAAGTAAGAGGTGGCTGGCGAGTTGATGTAGATCAACAACTGGTCGTTTTGGGTAGAAGCCGAAATTGCAATCGCGTAAAATCAGCGGTTAATTTTTTATTCCAAACACAAAGGACTTTTTATGTTTCCAGAATACCGTGACCTGATCACTCAACTGAAGCGCAATGATTTGCACTTTACAAAACTGTTTGACCGTCACAACGAAATTGACCAGAAGATTCAGAATATCGAAGCGAATGTTGAGCATGCAACAGATGCTGAAGTTGAAACGCTTAAGAAAGAAAAGTTACACCTGAAAGATCAGCTTTATTCTATTCTGAGCAAGGCAAGCAGCGTTTGATTTCCAGATGTTAAAGACGGTGTACGCCCTGTGTTTTATCCATTTCGCTGCATTGGTTATGCTGCCGGCTCATCAAATACCATAGGATAATTAGTCAGCAGGGCACGCACTGCGCTTAGATTGATATTATTGGCTTTACCTGTAAACGGGTATCGCCATTTTTTTTGATTATTATAATGGTGTGGCGTTGATAAGCTGACTGGCACGCTGTTCAAGCCGCTGCCGATTCCGTTAGCAGCGAACTTGCCTGAATGATTATCGGCGCACAGACTGAATGCTGCGGTGCGGGGTAGTGTAAAATTGATACGGTGTCGTTCTGATCTTTATAACTCATGTCTACTGGGTCATGCAAGCAGATCGGCAGAAATTAAATCAACCAAGAATTTAAGAAGCCAAGAATAATATGAAAGCCATGATACTTGGTGCTGGTAAGGGAACCCGAGTCCAGCCCATCACGCACGAAATACCTAAACCCATGATCCCCCTGGTGCGGAAGCCGGTGATGGCTTATCTCGTGGATTTGCTCAAAAAACATGGCGTCGACGAAATCATGGTCAATACCAGCCACCTGGCGCCCATCATAGAGAACTATTTCAGGGATGGCGAGCAGTTCGGTGTGAGCATGGCTTATTCATATGAGGGATATATTAAAGACGGTGTTGCTGTGAGTGCGGCTGTGGGCTCTGCTGGCGGCATGAAAAAAATCCAGGATTTCTCAGGTTTTTTTGATGAGACCTTTATTGTGCTCTGCGGCGATGCGTGGATTGACCTGGATATCAGCAAGGCATTGGAAATCCATCGTAAGAGGCAGGCAGTGGCGAGTGTAATCGTCAGGGAAGTGCCAACGGCTGAAGTATTCAAGTACGGTATCGTGGAACTGGATGCAGATGGTCGCATCCTGCAGTTCCAGGAGAAGCCGGCTCCTGAACATGCGGTATCCAATATCGCAAACACAGGCATTTATATTTTTGAACCGCAGATATTTGATTATATTCCTTCCGATGTGGCTTACGATATTGGTGGTGAGCTGTTCCCCAAACTGGTAAAGGAGGGTATCCCTTTCTTTGCGATCAACCTGCCGTTCCAGTGGCTTGATATCGGCAATATACAGGATGTGTGGACAGTCACGAGCAAGGTACTCAGCGGTGAAGTTGCCGGCTTCAAGATGCCAGGTAAAGAAGTCATGCCGGGTATCTATACCGGCATCAATACGAGCATTCATTTTGAGGATGTCAATATTGTCCCTCCTGTTTATATCGGGGGTAGCTCCAGGGTTGAAGCTGGCGCCACCATTATCGGACCGGCCGTGATCGGGGCTAATTGCGTAGTTGAAAGTGGCGCCATGATCAAGAACTGCATTGTCGAGGATTACACCCGGCTCAGCAGTCTTGCCAATCTGGAAGGCAAAATTATTTTCGGCAGCAAATGTATCGACCCGATTCTGGAAACGCAGGTCGATATTGCCGAGGCCAGGCTGGAATATATGATTGCGGATGTGCGCAAGTCAGAGTGATAACGCTGATTTGCGCCGTAATCGCATCTTAATAGTTGGAGCGCCTGAAAATATCGCCTTCAGGCTTTAAGTCGAAGGCGATGCAGATGCGCTCTTCATTCGAGTTGAATGGAATGGTGCGATGAAATAGTGATGAAGGAAATAGCACGATGTCTCCTACGCTCGGCGATGCGATCCCTACCGGAAAATTTTCGTGCTTTTGCGGATAGTTATCACCATGCAGCCCGTATTCAAAACAGCCTTCCAATGGGTCTTGCCTGTTCTGCGGTAATACCAGGTACACAGCGCCGCTGATCCAGCCCACTTCATGAATATGGCGGTCTACAAAGCCGCCGCTGCGCAGCCGGACATACCAGGAGCTGGTGAATTCCAGCTCATTAGGGAATGATTTAATCAGTTCACAGTCTGCACCGGCAAAGCGTTTTCTGTAGTTGATAAACTCTTGTTTGACCAGCTCTCCCAGTTTTCTGAAAGAGGCTTCCGGACGCTTAAATAGATTTCCCGCAGATTGTTTGCCATTAATAATCATGCCTTGCGCGCGGACTTCTATCGCTGTGTTGTCGATGTCGTTAAGCAGGTCTTTCAGGAACTGGCTATCAGGCTGCGCCAGTTCCTTGATGCTGTTCTGGTATACAAAATCAAAGCCGTTTTTACAGAAGTTGTAGTGGTCTTCCGTGCCGAAGTTCTTTGCGTAGTGGGTGGATAGCGTCTGCAGAAACGGCGCATCATGTTTTGGGTGGCTGCGTACGATTTCGTCCAGCCTGGTCTTGAATTCTTCGAAACGTTTGGCCTTATACAGGCAATACAGCGCGCGCTCCTGCCAGTCATCAAGCTGTGAGCGTTCAAGGAAGTCGGCGGCTTCGTCAAAACGGCCCGCCAGGTACAGGAATTCACCCATATTGTAATTGGCGCCTGCATGGTCAGGATTGAGTGCAAGCGTATCCTGATAACTCCTGATGGCGTCTTCCATGTTGCCCTGGTCGCGCAGGCATTCGCCCAGGTAATTATGGGCGTCCGCATAGTTGGGGAACATGGCGATGGCTTGCCTGAAGTGCGAAATCGCATCGTCAAGCTTGCCTTCGTCACGCAGTGCTGTGCCCAGGTTAAAATGGCCGCGCGCATCGTCATGAATATTTAATGCGGTACGGTAGTTTTTAATGGCCTCCTCAAGCAAGCCCTGTTTCTGCAGTACTGTGCCCAAATTGCCGTAGGCTTCAAAAAACTCAGGGTTGAGTGCAATCGCCTTGCGATAATTGTTCGCCGCATCGTCGAACCTGCCTACGTTTGCGAGTGCAATGCCTAAATTGAAGTGTAGGTCCGGCGTGTCTGGCTGCAAGGCGATGGCTTTGCTGTAACTCTTTACCGCATCGCCGAATTTGGATAAACCGTCCTGGGCGATGCCCAGGATATTGAACAGGATAAATGCATTGGGATAACGCACAGTTAATTTGTTGGCCGCCACTTCGGCATCGGCAAGCCTTCCGGCATTAAGCAGCTGCAATACAGGCTGCATCTCGAACTGGCTTGGCTGCTGATTGAAAGGGTGGGCTTGTTTTACCATAATAAAATTTGTCCTACGTTATTTACCGGGTATCCGTATCGCATTCTAAAACAAAATTATTCACTCTGCTGCTGCAACCTGCTGGCAAGCTGTCGCAAAAAGCGCATCGCTACTTTGGGTTCATCCAGTAACAAGGTTTCGATGTTATCTGTGCGTATGCAGATGACATCGGCTGATTCCGCACTGACAACGGCATCTGCGATCGATGGCGTGTTTGAAAGCATTGCCATTTCGCCAAAATAATGATCAGGTTCAATCGTTCGCAGCACGATGCCATTCTGCATGATTTTTACTTCACCGTTGAGCAGGTAGTACAGTTGGCTGATCGTGTCCCCGGTATGGAAGATGTATTCACCTTGACGGTAGGTTTTCCCGTAGTGCTGCATGAGCTGCCTGGTGTAGTTTTCTTTACCGGTGATCAGTTCAGTTCCGCTGTCATCAAACAGGCCTTTCAGCAGCAGCACGTCTTTTTTTCTTAATGTTGCAATCAGTTCGGTGCCGAGCAGAAATACGGCGAAATTAAAATAAAGCCAGGTGATGGAGATGAACAGGTTTTTCATTCCGCCGAACACGGAGCCGTAAGACTGGTTGACGGACAGGAACAGCGTGAACGCAGGTCGCATCAGCAGCCACAGGATCGCGGTAAACAGTGCGCCGATGAAAATATGCCGGATGCTTAAACGTATCGGGAAAAAGGCAAAATAAAACGCGGCAATCAATAATGTGGTGAGTGCCAGTGAGATCAGGCTTGCTAACATGCCATGTTCTAGCAGCTGGTGATTTGCGCCTAAAAAGATGATGACCTTCTCCAGCATAAGGCCTGCAAAAGTAAATAGGAAGAAAAGCAGCAGCATGCCCAGAATCGCAAAAATGTCTTTGATTTTGCGCTGAATAAATGAAGGCGCTTCAACCAGGCTGCTTATATTGTAGAAGGCTGATCGCATCGAGCTTGCCAAAGGCGTTACGGACCAAAGCAGCACAAACAGGCCGATTGCGCCCCAGGCAGCTTTCTGTTTGGCTGCGCTGTAAACTTCAACCATGATCGCGCTACTGAGCTGTGGCACAAGGTTGCCGGTGATGATGGCAAGCTTCACAATGGCATAATCCGAACTGAATACCAGCTGGCTCAGCAGGAAGAACATCAGCAGTACTAGCGGAATCAGGGCGAACATCGCATAAAAAGAGAGTGACGCCGACAGGCCAAATGCATTGTGGCGCTGAAAGGCCTTGAACATCTCAAATGCCACAAACATCGGGGTGTTGTAGCGTTGATTGTCATAAGCTGTGCGCGGCATGCTGATCGCCTTGTTTAAGTTGGCTTTTAACTGCGCATTAGGTTTTGGTGTGAATATGATCTTTTTCATGCAGGCATCGCCATGTTTACTTTAAACGTGTATTTACGCTGGGGCTTTTGTGGTGCAAAAACCCTGCCATCATGTCCTATATTCAGGCAATGTGCTTGAGTTTCTCAGTTGCCGCCACCAGGGCTGAAGTTGTGCCGGCTTCCATTGCTGAATGACCGGCATCCGCAATCATGTGGAATTCGGCATGCGGCATAGCCTGGCTCAACTCCCATGCCGTGATGGGAGGGCAAACCATGTCGTAACGTCCCTGTACTATCACTGTAGGAATTTGTGCCAGCTGGCTTCCGGCCTCGGCAATTAAATCCCTTGAGCCTACAAAACAGTCATTTTCAATGTAATGGATTTGTATCCTGGCGCGTGCCAACTCAACTTTTCCGTCTATCTCACTGTCATTGCCGGTTGGCCTGGGCAGCAGGGTCATGATGCTGCCTTCAAATGTGTTCCAGCGGATTGCGGCAGGAATGCTCACTTGTTCATTATCGGAAAAAATGAGTTCTTTGTAATAGGCAAGCGGATTGTGTTTTGCACTATCAGGGATTGATTCGCATAATGCAAGCCAAGGTTCCGGGTAAAACGATTTCACCTCACCTAAAAACCAGCTAAGCTCTTTTGGACGGCTCAGGAAAATGCCGCGTAAAATCAAGCCTGTAACATGTGTAGTATGGCGTATTGCATAAGCCAGTGCTAAGGTGCTGCCCCATGAGCCACCAAAAACCAGCCATCTTTCTATATTCAACTCTTTGCGGATTAGATCAATGTCGCTGATTAAATCATCGGTCGTGTTATTTCTCGTTTCACCTTGTGGCCGGCTGCGGCCACAACCTCGCTGGTCGATCAGTATAATTCGGTAGTATGCAGGGTCAAAAAAACGACGCTGTGCAGGATTACAGCCACTGCCGGGACCCCCATGCAGGAATACAACCGGCTTGCCTTCCGGATTGCCGCAGACTTCATAATAAACTTCATGTAAATCATCAACTTTAATGCTGCTTTTTTCTATGATATCCAGCTCCGGATACAAGATGTAAGTACAGTTATTCATGGGAAATTTATTATCTTTCTAATTGATTATAAAAGGTTTTTTAATGTGGCATGTATTATACCCTGCGCACGGAAATACTCAATTTATACACGACCAGGTTTAAATGTAACCAAATTGTAAACAATATATTGCAATTCGTGATTTACTGTTATATAGTTTCGTTCACGCACATTTAATGTGCTAAAAAATTGTTTCGGCCAGTTGTGAAAATTTTGAGAATACATCAGAAAAAAACCACGGCTTGCGGTGAAATTAATTTTAATTAAACCTTAGTAGTTTAACTTTGGAGAATAATATGCAAATCAACAAAATCAAGTTAGCACTTGGCTTAGTTGCAGGTATGACAATGGCGCTGCCATTGGTAGCCTCAGCAGCTGCAGATCAAGAAGCAGCGATGAAAGACGCGAACAACTGGGCACACCCACGCGGTCAGCACAACAACCAAGGCTACAGCGCTTTGTCACAAGTGAACAAAGGCAACGTTAAAAACCTGAAAGCAGCCTGGACATTCGCCACTGGTGTAAACCGTGGTCACGAAGGTTCACCAGTTGTGGTTGGCAACGTAATGTACGTTCACACTGCATTCCCAAACAACGTATACGCACTTGACCTGAACGACAACCAAAAAATCGTATGGTCATACTTCCCAAAACAAGACCCATCAGTACAAGCTGTACTGTGCTGTGACAACGTATCACGCGGTCTTGGCTTCGGCGACGGTAAAATCTTCCTGCAACAGAACGACGGCAACCTGGTTGCTTTAGACGCAAAAACCGGTGCTAAAGTATGGTCTGTACAAAACACAGATCCAAAAGTAGGTGCAACTAACACCAACGCACCACACGTAATCAAAGACAAAGTACTGACCGGTTGTTCAGGTGCTGAATTCGGCGTACGCTGCTTCCTGGCAGCCTACAACCTGAAAGACGGCTCACTGGCATGGAAAGCCTACTCAACAGGTCCAGACGCTGAAATGCTGATCGGTGCAGACTTCAACAAAGACACACCAGAATACAGCGCACTGTCAGTTTACCAAGACGTAAACGGCGGTAACAAATTAGGCGGTTCTTTCAAAAAGATCCCTAACGACCAACTGAAAATCGGCGAAAAAGAACTGGGTACACGTACCTGGTTGAAACCACAAGCTGTGAAAGACGGCTGGCAACATGGCGGCGGCTCTACATGGGGCTGGTGGCCATATGATGCACGTACCAACCTGGTTTACTACGGTACAGGTAACCCATCTGTTTGGAACCCGGACGTACGTCCAGGCGACAACAAATGGTCAATGACTGTATTTGCACGTGACCTGGACACAGGCGTTGCAAAATGGGGCATGCAAATGACACCACACGACGAGTGGGACTATGACGGCATCAACGAAGTCATCCTGTTCGACAAAGGCGGCAAAACCTACGCATGGCACCATGACCGTAACGGCTTCGCTTACACATGGAACGCACACAACGGTAAACTGCAAGCTGCAGAAAAAGTACACCCATTCGTAAACTGGGCAACTGACGTTGACATGAAAACTGGTGTACCAAACAAACTGGCATCAGCTTCAACTCACCAAGACTACAATGCTAAAGGCGTATGCCCAGCTGCATTGGGTACAAAAGACCAACAACCAGCTGCATACTCACCAAAAACTGGTTTAGTGTACTCTCCACTGAACCACGTATGTATGACATACGAGCCAGTTGAGTCTAAATACGTTGCAGGTCAACCATGGGTTGGTGCTACCTTGACGATGTTTGCTGGTCCTGACGGCGTAATGGGTGGCTTTGCTGCTTATGATCCAATGACCAACAAAAAAGTCTGGTACAACAAAGAGAAATTCTCTGCATGGGGCGGTGCTTTGACAACAGCTACTGACTTGGTATTCTACGGCACTCTGGACCGCTGGTTCAAAGCTGTTGATGCCAAATCAGGTAAAGAACTCTGGAAATTCCAAGTGGGTTCAGGCGTGATTGGTAATGCATTCACCTACGGTGTTAAAGGTAAACAATACGTTGGCGTGCTGTCTGGTATCGGCGGCTGGGCTGGCGTAGCGATGAACCTTGGCATGACTAACGACACAGACGCACTGGGTGCTGCTGGTGGTTACAAAGAATTGACAAAATACAACGCGGCTCCTGGCGGCGGTGCATTGACAGTATTCAGCCTGTAATCGCTTGTTGCAAAACAAAAGATTACTAGCTAATACCTAGTTGATTCAAAGAAAACACCCCGATTCGTCGGGGTGTTTTTTTTTGGCAGAGATTGTTATGTATTGCGTTAAATTAACGTTGGAAATCTGATGATAAATGCCAAGGTTAATAATTAATTAGTTACAATGCTTTACTGGGTTTGGGTGCATTAGAAAGGGGCTGATTATTAGAACTTTTTTATTGCATGAATACTCTATGAGTTGATCGGTTGCGTTTCGGCCGTAAATGGACAATTAAGGAATTAAAGAATGTTAAAAAATATAAAATTGATTGGATTAACAATCTGTCTGGTAGCGGCCACAAGTGTTCAGGCTGAAGAAATTTACACGCAGAGCCGTGCCGGGGAGCCACAGCGCGTTGATGATGGTACGGAATTCAAGGTATGTGCTGATCAGGATAACTTGCCGTACTCCAATAATAAAATGGAAGGTTTCGAGAATAAAATCGCAGAAGTGCTGGCGAAAGACCTGGGTAAAAAATTAACCTATCAATTCTGGTATGACCGTATGGGTTTTCTTCGCAATACACTTAATGCGAAAAAATGTGATGTAGTGATGGGTACAACCCCTGATAATGATGCGTTGAGAACCTCAAAGCCATATTATCGTTCAGGCCATGTGTTTATCTATAAAAAAGATAGCGGTTTGAAAATTACAGATTGGGATAGCCCAGACCTGAAAAAATCTGTTATCGGTATCGTTGGTCAAAGCCCGGCTACGATTCCTTTGAATGATCATGGCCTTTTGGGTAATGCAAGGCCTTATCGTATGCAGCGTGACTTGAACCTGCCGCCAAGTTTTCTGGTTGATGATGTAATTAAAGGTGATATCGACGTGGCTGTGGTGTGGGGGCCGATCGGTGGTTACTTCGCAAAACAGTCAAAAGTACCGCTGGAAGTAGTCATGATTCCTGAATATGAAAACGAGAATGTTAAGGGCAAAGAGTTCTGGAATATCTCTATTGGTGTCCGCAAGGCCGACAAAGAGCGCATTGCTTTAATTCAGGGCGCATTAGATAGAAATAAAGACAAAATCCAGCAGATTCTTGATGAGTATGGCATTCCTACAGTACCGGTAGTTGAGGGTGATAGCCTGATGAAGACGTATCGTAAAGGTAAAACTGCATCAAAAGAAAACCGCGGTGACGCAATCCCAAAAACAGAGTAAAATAATGCACTTAATTCGTGTTGAAGCGTCAACCGAACTATTATAAATACGTTAAATGAAAACACGTCCTAAAATGCGCCAGCATGTAAGTACGTAGCTAATTCATTACATTAGGAGATGACATGTTAGGCAATAAATCAATCAAAGCAGCGTTGCTGGTTACAATGCTTGGTTTAGTAGGTATGACTTTATCTACGCAAGCTAGCGCAGCTTGTAATTTAGTTAAAACAACTGATGGCAGCCCACTAGGCGTTAAAGCCACCGATACTGATACGCCAGAAGCGAAACAGTTTCTTGAAACATGTGTAAACCCATACACAAAAAAATTCGTAGCTGATAAAGAAGCTGCAAAAGCAGGTAAGAAGAAATTCGGTTATTACTCATGTACACAATGTCATGGCCCTAATGCAGGCGGCCAAGTTGGCCCAAGCATCACTGACCAGAACTGGCAATATGCAAAACACATCACTGATAAAGGTTTGTTCGAAACTATCGCTGGTGGTTCTAATGGCGGCATGTTCGCTTGGCACCAACAGTTAGGTAACCCAGAAAACCTGAACACAGACGACATCTTGAAAATAATCGGCTGGTTGCGTTCAGAATACAAAGGCGGTGGTGACACACCTTGGTTGAAATAATTCGACTGTAACTATAAAGTTGATCAGAACTTAAGCCACAAGCAGAAGTTTTAATACAGTTACATACTGTAACAACTTGGAAGGCTACTGTATAATCACAGTAGCCTTTTTTATGTGGTGCAGCAGCCTTGCGTGGGCAAATTAAACGCAGCATGGCACAAGTCATGTCAAAAATTAATGTTGCACACAAATTAATGTTGCATCACAAATTTATTCAGTGGAGATGAAAATGGGTAAGTCTAAATTCGGTTTGGCTTTAGTATTGGTTCTGTTAGTGTTAAGCGCATGTGGTAAAAAAGACGCAGGCACAGCTGGCGCGGAAGCACCGGCTGCTAGTGGCAGTGTAATTGAGTTTGTAACAACGCAGGATAGCAAACCATTGGCAATTGATGCAAAGCTGTTTGATACGCCTGCCGCTAAAGAGTTTCTGGCCACGGGTAAAAACCCATATGTAGGTGATGCTGAAGCCGTTGCAAAAGGTAAAAAAATATTCCAGTTGTATTCATGCACACAATGTCATGGTCCTGAAGCCAAAGGTCAGGTTGGCCCAGGTTTGATCGGCCCAACATTCAAGTATCCAAAAGATGCGACAAACAAAGGCATGTTTGAAACTATCTGGCATGGTACTAATGGCGGCATGGGTGCTAAAGGTGTTGGTTTGATGGATCCTACAGATCCGAAAAATGGCATTACACCTGACGAGCTGTTAAAAGTAATCGCATGGATCCGCAGCATGGGTAGCGTTACTGGCAACGAGTAATCTTCAAGTGATTGGAAAACGCGCTTACTCTTAACCAGGTAAGCGCGTTTTTGTTTTATGATGATGTTAATTTATGATTGATCGGGATCCCTGTGAGCAGTAAACAACAGAAAAACTTGCACCATGTAGTGATTGTAGGTGGCGGCGCAGGTGGCCTAGAGCTTGCAACAAAGCTTGGGGACACGCTGGGTAGGCGCGGTAAGGCAATCATTACCCTCATTGATAAATCAAAAACACACGTCTGGAAGCCTTTGCTGCATGAAATTGCGGCCGGCAGCATGAACCCTGAGCGGCATGAGCTGGTCTATATTGCCCAGGCACACTGGCATCATTTTAATTTCCGGCTGGGCAGCATGGATAAATTGGACCGGGCAAAGCAGGAGGTTTCAATCGCGCCGCATTATGATGAGGATGGCAATGAAGTGCTGCCAAGGCGCACCTTTCACTATGACACTTTAATAATGGCGGTAGGCAGCACCACCAATGATTTTGGTATCAAAGGTGCGCGTGAATTCTCGATAGCATTAGATACGCAAGACCAGGCGGAAAAATTCCACCGTCGCCTGCATAATGCCTTATTGCGTGCCCAGACACAGTCTGAGCCGGTGCAGGCCGGGCAGCTGGAAGTCGTCATTGTCGGCGCCGGTGCAACCGGCGTGGAGCTATCCGCTGAGCTGCATAATACAACACGCGAGCTTGCAGAATACGGGTTGGATAAAATCGATCCTGACCGCGATGTAAGAATTTCATTGATTGAAGCCAGTGACCGCGTGCTGCCGGCTCTGCCACCCAAGCTTTCGAATTCAGTTGATCTGGAACTCAGGAAGCTGCGGGTTCATCTGTACACCGGAGAGCGTGTCACTGAGGTTACCAGTAAGGGCGTGCAGACGCATAGCGGTAGATTCATACCGTCAGAACTGGTGGTGTGGGCTGCCGGCATCAAGGCGCCTGATTTTCTGCATGAGATAGACGGCCTGGAAACAAATCGCATTAACCAGCTGGTTGTAACACGCAATCTGCAAACCACATTGGATGAAAATATCTTCGCATTTGGTGATTGTGCAGCTTGCCCCTGGGTCGGGCATGACGGGGCAACGGTTCCGCCACGTGCTCAGGCTGCACATCAGCAGGCATCCATGCTGTTCAAAACCGTCAAGTGCAGGATTGCCGGTAGAAAAGACTTGCCTGAGTTCACATACAGGGATTATGGCTCACTGGTAAACCTGGGTGCCTATACCACGGTAGGCAACCTGATGGGTGCATTATCCGGCGGCAGCCTATTTATTGAAGGGATGATTGCGCGCACGATGTACCGTTCACTGTACAAGATGCACCTGATGGCATTGCATGGCTTCTGGACAACTGCGCTGCAGACTGTGGCACGTATCATTACGCGCCGGACTGAGTCACACGTCAAGCTGCACTAGCTATTTAAACCGGATTGTAATTTGAGGGTGAGGCTGCCGCGACTACTGTTTGATGTAGCGGTAGCGCCTGTGGATGACTGTCATGCATAAGCTGACAAACAGGCCAAACGCGATCACTATCAGGTTGATCGGCATGTCGGCTTTTACCATTAGCAGGTAAGCGCCCAGCATGAGCAGGATCCCGATATGCTCATTGAAGTTCTGCACTGCAATCGAGTGTCCGGCACCGATCAGCTCGTGGCCGCGGTGCTGCAGTAATGCATTGAGCGGTACTACAAAGTAACCGGCCAGTGCGCCGATGATAAACAGCAAGACAGTAGCTAGCTGCCAGTGCTGTACAAAAGCCATGGCAACTACCAGCATGCCCATGATAATGCCTGCCGGCAGTACCCGGGTCGATTCTTCCAGTTTGATAAAACGCGCCGCGACCACTGAGCCTGCTGCAATGCCGACCGCGAGCAGCGCCATCAATTGTGTTGCCTGTTCCAGGCCGAAATTAAGTGCGCTGGCTGCCCATGCAATCACCACCAGGCGCAGTGTAGCGCCTGCACCCCAGAACAGCGTTGTGACAGCAAGCGAGACCTGTCCGCGCGGATCGAGCCACAGCGCTTTAAACGAATACCAGAAATCAAGCAGCATGAAGGCCGGATTCTTTTTAGGCAGCTTGTGGTCAATTGGCAGTTTTGGAATGTATATGTTGAAAATGGATGCCAGCAGGTAGAGCACGGTAATGATCATGATGGCCAGTTGCGGGTCATTGCTTGCCAGTATGCCGCCCAGGATAGCGCCAAGGATAATGGCAATCACTGTGGAGCCTTCCATCCAGCCATTGGCGCTGACCAGTTTTTCCGGCGGCAGCAGCTCGGTCAGAATGCCGTATTTTGCAGGGGAGTAGGCAGCAGCGCCTATGCCGACTATGCCGTAAGCGTAGAGCGGCGGCACGCCCAGAATCATGGCCAGGCTGCCGATAAACTTGATGGCGTTGGCAATGAACATGACGCGTCCTTTGGGCAATGCATCGGCAAACGAGCCCACAAAAGGCGCCAGTACGATGTATGAAATCACAAAGAACTGTTGCAGCAAAGGGGTGTGCCAGTCCGGCGCATGCATCTGTGCAAGTAACGCAATCGCTGCGAATAGCAAAGCGTTATCTGCCAGGGCAGATAAAAACTGCGCGATCAGCAGCGTGTAAAAACCTTTACACATTTTCATTACGTTTGGCCTGCATTAATGCATTTTTGATGATGATGGCTACGCATCCCGAACCCTATAGCACTTCTGCAGCGAAGTCTGCCAGGCGTGAACGTTCACCGCGTTGCAGGGTAATATGCCCGTTATGACCCCAGCCTTTGAAGCGGTCAACGACATAAGTAAGGCCGGAACTGCCTTCAGTCAGGTAAGGGGTATCTATCTGTGCGATATTGCCCAGGCAGACTACCTTGGTGCCGGGTCCGGCGCGGGTAATCAGCGTTTTCATCTGTTTAGGCGTCAGGTTCTGCGCTTCATCAATGATCAGGAATTTATTCAGGAACGTACGGCCGCGCATGAAGTTGAGCGACTTGATCTTGATTCGTGTGCGGATCAAGTCCTGCGTTGCAGCACGGCCCCAATCCCCGGCTTCTTCATCACTTTTATTCAGTACATCGAGATTATCTTCCAGTGCGCCCATCCACGGCGTCATTTTTTCTTCTTCCGTGCCCGGCAAAAAGCCGATGTCTTCGCCGACCGGCACGGTAACGCGTGTCATGATGATTTCGGAGTAAAGCTTTTTATCCAGAACCTGGGTAAGCGCCGAGGCCAAGGTCAGCAGCGTTTTGCCTGTACCGGCCTGTCCCAGCAGTGTTACAAAATCAATTTCCGGATCCATCAGTAGGTTCAGCGCGAAGTTCTGCTCGCGGTTGCGGGCATTGATACCCCAAATATTATGTTTAGGCAGGAGATGGTCTTTCACCACTTCCAGCACTGCGGTGTTGCCTTCTGCGCTGCGTACAATAGCGTGAAAGGGTTTCTCGAATTCATAGTAAACGAATTCATTGACCAGGAATGTTTTACAGAGCGGGCCGCTAAGCCGATAGAACATACGGCCGGATTCCTGCCATGACTCCATAGCTTTGCTGTGTTTTTCCCAGAAATCAGCCGGCAGTTCTTTCATGCCACTGTAAAGTATATCGGTGTCTTCGAGTACCTTGTCGTTAAAGTAGTCTTCAGCCAGCACGCCCATCGCGCGTGCTTTGATGCGTACATTGATGTCTTTGCTGACCAGCACTACCTGACGATTGGTATATTGTTTCTGCAGGCATATGACGACGCTGATAATCTGGTTGTCAGCCTTGCTGCCGGCCAGGCCAGGTAAATCCATATTGAGCTGTGTGGTTTGCAGGAATAGCCTGCCGGTGGCCTGTTTGTTACCGTTGAGGGCTAACGGGCAGCCCAGCTCCAGATTCGTCAGGTCTGTACCTACAATTTCTTCCAGGCTGCGGCTGGCCTGGCGTGCATTGCGCGCAACTTCCGTAACCCCTTTTTTATTATTATCAAGCTCTTCCAGCGTTACCATGGGCAGGTAAATATCATGCTCTTCAAAACGGAACAGTGATGAAGGATCATGCATTAACACATTGGTATCAAGTACGAACAGTTTGGTAGCCGCGGCGGATTTTTTAGCCATACATTACTTTCCATGAAAGTGATTGAATACAGGGTACTTCTAACAATACATTTTTGCGGACATCAATGGTGCTGATAGCCAGTTTAAACCAGATGCGTTCTTAATAAATTAGAGCGTTTGGACAAAGCTTAACACTTCTGCGACATGGCCATCTACTTTGACGCCACGCCATTCTTTCACCAACTTTCCGTTTTTATCGATCACAAAGGTGCTACGCTCGATGCCGCGCACCTGTTTGCCATACATGTTTTTCATTTTAATCACCCCGAACACTGCGCATGCGAGTTCCTCGGTGTCGGACAGTAACTCAAACGGGAATGTGAACTTGGCTTTAAAGTTCTCATGTGACTTCAGGTTGTCACGCGAGATGCCAAAAATCTCGGTATCAAGTGCCTGGAACTGGGCATAAGCATCCCGGAACTGAATGCCTTGGGTAGTGCAGCCCGGAGTTGAGTCTTTGGGATAAAAATAAATAACCAGGTTCTTGCCCGCATAGTCTGAAAGCTGGAAGGTTTTGCCGCTGGTTGCCGGTAGTTGGAAATCTGTCAGGGATTGGTTAAGCATCGGGGTGTGTCATCTTTGTTAAAACTTTCCTACATTGTTGATAAAAAGCGCAGTTAAGGCAAGAGGATAAGTTATGAAAGTGACAATATTTTTAATCAGCCTCATAAAATAGGTCAGTAGCCAATCTCATCAGGCGATACGCAGTTAATCAAGCGCGATTGTTTTGGGTAATTTAATCGTGACCGCAGTACCGCCACCGGGTCTGGCATTGTATTGCAGGCTACCTCCCAGGGCGTCACATACTTTAAATGCAAAAGGGATTCCGATGCCGGTTCCAAACCGTTTTGTGGTTGGTGCGCTTATGGCGCTGGGGTCCGGGGTAAATGGCATGCCGCTGCCGTTATCCAGTATGTGCAGCGTGAACTCTTCAGGCATGGTCGTCAGCTGTATTTCAATCCGGCCCGCTTTGGCTGAAGCATCAATTGCGTTCAGCACCAGGTTGTAGATGACCTGTTCCAGCAAGTGCTGGTCGGTAAAAAGCGTGCTGTTATTGGCGGTTTTCAGTGTGTGCCAGGCAGGCGTCATTAGCTGTATGGATTTGGCTGATATTTTCTGCTGCAGCGGTTCGAGTGCGCCTTCAATAATTTCCTTGATACTGGTTTTGCCAGGCTGGGGTTTGAGTGGATGCAGATATGCCAGTAGTGCGCCGGTCCAGCGCTCCAGCCGGTCTACAGTGCTGATGATGCCTTGCAGTGACTCACGCGACTCGGCATCCAGTCCCGGTTCGTCCAGTATCTGGGCGGTAGCGCGAATGCTGGCTAGCGGGTTACGGATGTTGTGCGCAAGCATTGGAACCAATAAACCCTGGGCGGCCTGTTTTTCTGTGCGTACCAGGTTTTCCTGGCTCGTGATCAGCTTTTCTGCCATTTCGTTGATGGCTTTCGATAGCGATGCAAGCTCCTGGATATTATCTTCAGGCGCTTTATGGCTCAGGTTGCCCGTGCTGATTTCCACTGTCGCTTTCAGCACGTCTTCGATAGGCCGTACAATGGAGCGCTTCAGGAATATGCGCGAAAAGATCAGCAGCAGCGCTGCCAGCACCAAAGGCGTGAACAGCAGAAAATTTGATTTGCGTTTGCTTTCTTTCAGCCTCAGGTCAAGCTCGGCTTGTTTCTCGTTAAGAAGCTGCTCGGTGTGCGCGAGTAAGGATTCGTAACGGTTAAAAAGCCCGGCTTCCAGGTCTGTATTCAATATTTTTTTCAGTTCATCACCGGTGATGTCCGGTTGCAAATCAAATAAGGCGGATGTTTCAGTGACAAAGGCTTTGTAGCCGGCATGCAGATTGTTGATAGAGGTTTTTTCTGCCTCCCCCTCGGCAATCCTGTGTAGCTGTACGAAATGTTTTTCAACCGAAAGGGTGAAAGCGTTATATTCATTACGCGCTTCAATATCCTGCAGGAAATAGGCATCAAAAAGCTCTTTCATCTGGCGGTAGAGGTCGCCGCGAGTCTGCTGTACTTCCTGCACTATCAGGCTGATGCGGTTTGATTCCTGGCTGGATTCTTCCTGAAGGTGGATGCCGATTGCTCCGGTAATTGCAACCAGCAATATCAATAAAATAAATGCCAGCTCATGAATGAGCAACAGATTCTTGAGGGAGGTGTTTTTCTTGAGCACGGAGTTTCTGGTGGCCGAATGCTAACTGTAATAGCTACTCGAGCTTGAATGGTACGGGTACGGTAATCGTAAAGCTGCTGCCGCGCAGCACCTCTGGCGGAGCCGGGAATGGCAGCGCTTTTTCCACCATTTCCAGGGCCTGCTTGTCCAGGACTTCATGGCCGCTGGATTGGACGATTTTCTTGGACTTGAGTTTGCCATTGCCGTCAAGTTCAAGCTCTACAACGGCTTCGCCCTGCCAGTTACGCATAGCGGCGATTTTAGGATATTTTTTATGTTTGCTGATGGCGCCCCATAATGAATTGCCGTATTTGTTGCGTGCATCTTCAAAATCGGCCTGATTGATTACCGGTTGTGGTTCCTGCTTGACTGGAACCGGGGCCGGTACGGTTTGTACCGGCGGTACTGCGCTAGGTTTCGGTGCGACTGCAATGACCTCTGTCGGCTGCGAAGGCGCCGGCTCGCTCACCGGCTCATTCTGCTCTACTACCGGTGTTGGCTGTGGCTTGATGACAGGTTTAGGCTCAGGCTTGATTTTAGGTTCAATTCTGGGCTTTACAATTTCCGGCTGCGGTTGAAGCGGTTCGGGTGCAGGCGGTGGCTCCGGCGGCTTTACGAAATCTACATTTAAAACTTCAGGTTCCTTGACTGCGTCAAACTTGATGTCCGGTATTACCAGCACCAGCAAGGCGTGCAGCAGCATTGAGCCAATGATTGCCCAAACGATGGTGTTTGCTGAAGCGGGTTGGTTAACTGCGATATTCAAAAGAACGGCGGGCCTGTATTTTTATATGTATAGAGCGTTAAATTAAAAGTAACGCAAAATTATACAACATGCTCACTGGATTTATGTTCGCTAAATTTTCACGCCAGATTCCGGCGCTTTGTCAGATGATGCCTTGCAATACCTGCACTTGCACCATAGCGCCGGCGTCAAGATTGCCCACGCTGTCATCAAGCACGATAAAGCAATTTGCCAGTGACATTGAGCTTAGTATGGCCGAGCCCTGCGCGCCGGTAGGTTTGACTTTCCACAGGCCGGCAGTATCCGTATACAGTATCCCGCGCTGGAACTCGGTGCGGCCAGCCAGCTTTCTGATCGGGGCGGTACACTCCACCTCGAACATAGGCAGTGGAACGGATGCAGGCTGGCCCATCAGGCACAGCAATGCATCACGTACAAACTGGTAAAAGGTCACCATGACCGCTACCGGATTGCCCGGCAGGCCGAAGTAGTGCGCGTTGCCTATTTTGCCATACGCCAGCGGTCTGCCCGGCTTCATGGCAATCTTCCAGAACATGACTTGTCCATGTTTGGATAACAGGTCTTTCATGTAATCGGCTTCCCCGACTGAAACGCCGCCGCTGGTAATGACTACGTCTGCCTGTTCTGCGGCATGCAGCAAAGTGTTTTCGAGCTGCAGCGGATCATCGGCAATAGCTCCCAGGTCAATGATTTCCACGCCTAACCTGTTGAGCATGCCATACAGGGTGTAGCGGTTGCTGTCATATACCTGCCCGGTTGCCAGGGGCTTGCCGATGGCAACCAGTTCGTCACCGGTGGAGAAAAACGCTACTTTCAATTTACGGTATACCTTCACCCCGGCGATGCCAAGTGAGGCAAGCAAACCCAGGTCAGCCGGCTGCATCAGGTGCCCTGCCGGCAAGACGCTCTGGCCTTGCCGCAGGTCTTCGCCTGCATAACGCACGTTTGCTCCAGGCTTGGGGGCTTCAGTAAACTGAATGCGGTCGCCATCACGCAATACTTTTTCCTGTACCGCAACGGTATCCGCCCCTTGCGGCATGGCAGCCCCGGTCATGATACGTATGCATTCGCCATGGGTTATTGCAGCGTTGAATGCTTTTCCTGCAAAAGCGGTGCCGATGATTTTCAGCGATGCGGCATTTAAATCCGCGGCATTGAACGCGTAGCCATCCATCGCCGAGTTGTCGTAGTTGGGCACGTTTGCCGGGGATAGAATATCCTGCGCCAGAATCCGTCCTAAACTCTCATGCAAGGTTACAGTTTCTGTTTCGGCAACAGGCTCAAGATGCTGCCTGATGAATTGCCGGGCTTTTTCCACCGGCATTGAGTTCGGGTCGTAATCATCCATGCAGCTTGGGTTTGCAATCAGTTGCGAGAGGCTCGGTTGTGATAGGTCAGGTGTCGTCATTTTTTTATTACTTCCAGAATAAAATCCGCAATCTGTTGAACATTGTTCAGGTCCAGCAGCGGCAGCAGGGTTTCTGTTGCAAGCGGGTCGTCACTGGCAACGGCGATGAAATCACGGTCATTTTCACATGCCAGCGGCATTCCCAAAGCCGGGCGATGTACTTCAATTTTGGGGATGCTGGCGTTTTTAAAGCCTTCTACCAGAATCATGTCTGCATATTCCGGGTTGATCAATGCAATCAGTGATTCCAGGTCTGCTTCATCCGGCGGGTTCGGCGTGCGCTGCATTTCGGTGATCAGCGCCCAGCGCTTGTTTGAGGCAACCAGGGTTTGTACCGCACCGGCTTCGCGGATTTCGTAACTGTCCTTGCCGGGGTGATCAATATCAAAATGGTGATGCGCATGCTTGATGACGGAAGTGCGGATATTGCGCTGACGCAATTCGATAATCAGTTTTTTGATGAGCGTGGTTTTGCCGGTGTTGCTGCCGGCTGCGCAGATGCCGATCACCGGGAGTATTCTGTCTGGGTTCATATATGCAGTTTGCCGGCCGCCTGGTTCTGAAGCGTTGCTTCAAGCGCCATGAGGTCTTGCTGTGTGTTAAGGTTGGTAAAAGCCTCGCTGCAGTCACTGAAATCAACATAGGTATGATTCAAGCGCTGCTGCCATTCTCCCACTTTTCTGCCGCCGTGGCTAAGATAGTCATTCAATGCCGGCAGCACGGATTTTTTGCACAGGCAGAAAACCGGGTGTGTGTGGCCATTGCTGCTTGCGATGGCAATATCTGCATGGTGCTGAATCAGTGCTGCCTGCAAACGGGCGGACAGGTCCAGGGGTAGCAGGGGTGAATCGCAAGGCACTGTCAGCAGGTATTCGCTGCCTGCATGCTTGAGCCCAAGCTGCATGCCGGCGAGGGGGCCGGCAAAGTCTGCGATCTCATCTTGCAGTACGCGGTAACCCAGTGACTGATAGGCTTCCATTTCACGATTGGCATTGATCGTGATTTCGTCAACTTGCGGTATTAAACGGTTGATGACATGCGCAATCAGCGGCTTTTTCTGGAACAGCACCAGGCCTTTATCCAGCCCGCCCATGCGGGTAGCCTTGCCCCCGGCAAGGATGATGGCCGAAACCGGCACGGCTAGCCGCCCGTGTGCGACATGAATCTGATCACGGCAGGCTCTGCACGGCGCAGGTCGAAGTCGTGCCCTTTGGGTTTGATGGACATGCTGTTCAGAATGGCCCGGATCACGGGCATATCATCATCCGGGTGCTGGCGCAGAAGCGGCATCAGGTCTACTTTATCTTCCTGGCCCAGGCACAGAAATAGTTCGCCCTTGCAGGTGATGCGCACACGGTTGCAGCTTTCGCAGAAGTTGTGGCTATGCGGTGAAATGAAACCGATTCTTGTTTGCGTACCCGCTACCTGCCAGTAGCGGGCAGGGCCGCCGCTGTTATGGGTGCTGGGCGTAAGTGTGTATTTACTTTGCAGCAATTTCAGCGTGTCCGCGTTGCTGACGAAAGTGGATTCGCGGGTGTGGTTGACTTCGCCCAGCGGCATTTCCTCAATGAAGGAAATATCAATCGCGTGTTTGATGGCAAATTCAAGCAATGGCAGGGCTTCATCATCATTGATGCCGCGCATCAGCACGCTGTTAAGCTTGATGTTTTCAAAGCCGACCCGTTTTGCTGCCTGTATGCCTTTGAGTACCTTATCCAGATCGCCGGTGCGGGTGATGGATTTGAAGCGTTGGCTATCCAGGCTGTCTACACTGATATTGATGCGTTTGACGCCGGCATTCTTTAAGTCCTGCGCCTGTTTTTCGAGCTGGCTGCCATTGGTGGTAAGCACCAGTTCGTTCAGGTTTTCCAGATGCCCGATTTCATTGAATAGCCATAATGCGTTTTTGCGTACCAGGGGTTCGCCGCCGGTGATACGCACTTTAGTGACGCCCAGGCTGACAAATATTTTCACCAGCCGTGCACATTCTTCCAGGCTCAGTACTTCATCGCGCGGCAGGAAAGTCATGTCTTCCGCCATGCAGTACACGCAGCGGAAGTCACAGCGGTCTGTAATAGACAGGCGGATATAATCGACTTTACGGCCAAACTGGTCGATGAGTTCGCCGGGTAGGTCGCCCGGAATTTTTTGTGCGGGCATGGGCACTTTTTTAATCATTACAGGTCGGTATAGTTAGCAGTAAATATCTGTATTATACTTACATAAACTTTATTTCATGTTAGTTAATCCGGAGAGAATAGCTTGTCTGATTTACAAACAACACAGGAAGTTAGTGCAGCAGTCATTGATGCGCTGATTGTTAAGCATCAGCAGCAGCCTGGTGCTTTATTGCCACTCTTGCATGCTATTCAGGATACTGTCGGATACGTGCCGCAATCTTGCTATGCATCCATCTCTAAAGCTTTGAGTCTCTCCATTGCAGAAGTTCACGGCGTCGTCACTTTTTACCACCATTTTCGCACACATCAGCCGGGGCGTCATGTCATGCAGATATGCCGTGCCGAATCCTGCCAGGCCATGGGGTCCGAGGCGCTGGAGGCGCATGCCAAGGCATGCCTGAATGTGGATTACCACCAGACTACGGCAGATGGCGCGATTACGCTGGAGCCGGTTTATTGTCTGGGCAACTGTGCGCTGTCACCTTCCGTGATGGTTGATGATGAAATTTATGGGCGCGTATCTCCGTCGGAATTAGACGCTCTGATTGCAGAGGCTAAGGTTTCGGAGGTTAAAGCATAATGGTTACTAAAATTTATATTCCCCGTGATTCCAGCGCGCTCGCCGTAGGTGCTGAAAAAGTAGCGCTGGCGATTGCAGCGGAAGCAAAACACCGTGGACTCGATGTCGAGATCATCCGTAATGGTTCACGCGGCCTGTACTGGCTGGAAACCATGGTGGAGGTGGCTACCGGACAAGGCCGTGTCGCTTATGGCCCGGTTAAGGTAAAAGATGTGGCTTCATTGTTTGATGCGGATTTCATACATGGTAAAGCACATGCCCTGAGCCTGGGGCTGACTGAAGAAATCGAATGGCTTAAAAAACAGCAGCGCTTGACTTTCGCCCGTGTCGGCATCACCGACCCGGTTTCTATCGCAGACTATATTGCACATGACGGCTACAAAGGGCTGAAAAAAGCGCTTAAATTATCCGGCGCAGAGATTGTTAAAACTGTGACTGATTCCGGTTTGCGCGGCCGCGGCGGCGCAGCATTCCCGACGGGAATCAAATGGAATACGGTTTTAGGCTGCGAGTCTGATCAGAAATATATCGTATGTAATGCGGATGAGGGCGACTCCGGCACGTACTCTGACCGCATGATCATGGAAGGTGACCCTTTCGTGCTGATTGAGGGCATGACGATTGCCGGCGTAGCCGTTGGCGCAACGCAGGGTTACATCTATATCCGTTCCGAATATCCGCATGCCCTGGCAGTGCTGAATGAAGCCATTGACGCCGCGAACCAGGCAGGCTACCTGGGCGACGATATTCTTGGCAGCGGCAAGACGTTCAGGCTGGAAGCCCGTCGCGCGGCGGGTGCCTATGTCTGCGGCGAAGAAACCTCACTGCTTGAAAGCCTGGAAGGCAAGCGCGGACTGGTGCGTTTCAAACCGCCGCTGCCGGCGATTGAAGGCTTGTTCGGCAAGCCAACCGTTGTGAATAATGTCATTTCACTGGCAACGGTGCCTATCATCCTGGATAAAGGCGCACAGTTCTACGCGGATTATGGCATGGGCCGGTCGCGCGGCACGCTGCCGATTCAGCTTGCAGGCAATCTGAAACATAATGGCCTGGTCGAACTGGCATTCGGAGCCACGTTGCGTGAGCTGCTGTATGACTATGGCGGCGGCTCGGCAAGCGGCAAGCCGATTCGTGCCGTTCAGGTCGGCGGGCCGCTCGGTGCTTATCTGCCGGAGAGCCAGTTCGATACGCCGCTGGATTACGAAGAATTCGCCAAGTTATGGGCCGTGTTGGGTCATGGCGGTATCGTTGCGTTTGATGACAGCGTGGACATGGCGAAAATGGCGCGTTACGCATTTGAATTCTGTGCAGTTGAATCCTGTGGTAAATGCACGCCATGCCGTATAGGCTCTACGCGCGGCGTGGAGGTGATCGATAAAATCACCTCGGGTAAAGACCATGCCAAGAATATCCAGCTGGTGCGCGATTTAAGCGACACCATGCTCAATGGCTCACTGTGTGCTCTCGGCGGTATGACCCCGTATCCGGTACTCAGTGCGCTTAATCATTTTCCAGAAGACTTTGGTCTTTCATCAGAGGCCAAGTAGCCTATTTGCAGGTAGGGATAAATTATGGACGAGATCAAATACAATCCAAATACGGATTACGGTACACCGACAAGCCAGTCAACCAAGCAAGTGACACTGACCGTCGATGATAGACAGATAACAGTACCTGACGGCGTATCAGTGATGCATGCGGCGGCGCTGGCCGGCGTGATGGTGCCTAAGCTATGTGCAACAGATAGCCTGGAGCCTTTTGGTTCATGCCGCCTGTGCCTGGTGGAGATTGAAGGTCGCCGCGGCTACCCTGCATCATGTACGACACCGGTAGCCGAAGGCCTGGTAGTGCATACGCAAACGCCAAAACTCGCGGATATACGCCGCGGCACCATGGAACTCTACATCTCGGACCATCCGCTGGACTGCCTGACCTGCGCCACTAACGGTGACTGCGAGCTGCAGGATATGGCAGGGGCGGTCGGCCTGCGCGAAGTGCGTTATGGCTACGATGGTGAAAACCATCTTGAATCCGCTAAAGACGAAAGCAACCCGTATTTCACATTTGACCCGAGCAAATGTATTGTCTGCTCACGCTGCGTGCGGGCATGTGAAGAAACGCAGGGTACGTTTGCGCTGACGATTTCCGGTCGCGGCTTTGATTCTAAAGTTTCAGCCGGCAACCAGAGTTTCCTTGATTCCGAATGTGTATCCTGCGGCGCCTGCGTGCAGGCTTGTCCGACCGCGACGCTGATTGAAAAGACCGTGATCGAGGCGGGCACGCCGGAGCATAGCGTCACCACGACTTGTGCCTATTGCGGAGTAGGCTGCAGTTTCGATGCCGAAATGAAAGGCGAAGAAGTCGTACGCATGACACCGAGCAAGCACGGTGGTGCCAACCACGGCCACTCTTGTGTGAAAGGCCGTTTTGCATGGGGTTATGCAACGCATAAAGACCGCATTACGACGCCGATGATACGTAAGCATATTAACGACCCATGGCAGCAGGTCAGCTGGGATGAGGCGATCAGTTATGCAGCAGGTGAGCTGATGCGTATCGAGAAGCAGTATGGTAAAGATGCCATTGGCGGCATTACCTCATCACGCTGCACTAACGAAGAAGTGTATGTGACACAAAAACTGGTTCGCGCCGTGTTCGGTGTGAATAACGTGGATACCTGCGCGCGCGTCTGCCATAGCCCGACCGGGTATGGATTGAAGCAGACGCTGGGTGAATCCGCCGGTACGCAGACTTTTGATTCAGTGATGCAGTCCGATGTCATTTTCATCATTGGCGCCAATCCAACGGATGGCCACCCGGTGTTTGCTTCACAGATGAAACGCCGCCTGCGTGAGGGTGCTAAATTAATCATCGCCGACCCGCGCGAGATCGACCTGGTGGCAAATTCTCCGCATGTCCGTGCAGATTATCACCTGAAACTGCGTCCGGGCACCAACGTGGCTCTGATCTCGGCATTGGCGCACGTTATTGTGACTGAAGGCCTGGTGCAGGAAGATTTTGTTAAAGCGCGCTGCGAGTGGGATTCTTTTGTCGCGTGGCGGGATTTTGTGGCTAAACCGGAAAACTCACCGGAAGCCTTGGCCGCCGAACTTGGCATTAATGCGGAAGAACTCCGCGCTGCGGCAAGGCTATATGCAACAGGCGGCAACGCTGCGATTTACTATGGCCTGGGTGTCACCGAGCATAGCCAGGGCTCTACTGCCGTGATGGGGATTGCCAACCTGGCAATGGCGACTGCCAATATCGGCCGTGAAGGCGTAGGGGTTAACCCGTTGCGCGGCCAGAACAACGTGCAGGGTTCATGCGACATGGGTTCAATGCCGCACGAGTTCCCCGGTTACCGCCATGTGTCTGATGATGCCACGCGGGCTTTGTTTGAAGCCGCCTGGAACCGGCCGCTGAGCAGCGAACCGGGTCTACGTATCCCGAACATGCTGGATCAGGCCAGTGAAGGCAGCTTTAAGGGACTGTATTGCGTCGGCGAGGATATCGTACAGTCTGACCCGAATACGCAGCATGTGACCCATGCCCTGAAAAACATGGAGTGCGTGATCGTGCAGGATTTGTTCCTGAATGAAACAGCGATGTTTGCGCATGTGTTCTTCCCGGGAGCGTCATTCCTCGAGAAGAGCGGTACGTTTACGAATGCAGAACGCCGCATTTCACCGGTGCGTCGCGTCATGAAGCCTAAAAACGGCTATGAGGACTGGGAAGTGACCGCCAAGCTGTCAGAGGCTCTGGGTTACCCTATGCATTACAGGCATGCATCTGAAATCATGGATGAGATCGCAGCGCTGACGCCGACTTTCCAGGGCGTAAGCTTCAAGAAACTGGATGAGCTGGGTAGTATCCAGTGGCCATGTAATGACGAGTTCCCGAACGGAACGCCAATCATGCATATTGATGAGTTCGTGCGCGGCAAGGGTAAGTTCTTTATTACGCAGTATGTGCCAACCAGCGAGAAGGTGAATGCGAAGTTCCCGCTGATCCTGACCACCGGCCGCATTCTGTCGCAGTACAATGTGGGCGCGCAAACGCGTCGAACCAAGAATACTGCCTGGCATCCTGAGGATATGCTGGAAATCCATCCGCATGACGCCGAAGACCGCGGTATTAAAGAGGGAGATTGGGTAGGCATTATGAGCCGCGCCGGCGAAACCGTGCTGCGCGCCAAGATTACCGAGCGTGTACAGGCTGGTGTTGTCTACACCACGTTCCACCATCCTGAATCCGGTGCGAATGTGATCACCACAGACAACTCGGACTGGGCGACTAACTGCCCTGAGTACAAAGTGACTGCGGTACAGGTGTCACGTGTGAACCAGTTGTCGGACTGGCAGAAACACTACAAGACATTCAGTGAAGCGCAGATCGCGTTCGCCGGTAAAAAGGCAGCAGCCGTTTAAGCCGGATGAAGGGTCAAGTTGATTAAGGAATGTGAGCGCCCGCTGATTCTGGATGCGCCATTGAGCCTGCATGAAGTGACGCAATGGCAGGATGGCGGGCAAGTGAAAGCGCAGGATTGCCTGGCGGAAGAAACGCCGGTAGCTTTGATTTATAACGGTGTTTCACATGCGGTGATGCTGGCTACGGCGCAGGATCTGGAAGATTTTGCACTGGGTTTTTCCTTATCGGAAGGCATCGTGCAGAGTGCAAGTGAGCTGTACGGGGTTGAGTTGCAGGTGCAGGCTAATGGCATAGAGCTGCATTGTGACATTGCCAGCGAGCGTTTCATGCAGCTTAAAGACCGGCGGCGCACGCTGGCTGGAAAAACAGGCTGCGGTTTATGCGGTGCAGAAAGCCTGGGGCAGGCGATGCGTTATCCGGAGCCGTTAAAGGCAGCGGTTACTTTTACGGCTGCCGGCATTCAGCTTGGCTTGAAGGCAATTCAAGCGCAGCAGGCGATGCAGCAGCAAACGGGGGCAACACACGCCAGCGCTTTTGTGCTGGCTGATGGCACGGTTGCCATCGTGCGTGAAGATGTCGGCAGGCATAATGCCCTGGATAAACTGATAGGTGCATTGCATCGCAGTCACATGGAGCAGGGGCAGCGGGCTAACGGTTTTATCATTACCACCAGTCGTGCCAGTTTTGAGATGGTGCAGAAAACCGCGACAGCCGGTGTGGCAATGCTGGTGGCCGTGTCCGCGCCTACAGGCTTGGCGGTACGTGTGGCAGAGCAATGCGGTTTGGCCTTGGTTGGCTTTGCCAGGCAGAACCGCTATGTGGTGTATAGCCACAATGAAAGAATCTTGGATGCATGACTTGAATCGGCAAGTATTAAAAACTTTTTAGGTGGAAACTGGAAAAATGGATATTCAGCGTTTAATTTCAATGGCTAATCAGATTGGTGATTTCTACGAATCCTATCCTGACCAGAGCCACGCCCAGCAGGACATTGCCGGACATCTCAATAAGTTCTGGGCTTTGCCTATGCGCAAGCAGATAGCGCAGTATGTGCATGAGCAGGACGGCCAGGGTCTGCATCTGCAGGTAAAAACCGCAATTAAATCCTACCTGCAAGCTTAAGCGCAGCGATCAACCAGTTTTGCCAGTTGCTTGTTCCTGTGAGTTTCAGGAGTGCAGGTTCAAATAACGCTATCGGCGCTGAAATAACCTGAAACTCTCTTTGCGTTCTGCTGCACGTTTCCCGTGCCAGATCAGCTTCCATTCGTCGCCAGGCTGCATTTTGGCCGTGCTTTTGTCATCCTGAATCAGGTAGAGATTGCAATCCAGGCGCTCTGCCGTTTCAACAGTCCTTAAGTCGATGTTGGTGTAATAATTGAACAGCATGCGTTGTGATTGACCAACGCCCAGGCTGTTGATGCAGCTGCGATTGGCCGGCAGCGCTTTATAAATACCGGTAAAGACTGTTTCATAGCTTTTGGCCGAGTCGATCCACGGCAGCCAAAGCGACATGAGCAGCCCCCAGCCAAATGTCATGCCTACCGCCCAGTTGGTGACTGTAGAGCGATTGCCCTGTTTTGCGCGTATGCAGGTAAACAGCCAGATGACCGTCACCAGTATTGCGGGCAGCAGCATCAGCCACTGTACATCAGCGTTCGCAGCGCCGGACAGGAACAGCATGCGCTCTTTGATCTTGGCTGGATGCCCGGTCGCCATCGCTATCCAGCCCAGCCAGATCAGGAAACCGATCAGGCCAAACAGCGTAATGCCGAACCAATTCAAGGCCGAAGCCGCGCCGCGTTTCAAATGCTCAACGCTGCCGGCACCAAGCGCTACGAGCGGCAGCAGCAGCGGCATGGCGTAAATGTCCTTGGATTGTGCACTGCAGCCCAGGAAAAGCAGGCTGCATGCAAAAAAGACGATCATCAGCTGGAATTTTGGTTTGGAAAGCAGTTTGTCGCGATTGCGCCATAAGCCCCACATTGCAAGCGGCAGTGCCGGCCATGCGTACCATCCCAGGATGCGCAGGAAGTAGAAATGATTCTGCAGACCGAATCCATTCAGGCTGGCATTCAGCCATTGCCGGAATATGGCTGGCTGCTGAAAGTAGAGTAAACCCAGCCAGCTGCCGGCTATCGGCATGGCAATGAGGATTGCAGTGATCAGAACCTTGGCGAAGCTCACCGTGCGCCAGGGTCTGAACATCAAAGGCAGCAGCAATGAAGTGCTCAGCAGGATCACCGGCATGACCAGGCCATCTGTCAGCAAGCCTGCGCCAAGCGCTAGTCCCAATAATCCGCTGGCGCGCCAGGGGCGGCGTTTCGATAGGGCCAGTGCATAAAAACCGGTAGCAGCGCTGGCCAAGCCCGCAATCTCTGTATTCAGGCTATGTGCGTTCATGACCAGGCCAACGGTGCCGACCATGATGAATGTGGCGTGGCGACCGACGCCACGTGCCCACAGTTCGCGTCCTGTCATGCCGACCATCAGCAGGATGATCGTAACCCAGAGGGCATTGATGAGCCTTGCACCATCGTGCATGCTTAAGAATGGGCTGAATAATTGTGCGCTGGCTGCAGCCGACAGGTAATAAAGCGGCGGTGATTCCAGAAAGGATTCTCCGGCCGCAAGCGGAGCTACCAGGCTGCCGCCCTGTAGAATATTTTTAACGATCGTAATGCTGGTGCTTTCAAGTGGTTTCCATGGGGCGTGGCCGGTTAAGCCGAATAATATCCAGATAGCACACAGCACAAGCAGCAGGTGAGTTTTTGCATTTTCACCTATGCGCGCGCGCGGTGTGGACATGTTGCCTTGCCAGTCGTGATCGAGTTGAAAGCGCATATGTAGTAGCGAATTAGTGTTATTGTGGATCGACGGTAACAGTCTAGCTTGTTTTGGAATTGAATGTAACTTCGGCTTGAATGTTATACGGCGCCTGAAGTCAGCTAAGCCAGCCTTGTTTCAGACTAACCTTGCTTAAGGAAAGCAATGCACTTAAAGGCAATGCACTTAAAGAAAGTGCAGCAAGAAAGCGCAGCATTAAAGCAAAAAGGCAGCTCGGGCTGCCTTTTTGCTTCATGACTATTTGCAAGAAATCTCGCAAGCCATCATTACATACCGTATTTTTTGCGGAATTTATCAACGCGACCGGCAGTGTCAAGAATCATTTGTTTACCGGTGTAGAATGGGTGTGATTTTGATGACACCTCGATTTTAACCAGTGGATACTCTTTGCCGTCAGTCCACTTGATAGTGTCGCGAGCAGCGATAGTAGAGCGAGTTAAAAAACTAAAGTCCGCGCCGATGTCTTGAAACACGACTTCGCGGTATTCTGGATGAATTCCATCTTTCATAATATATAGCCTCAGTATTGATTGCCGAATGATACGGCAAAATTATATTGCGCATTTTTGCGGTAACTCGGCATTATATTTATATTGCCTGAGTTAAGCAAGGTAAAATTGTTAAGGGCACTTCGATAACGAAAGTTAACCTCTGCGCATGCTGTCGAAAAAGTCCGCATTGTTCTTGGTGGATTTGATTTTGTCCAGCAGGAATTCCATCGCATCGAGATCGTCCATCGGGTAGAGCAGTTTGCGCAGTACCCAGATTTTCTGCAGTACGTCTTTTTCGATCAGTAACTCTTCGCGGCGGGTGCCGGACTTGTTGACGTTGATTGCCGGGTAGATGCGTTTTTCGGCCATACGGCGGTCAAGATGGATTTCCATGTTGCCGGTGCCTTTGAACTCTTCGTAGATCACGTCATCCATACGCGAGCCGGTATCAACCAGTGCGGTAGCGATGATAGTGAGCGAGCCGCCTTCTTCGATATTACGTGCCGCGCCGAAGAAGCGTTTCGGGCGTTGCAGCGCGTTGGCATCCACGCCGCCGGTCAGTACTTTGCCTGATGAAGGAATCACGGTATTGTAAGCCCGTGCCAGGCGTGTGATCGAGTCAAGCAGGATCACGACATCTTTTTTATGTTCTACCAGGCGTTTTGCTTTTTCCAGTACCATTTCAGCAACCTGTACGTGACGGGTTGCCGGTTCGTCAAACGTCGAGGCAACCACTTCGCCCCTCACTGAGCGTGTCATCTCTGTCACTTCTTCGGGACGTTCGTCGATCAGCAGCACGATCAAGACCACATCGGGATGATTTGCGGTGATGGCATGGGCAATATTCTGCATCATGACCGTCTTACCACTTTTCGGGCTGGCTACCAGCAGGCCGCGCTGACCACGGCCAATCGGTGCAATCATGTCGATGACGCGGCTGGTGATGTTTTCGGCGCCCTTGATATCGCGTTCCAGCTTAAGCGGTATGGTCGGGAACAGGGGGGTGAGGTTTTCAAACAGGATCTTATGCTTGGTGTTTTCTGGCGCTTCGCCGTTGACCTGGTCAACCTTGACTAATGCAAAGTAGCGCTCGCCATCTTTCGGAATGCGGATTTCGCCTTGAATGCTGTCGCCGGTGTGCAGGTTGAAGCGCCTGATCTGTGATGGCGACACGTAAATATCATCAGGCCCGGCCAGGTAGGATGTATCCGGTGAGCGCAGAAACCCAAAGCCGTCCTGCAGAACTTCCAGCGTGCCGTCACCATAGATGCTGTCACCTTTTTTTGCCTTGTTCTTGAGAATGGCAAATATCAGATCCTGTTTCCGCATTCGGCTGGCGTTGTCGATTTCATTGGCAATAGCCATTTCAACTAACTCGGTTACGGGTAGATGCTTGAGGTCTGATAAGTGCATGAGGTCTCGCTAGAACAAGATTTTGTTTGAAGTGTTAAGCTTATAGATTGAAAGCTAGGGATTAAATTTTAGTGGCTGCGGAAGATTATGCTTGGTGATACGAAAGTGATTACGTAAAACCAAGCGTTTGAATATATGGCGCTAAGCGTAAAGCGTTTAGATGTTGCTGTCAATAAATGCCGTTAGTTGCGATTTGGACAGTGCGCCAACTTTGGTTGCTTCAACATTGCCGTTCTTGAACAGCATCAGTGTAGGGATGCCGCGGATTCCGTATTTAGGCGGGGTTTGCTGATTATCGTCGATATTCAGTTTGGCAACTTTGATGCGGCCGGCATATTCTTTTGAAATTTCATCCAGGATTGGTGCAATCATTTTGCATGGACCACACCATTCTGCCCAGTAATCAACTAGTACAGGGATTTGCGATTGCAGTACATCTTGCTCAAAACTTGCATCGCTCAGGTGTGTGATGTGTTCGCTCATTGTAAACCTCTATTGAATAATACTTTGTAGTAAATAAATGTATATCGTAACTAAAAAAAATGATTTCGTGAAGTGGCATCTGTAACTTGTGAAATTTAATCTTTACCGCTGCAAACCGCACTAATCCTGACGCTGTATCAGTATGCCGGGTTTGTCGTTAATTTAAATTTTCAGTTACATTGCCAAGTCATCGGCAACTCTAATGCTAGTACTATGGGGATGGATTGTTATAATTACAATCATTAATGTTGCATGATACGCACATTAATCTCGAAATAGAACTAGAAATTGTCGATTAAATGCAGAAATAATGCGCATTCACGAAAATAAATGGATGGCTGGAATAAATGAAAAGAATATTGTTTTTTTTGATGGCTTTGATGGTAAGCCAGTTTTCCTATGCCGAAGCGGGAGCCGCCGCTGATTTCGTGTTGAAAGATATGGCAGGCAATAAACACCAGCTTTCTGCTTACAAGGGTAAGTGGGTGCTGGTTAATTACTGGGCAACCTGGTGCCCGCCATGCCTTGAAGAGGTTCCTGACCTGGTTAACCTTTATGATCGCCGCAAGCAGAAAGACTTGATGGTTCTGGGGGTGGTGTTTGATTACAAAGACGTTAAAGAAGTGAATGAGTATGTGGATGACATGCTGATGTCTTATCCTATCGTGCTGGGTGATGATAGCGTGACTGCCCAGATTGGGCCGGCAGGTGTGCTGCCTACGACTTTTATTTATAACCCGCAGGGTAGGCTTGTGAAAATAAAGCGCGGGATTATCACCAGGGCATTTATCGAGGATATGATCACAGGCAAAAAATAAGCTGCAACCATGGATGTTGCAGCTTATTTCCGGTGATGCGGCCTAGCCTTCGGCAGTTGTTTATCGTTTACTGCGGTACGGCGATACTGTTGCCTTCACCATCCAGAACATTCAGCTGGTTTTCTTCAGCAAAGTGCATCAGCTGCGCAAAACCTTCAGGGTTTACCGTCTTCAGTTTCAAATCTACAGCCAGGCAGCGTACGCCGTTAATGACTTTTGGTTTGAGGTAAGGCGAGTATTTCAGTTTGCGGTCATCACCAAAGGTAGCGTAAGTGCTGCACATGCGGTCAACCCAGTCGCTCGGGCGGAACGGTTTGCCTGCGCGGGTATTACCCTCAATGATAATTTCGTTGTTTGTTTGCGTCATGATTTGTATAAGGCTCACTTGATTGTGGATGTTGGAATACGGCCAGCGGCTAAAAATTCCGCATATTATAACATCTGCAATATCGTTGCTAAATGCGAAACTTGATTTTTAATCGGCCTGGTTGCCGATATGTTCAAGCCGCCCTGGATCTGCCGATCAACCAGTTCAAAGGTGAATGCTGAAGAGCCGGGGCGGCTGTGGTGCGAGTTTATGGAATGTACTCAAATACCTTGACTACCCTGCTTACGCCACCGGTGTTTCGTGCGATCTCAACTGCATCGTTAGCCTCTTTATGGGTCACGTAACCCATGAGGTAGACAACGCTGTTTTCGGTAACGACTTTTACGTAATTGGCTTGAAAACGATTTTCTGAAACGAATTGCGCTTTGACTTTTGATGTTAAATAGGCATCGTTGGTGCGTGAGCTGATCGAGGTTTTAGGGCCTACCGTCAGTTCGTTAGTGATGCTTTTAACGTTCTCAATGGCCAGCACCATGTTGCCGGCCTTGGTTCTGGTCTTGTCATCAGGCACTTCCCCTGTGATCAATACATTGCCTTTAAAACTGGTGATATTGACGTGGGAGGCTTCGCCCAGTGTGTCGTAAATATTTTTTGTCGCTTTCAGTTCGATGTTTTCATCTTCGACATAAATGCCGGAAGTGCGCCTATCTGCAGCCATTGCGCCGCCTGCAGCTGCGCCGCCTACCACGACGGGCACGCAGGCTGTGATTTGAGAGGCCAGTAATACTGCTGCCAGTAATTTTAAGCTTGCTTTCATTGTTGACGTCCTTTGCTGTGAGTGATTCCGTTAATAAACTAAAAAGCGTCCTGTATCCATTCTACGGCGTTGCTATCTAACTTTGACATTAAAACAGCGTCAAATCGACAGGCACTATCTCCATGAGCCTGCAAGTATCGTTCAGCCGTGCGTTTGAGCTTTTGCTGCTTGGATTGGTTGATGCTCATGGCGGCACCGCCGAAACCAGCATTGCTGCGCAAACGCACTTCAATAAAAACCAGCGTTCTGCCGTCCTGCATAATCAGGTCGATTTCACCGTATGCGCAGCGAAAGTTTTTTTCAATCAGCTTCAACCCTTTTCTCTGTAAGAAAGCTGCGGCAAGTTCTTCTGCCGCAAGACCTTCTGTTAGATGCCGTGGCGGTGATTTCTGATCCATATACGGTTTATTGCTCAGGAACGAGGCCGCTGTGCGTGAATCTGGCAAGTGGCAGCTGGCGTTTAATGTTGCCGTATTTATCTACCGTCAGTGTGCCGGTTAAACCGCTGATGGTTACTTCGTGTTCAGGCAGCGGCTGGCTGGCTATTAAAAGTTGCAGGCTATCTACTCCGAGTGCAAACCATCTTAATAGTTCATTTGAATTGAGACTGGCATCTTCTGGTGCGTAATCTTGATAAGCTGCCTGGTTTGCTGTCAGCAGGTATGGAATCTCGAATAGACGCACAGCATTCAGCGGCTGGTAAGCTGCTGCGGCATCCACCATTTCATTGGCGCTGGAGTATGTGATGACCGGCGTGCTGATCGGGAGGTGCAGCCTGGCCATGCGTGCTTCAGGTGCAGTCATCGCGAGCAGCACCAGATCCGGCATTTTTTCAGTCAGCTGCGATTTCAGCTCAAACAGGCTGCCATCGGTTGCCGCGATATTGCCAAGCAGTGTAATGATGGTGATGGCGTGGCCGCGCAGTTCATGCGGCGACTTACTCTGCCATGCTGCCTGAAAGCTTGCTGCCATGAGCCTGGAAGCAGCATTTTCTGTCGTGATGATTGTAATTTGCTGCATGCCCCGGCTAAGTGCAAAATTCACGATATGCAGCGCTTCGTCATCCAGTATCGGTGAAATATGCAGGATATTATTGGTTTCGGCCGGGCTGATTTTATTGCCCGCGGCTTCATTGGCCTGAAAGCCGGGAGTGATGAAATAAATATTGCCTTCGCTTTTTGCCAGTGCATAGGCTTCATCGATCTGCTGCTGGCTTTCCGTGCTGGGATAAGTCCTGATTTCGTTGTGCAGCCCATGCCTGGATAAGGCCGTTTCCAGGCCAAGCCTGAACGCCTCGGCTTTGGCTGCATTCGCCTCAGCGGTCAGCGGCATGATTAACGCAATGCTGCCATCGGATGAGAGGTTTGCCGGTGCAGCTGGCTTAGCGCTGTTAGCCTCAGCCAGGCTTTTTGCAAATGCCTGTGCCGGATGGTCGGGATAGAGTGTGTTCCAGGCGGCAATGCTGTTGTTAAGGTCTGCATTGCTGGCGGCAAGGCGCAGGTCTATCCAGCCCTGGAACGTGCTGTCAGTATTGTTGCCGCGAAGTTCGACGAGTTCGCTTTGCTCAGGCACGCCTAGCAGTGACCATATCTTTTCGTGTATGGCTGCAATGCCGGTTTGCGCTTCATCCGCCATGGCCATGGCGGCTTCCGCCTGCATCAGGTGCTGTATTGCCTGCTGTATGTCGTTAAGGTCCTGAAAGGCATCTGCCAGATGCTGGTGCAGCGTTATTTTGGCAGCCGGGACCAGGCTTTCTTCAGCTTGCAAGGGCAGTAACAGGAGCAAGGCTTTGTCGGTCTGTTTTTCCGTCAGCGCTATGCTGCCCTGCAGCAGCTTGGCGTATGGCGAAGTGCTCAGGATATTGGCCAGCGCCAACCTGGCACAGGCAGTGTTGCCTTGCATGAGGCAGGATTCACCCTCTGAAAAAATCGCTTCAGGAGTTTTTTTGCCCTGCTGGCCGGCTTTTGCGCCTGGCACCTGGTTTGCAGCTGCTGCATGTGCCGGTAAATATAAACTGCTAAAAAGCAGGCATGTTGATAAAATAGCGTTAAATAATTTTTTGGTCATCTGATTTTGCATCCCTCAGGCATATTATATGTTGTCGCTACACCAATTGGAAACCTGCAGGATATCAGCCTGCGGGCCCTGGACGTTTTAAAAAGCGCGGATGCGATTGCGGCGGAGGATACGCGGCATACTTCCGGCCTGCTGAATCATTTTGGCATCAGCAAGAAACTGATTGCCGTGCATGAGCATAATGAGCATCAATCTGCCGAAAAACTGCTGGTTCAATTGAACGCGGGTGAAAATATAGCCCTGGTGACGGATGCCGGCACGCCAGGTATCAGCGACCCAGGGGCTGTGGTCGTGGATGTGCTGCGCAAAGCCGGTATCAAGGTGGTGCCGGTGCCTGGTGCCAGTGCGGTGATTGCGGCGCTGTCAGCATCCGGCATCACGCAGAACGGATTCTTGTTTCATGGCTTTTTGCCTGCAAGCGGCGCTGCACGGCGCAGGCAGTTGGAAGCGTTAAAGATACAGGCAGTCACGCTGGTGTTTTATGAAGCGCCGCACAGGATTCTGGAGTGTATCGCAGACCTGAGTCTGGTGCTGGGCGCTGAGCGCCGCATCACGTTCGCGCGCGAGCTGACAAAAACTTTTGAGACCTTCTACACTTGTCCGCTTGGCGATGCCGAAGCCTGGCTTAAGGCCGACACGAATCAACAGCGCGGTGAGTTCGTGCTGCTGGTGGAAGCGCCGGTGCAGAAAGAGACTGAAGCCATTCCGGAAGAGGCTGTACGCGTCTTGAAGCTGCTGCTGGCTGAGCTGCCGCTCAAGCAGGCTGTGAAACTGGCTACCGAAATCACCCAGCTTAAAAAGAATGATTTATATGAATTTGCACTGCAATTGAAAAACGAAAACTGAAAAACGAGTTGAAACATCATGAACAAAATTACCATTACCCGCCCCGATGACTGGCATCTGCATTTAAGGGATGGTGCAGCGCTCAAGGCCGTGCTGCCGGATACCGCAAGGCAGTTTGCACGAGCGATCGTGATGCCGAACCTGCGTCCGCCTGTAACCACTACGGAGTTAGCGCTTGCTTACCGTGAGCGCATCCTGGAGGCATTGCCCGTCGGCATGCAATTTGAACCGCTGATGACGATATACCTGACAGATAACACCACAGCCGATGAGATTGTCAGGGCAAAGGCAAGTGGCCTGGTGCATGGCGTCAAGCTTTATCCTGCAGGGGCGACCACTAACTCGGATTCGGGTGTAACCAGCCTGGAAAAATGTGCAAAAGCACTTGAAGCCATGGAAAGAGCAGGACTGCCCTTGCTGGTGCACGCTGAGGTGACGGATAGCGATATTGATGTATTTGACCGTGAACTGGTATTTATCGAACGCCACATGATTCCGCTACTTAAAAGATACCCGGCATTGAAAGTCGTGTTCGAGCATATCACCACTAAGGATGCGGCGGATTTTGTAGCACTTGCTTCAGCCAGCGTGGCGGCTACGATCACTGCGCATCACCTGCTGATGAACCGTAACGATATGTTCAAGGGCGGTATCCAGCCTCACCATTATTGCCTGCCGGTGCTGAAACGTGAAACGCACCGTGTGGCGCTGGTGAAGGCGGCAACTTCAGGCAGCGCCAAGTTTTTCCTGGGCACTGATAGCGCCCCGCATGCCAGACATACCAAAGAGGCGGCCTGTGGCTGTGCCGGTATGTACACGGCGCGTACGGCGATGGAGCTGTATGCGGAGGCGTTTGATTCCGTGCATGCGCTGGATAAGCTCGAAGCTTTCGCCAGCTTTAATGGGGCGGATTTTTACGGCTTGCCGCGTAATACGGAGCAGGTGACTTTGGTGAAAGAGAGCTGGAAAGTGCCGGCGAGTTTGCCTTATGACGGAGATGTACTGGTGCCGTTACGGGCAGATCAGATGGTACATTGGAAGTTTGAAGGTTAAATTTTTTCAATAGGTCGCTCTACAGCGACTTGCGTGATGTTTTTGCCTTGCGGTATACTTTAGCTATATACAAACTTTGTATTGAGGTGAGGCATGACAATTACTACAGTATTTATCAATAATCGTACACAGGCGGTGCGTTTGCCCAGTGAGTTGCGCTTACCAAATGATGTGAAGCGTGTTGATGTGCGTGCGCGCGGCAATGAGCGGATTATTTCTCCGGTGGGGCAGGTTTGGGATAGCTTTTTCTTAAATGGCACAGCAGTGACGGACGACTTTCTTGAAACGCGAGCGTCGCAAACTCAGGCTGATCGGGAAGCGCTGTAATGCTGCGTTACTTGCTTGATACTAATATCGTCATCTATGTATTAAAGCGTCGCCCGATTGAAGTGCTGCAAACATTTAATCAACATGCACAGCATATGGCAATTTCGACCATTACTTTGGCAGAGTTGCTGCATGGGGCGGAAAAAAGTGCTAAGCCGGCTGAAAACCTGGCTGTGGTTGAAGACTTCTGTAGCCGGTTGGAAGTGCTGGCGTACACGCCAAAAGCCGCTCAACACTACGGCATGATACGTGCTAGCCTTGAGAAGGTTGGTGAGCCGATTGGTGTGAATGATTTACATATTGCCGCGCATGCCAGAAGCGAAGGGCTTGTTTTGGTCACTAATAATCTAAAAGAATTTGCAAAAGTACCCGCATTGCAATTGGAGAATTGGGTTAACTCTTAATTAGGCTAATTGCTTGGCCGTGTTAAAATACACTTGAAGCTGGCTAGACAGTCGCCGTCACGCTTTGCTTGCCAGTTTACTGGCGTAGCAAATTGGGGAAGACCTTCGCAATTAACTTACCAGTTTACTGGTTTAGTTGATTGGTGATGACCCTTGCGGTTATTGCGGTCTCCTTTAGGTGAGGGAGGAAAGTCCGGGCTGCATAGAGCGGGATGACGGTTAACGGCCGTCCGCTGAAAGCCGCAAGGTATAAGGCGAGGAATAGGGCCACAGAGACGAGCGTATTAAGTTACGGTGAAACGCGGTAACCTCCATCTGCAGCAAGACCAAATAGGCTGGCATTGACGTGGCTCGCGTTGCCAGCGGGTAGGTTGCTCGAGCGCATGAGTAATCATGCGCCTAGATGAATGACTGTCACGTGCAGCAATGCACGACAGAACCCGGCTTATCGGCCAGCTTCACTCTTTACTTGCCACTTTAGTGGCTTAGTAAATAGGGGAAGCCCTTCACGGGCTTTGTATCAATACGCTCCTTATTGTGTTGATGTGTTCCACGGACAAGCCATGAACTGGCTTTCTGTTATCACGGGTTGCCCGTTAAATTGTATTAATTTTCTCTTTCCATTTTCCGTAGCAACGGCAATTCAAATGCTTCTGTAAACATTCTAATATTCCACATTCACATAATTCGCTATGTTATTAATTTATAACGATTTTATATTTAGCACAAAAGTACGCTAAGTCATTGACATATAAAGAAAAAATACTAAAAAAAGGGCTTGCATTGCGCTTTTTTTTTATCTATAGTGCATATTAGTGGGGAAAAGTGGGTTTTTGTGGGTATTTTCCCTTTAGGTGGCGGTTAATCAGGGTTTGGCGGCTGGATTTTAAAGGGAAATAACTGACGTATGTTTCGCGGGGCGACATCATTAAGTTTGGATGCTAAGAGCAGACTCGCTGTGCCTACAAAGCACAGGGATGCGTTGCAGCTTGAGTGCGCCGGAAACTTGGTGCTGACCGCGCATCCGCACCGCTGTTTGCTGCTGTATCCGCAGCCTGCGTGGGAGCCGATCCAGGCTAAGCTGATGGCGCTGTCTTCGTTTGACAGGAACTCCAGTGCCTTGCAGCGTTTGCTGGTGGGTTTTGCAGAAGACGTAACGATGGATAGTGCTGGCCGCGTGCTGGTTTCTCCTGCGCTGCGCGACTTTGCCGGCTTGGGTAAGGAAATTATGCTGGTAGGCCAGGGCAGCCACTTTGAATTGTGGAGTATGGAAGCCTGGCGTGGCCAGCTTGAACAGGTAATGCAGGGTGATGGTTTTACCATGCCTGCGGAATTAGAGGGATTTTCGCTGTGACTAAGGGCGTGAAAAGCGCGCCCACCAAAGCATTATTGTCTTCAAAAAAAGCACCTTCCAAAACAGCGGGTTTGGAAGGCGCAAGTGAATTAGAAAAGTATCCCTTAGAAGTGTCAGCATCAAGTTCAAAATTAGATTCAGAATCAGCAAGCCCGCACATCACAGTGTTGCTGGATGAGGCTGTTCACGCCTTGTCAGTAAAATCAAACGGTACTTATATTGACGGTACATTCGGCCGTGGCGGCCATTCCAGAAAAATCCTGTCGCAATTGGGGCCGCACGGGCGTCTGATCGCTTTTGACCGTGACCTGGCAGCGATCGAGTCCGGCAAGGCTATCAGCGACCCCCGGTTCAGCATCATGCATAGCCACTTTGCCTCCATGCAGGCCAGGCTGGCTGATATCGGCGTAACGGCGGTAGACGGCATTTTGCTGGACTTGGGCATTTCATCGCCGCAAATCGACGATGCAGAGCGCGGTTTCAGTTTCAGGTACGATGCGCCGTTGGATATGCGCATGGATCAAAGCAGTGGGCAGACAGCGGCAGATTTTCTTGGCAGTACAACAGAGCAGCAGTTAGCGGAGGTTATAAAAAATTATGGTGAAGAACGGTTTGCTAAGTCGATTGCAAGGGCGATTGTTAAGGAGCGCGATGACGGGCGCGCCATCACCACTACCGGGCAGCTTGCCCAGGTCGTGGCAAACACAGTCACGCGGTTTGAGCCAGGGCAAAACCCAGCCACGCGCACATTTCAGGCTTTACGGATTTTCGTCAATCAGGAGCTTGAGGAACTATCGTTAACCTTGCCGCAGTGCCTTGCCTTGCTTAAACCGCAAGGCAGGCTGGCGGTCATCAGTTTTCATTCGCTTGAAGACCGTATCGTGAAGCAGTATATCCGCGATCAGGAAAACCGCGATGACCTGCCATCCAATTTTCCGGTGCGTGCTGCTGATCTGCCTCAGCCAAGATTAATCAGTGTTGGCAAGGCTGTGAAGCCGGGCGCAAAGGAAGTGAAGCTCAATCCGCGTTCGCGCAGTGCCGTGCTGCGTGTGGCAGAGAGGACGTCGGTCGCATGACTCGCCTCAATCTCGTTTTGTTTTTTGCACTGATGTTCTCGGCACTGGGGCTGGTGAATGCGCAGCATAAGGCACGCAAGCTTTATATAGAGCTTGACCAGTTGAGCCAGGCAGAGACGCAATATAACCAGGAATACGGCCAGTGGCAGCTGGAGCAGAGCACGTGGGCAATGCATTCGCGCATTGAGCAGATTGCCGCACAGCAATTGCAGATGCAGGTGCCTGATGCCAAGAGGATCCAGATTGTCAACTTGGCTAAAAACGCTGCGCAGCAGCCGGTGCAAGCGGCACCTGCGCAAGTTAAGCCTGCGCAGGACAAAAACGAGAGCGAGGTCAGGTAGCCATGGCGATCCCGATGCCTCTCGTGATTGTGAAGTTCCCGGCATGGCGCCGTCGCCTGTTGCTGGTGATGGTGCTGCTGGGTTTTGTTGCGCTGCTGGGCCGCAGCCTGTACCTGCAGAGCTTTCATAAGCGTTTCCTGCAGGAAAAAGGCGATGCGCGCTACAACCGCACCCTGGTACTGCCTTCGCAGCGCGGAAAGATCACGGACAGATACGGTGAGCTGCTGGCGATCAGTTCGCCGGTGGAGTCGGTATGGGCGAACCCTTCGGATGTAAAGATCGACGATAACCAGGCCAAAAAAATTGCCGGTTTGCTGGGCTTGAAAGTCGATGTGGTGAGCAAGAAGCTCGCAAACAGCGAGCGTGAATTCGTTTACCTGAAACGCCGCGTATCGCCTGAGCTGGCTGCTGAAGTCATGAAGCTCGGCGTCCCCGGGATTTACCTGCAGCGTGAATACAAGCGCTATTATCCAGCCGGCGAAGTGACCGCTCACCTTGTGGGCTTTACCGGTATTGATGACCAGGGTCAGGAAGGTTTTGAGCTCACCATGAACAAAACGCTTTCCGGCAAGAGCGGTAGCCGTAAAGTGATCAAAGACAGGGCCGGTCACATTATCGAAGACCTGGAAGCAGTCAAGGTTCCGCAGGATGGTCATGACGTGGTGCTTTCGATCGACCGCAGGATCCAGTATCTGGCGCATCGCGAGTTGGCCAAGGCCGTGGATAAATATAAGGCAAAAGCCGGCGCGGCCATTGTGCTGGATGCTAAGACCGGTGAAGTGCTGGCAATGGCAAATGTGCCGACTTACAACCCGAACAATCCGGTCAATATCCAGGGTAAGTCGCGCAACCGCGCCATTACCGATGTGTTTGAACCAGGTTCGACCATGAAAACGGTCACGGCAGCTGCAGCGCTGGAATCCGGTAAATACCAGCCGGACACCAAGATACAGACTGCGCCCGGCTATATGAGCATAGGCCCGGCCACCATTCACGATGCACATCCGCATGGCGTGCTGACTGTGGCAGAAGTGATACAGAAATCTTCGAATGTGGGTGCGGCAAAAATGGCGCTTTCGCTTGATCGCCAGTATATGTGGGGCGTATTCAACATGATCGGCTTCGGTGCAAAAACCCGCATCGGCTTTCCCGGTGAAGCCGCCGGCAGGCTGCGCGATTATAAGACCTGGCGTCCGATTGAGCAGGCGACCATGTCTTACGGCCATGGCATCAGCGTAACGCTATTGCAGCTGGCGCGGTCATATACCGTGTTTGCGAATGATGGCGAGTTGAAGCCGGTGTCGCTGCTCAAGCTGAAGGAAGCTCCGGTCGGCACGCAAGTGTTTACGGCCAGTACCGCGCATTATGTGAAAGACATGCTGGAAATGGTGGTGCTGCCGGGCGGTACCGCACTTAAAGCGCAGGTGGCGGGCTACAGGGTGGCCGGCAAGACCGGCACCACGCACAAACTCGGTGACCATGGCTATGAAAAAAGCAAGTATGTGGGCTCTTTTGTCGGTATGGCGCCAGCGTCGAATCCGCGCCTGATCATGGCGGTGATGATTGATGATCCAAGCAGCGGCGAATACTACGGCGGCACGGTGGCTGCGCCTGTATTCAGTGCCGTGATGGCGGATGCGCTGCGCATGCTGGCGATCCCGCAGGATGCGCCTAATGACAATGTCGTGATTCAGGGCGATGTTGCGGAAGTGCAGGAGAGTATATGACCGTACTCTCGACATTGAACCTGGAATTCAGCGCCATTACAGCAGACAGCCGCAAGGTGCAGCCTGGGGCGTTGTTCCTGGCTTATCCCGGCGTGCATAGCGATGGCCGCAATTATATTGCACAGGCCATTCAGGCTGGGGCTGCCGCAATTGCCTGGGAAAGCAGCGGTTTTGCATGGAATCCGGCTTGGAACATTGCAAACGCAGGCGTGCCGGGCCTGAAAGAGCAGGTGGGTGAGATCGCCGCCGAATACTACGGGCATCCATCACGGAAACTGAGCATGGTCGGCGTGACCGGGACTAACGGCAAGACTTCGGTTAGCCAGTGGATTGCACAGGCTTTGACGGCGCTCGGCCAGAAAACAGCCGTGATCGGCACCATAGGCAACGGTTTTGTGGATGCACAGCATGCAGCCAGCAACACTACGCCGGATGCGATTCTGCTGCAAGGCATGCTGGCGGATTTTGCTGCGCAGGGTGCCAGCGCGGTGGCGATGGAGGTGTCATCGCATGGCCTGCATCAGGGCAGGGTCAATAGCGTGGAGTTCGATGTAGCGGTGCTGACCAACCTGAGCCGTGATCACCTGGACTACCATGAAACCATGGAAGAATATGCGGCGGCCAAAGAGCTTCTGTTCACTTGGCCGGGTTTGCGCATGTCCGTCATCAATGCGGATGACGCTTTTGGCCGGCGCATTGCCGGCAAGCTGAATGCGCAGGCGAAGCCGCTGCTCACTTACGGCATCACTGAAGGCGATGTGCGTGCAACCAGCCTGCAACTGCATCAGCATGGCTTGAGCATGCAGGTCATTACGCCGCAGGGTGATGCGCTGGTCAATGCAGCGGTGCTTGGTCGTTTTAATGCCTATAACGTATTGGCGGTGCTGGCTGCCTTGCTGGCATTGAAAGTCGATTTGCAGGCGGCGGTAGCCGCCATTGCAAAAATCAGACCGGTACCGGGGCGCATGCAGCAATTTGGCGGTAGTGACAAGCCGTTGGTGGTTGTGGATTATGCACATACGCCGGATGCGCTGGAAAAAGTGCTGTCTACCCTGCGCGAGCAAACAACAGGTCAGCTGATCTGCGTATTCGGCTGCGGCGGTGACCGCGATCCCGGCAAGCGCCCGTTAATGGGTGCTGTGGCCGCACGTCTGGCAGATAGTGTGATCGTGACTTCAGATAACCCGCGCAGCGAAGATCCTGCCGCCATCATTGCGCAAGTAGTAGGCGGAATCGCTAAACCATACCTGGCCGAGCCGGACCGTGCAGCAGCAATCAGGCAGGCGGTGCAATCGGCACGCGGCGGCGACATTGTGCTGGTGGCTGGCAAAGGGCATGAAGACTATCAGGAAATTGCAGGCGTGAAAACGCCATTCAGCGACGCCGCTGAGGCACTGGCGGCGCTGCATGAATATAAGGCGAATACGATGATGCAATTGGCCGAGGCCGCAGATGTGCTGGATGCGAAGCTGCTGGGCGCTGATGTAGCGTTTGAGCGCGTAGGCAGTGATAGCCGCAGTATTGAAGCGGGGCAGTTATTCGTTGCGCTTAAAGGCGAACACTTTGACGGCAATGCATTTGCTGCCGAAGCCATCAATAAAGGCGCCGCAGCCGTGATGGTATCGGATGCGGCAACCGCCGCCCGGCCTGCGCTGCTGGTGAAAGACACGCGCCTGGCACTGGGCGAGCTTGCAAAATACTGGCGCGGCAAGTTCAGTGCGCCGGTCATCGGTATTACCGGCAGCAACGGCAAAACCACAACCAAGGAAATGCTCACGGCTATCCTGGCGGCGGCAACCGGTGATGCGGACAAAGTGCATGCCACCTACGGCAACCTGAATAATGACATTGGCCTGCCGCTGACGCTGCTCAAGATCAAGCTGCACCATCAATATGTGGTAGCAGAAATGGGCATGAACCACCTGGGCGAGATCGATTACCTGACGCACATCGCCAGGCCGAATGTGGCGGTGATTAACAACGCAAACACAGCGCATATCGGTGAGCTGGGCTCGCGTGAAAATATCGCGCGTGCCAAGGGTGAGATATTCGCCGGCCTGCAAGCCGGCGGTATCGCCGTGATCAACGCAGACAACGATTTTGCTGCGTACTGGCAAACCCTGAATACAGGCAGGAAAGTCGTGACATTTGGTTTGAAACAGCAGGCCGATGTAATGGCTGTTTATCAGGAACAGGCGGGTGTAAGCCGGGTCACCCTGACGACGCCGAACGGGCAAGTCAGTTTTGAACTGAAAGTGGAAGGCGTGCATAACATCAGCAATGCCCTGGCTGCGAGCGCCACCGCATACGCACTGGGCATCGGCAATGCCGATATTGCAAAAGGCCTGCAAAGCTTTGGCGGCGTTTATGGCCGGCTTGAGCGCAAGGTTGCGGTCAATGGCGCCGTCCTGATTGATGACACGTATAACGCGAACCCGGATTCGATGAAAGCCGCGATCGATGTGCTGGCGAAGCAGGCCGGCGAAAAGCTGCTGGTACTGGGCGACATGGGCGAGCTTGGCGCAGATGCGCAGAAAATGCATGCGGAAATCGGCGCTTATGCAAAAGCGGCCGGGCTGGCGGCATTGTATTGCCTGGGGCAGTCAAGCAAGGAGATGGTGAAGGCATTCGGCGCGGGTGCCCGGCACTTTGACTCACCGGAAGCGGTTGCCGCAGCAGTGCTGCCGCAACTGGATAAGAACAGCACGGTACTGGTAAAAGGGTCACGTTTCATGCGTATGGAGCGCGTGGTCAGTCTGCTGGTGGCAAAACAGGAAGTATAGGGAGAAAAATTATGTTACTTGAACTGGCAAGGTGGTTAGCACATGACGTCCGTGGCTTTAATGTATTCAATTACATTACATTGCGCGCTGTGCTCGCCACGCTTACGTCCCTGACGATCTCATTTGTTATGGGGCCGGCGCTGATCCGTAAGCTGACCTACTACAAGGTTGGCCAGTCAGTGCGCGATGACGGCCCGCAGACGCATCTGGTCAAAGCCGGCACACCTACCATGGGCGGTGCGCTGATTCTGATTTCAATCGCAATTTCCACTTTGCTGTGGGCAGACTTGAGCAACAGGTTTGTATGGGTGGTGCTGTTTACCACCCTCGGTTTCGGCATCATCGGCTGGGTGGATGACTGGCGCAAAGTGGTGCACCGTAACCCTAAAGGGTTGTCGGCCAAAGAAAAATACTTCTGGCAGTCTGTCGTTGGTTTCAGTGTGGCTGTGTTTCTGCAGCAGACTGCAACCGTGCCGGCTGAAACGACCCTGCTGATCCCATTCTTTAAAAGCCTGGTGATTCCGATGAGTGGCCTGGCCTTTATCGTGCTGACTTACCTGGTAGTGGTTGGCAGCAGCAATGCCGTGAACCTGACCGATGGCCTGGATGGCCTGGCCATCCTGCCCACGGTCATGGTGGCAGGCGCGCTGGCGATATTCGCTTACGTGACCGGCCACTTCTACTTTGCCAAGTATCTGTCCATTCCTTACGTACCGGGTGCCGGTGAGCTGATGGTGTTCTGCGCGGCTATGGTGGGTGCGGGCCTGGGTTTCCTGTGGTTTAACGCCTATCCGGCCGAAGTGTTCATGGGGGATGTAGGCGCACTGGCCCTGGGCGCTGCCCTGGGCATTGTGGCCGTGATCGTGCGCCAGGAAATCATTCTGTTCATCATGGGCGGCGTATTCGTGGTGGAGACATTCTCGGTGGCAATACAGGTGCTGTATTTTAAATACACTAAAAGCAAAACCGGTGTCGGCAAGCGCATTTTCCTGATGGCGCCGCTGCACCATCATTATGAGCAAAAAGGCTGGAAAGAGACACAGGTCGTTGTGCGTTTCTGGATCATCAGCATGATGCTGGTGCTGATCGGCCTGGCCAGCCTGAAGATTAGATAGGTAAAGATTTAAACATGACGATCGCGTTAAAAGATAAACAGGTATTGGTGCTGGGGCTGGGAGAGACAGGCCTGTCCGCATTGCGCTGGCTGCACGGCCATGGCGCACGTTTGTCTGTTGCCGATACACGCGATAACCCGCCAGGCGTAGCAGCGCTGACAGCAGAGTTTCCACAGGTGAAGCTGCATACAGGAGCCTTTGCTGCCGAGATGTTTGCAGGCGCCGAGCTGGTGGTTGCCAGTCCGGGCGTGCCCTTGAGCGAGCCTGAAGTGCAGGCGGCAATTCAGCGCGGCGTCCCTGTTGTCGGTGATGTCGAGCTGTTTGCACAATATCGCCCGGCTGATGCCAGGGTCATTGCCATTACCGGTGCCAACGGTAAAACCACGGTGACAACCCTGGTCGGTGAAATGTGCAAAGCGGCAGGCTTGAAAACGATCGTAGCCGGCAATATCGGCTTGCCGGTGCTGGATGCCTTGAGCATGGATGCGCCGGACGTCTATGTGCTGGAGCTTTCCAGCTTTCAGCTGGAAACCACCAGTAATTTAGTAGTGGATGCGGCAACCATGCTCAACCTGTCTGAAGACCACATGGACAGGTATGCCGGCATGCAGGACTATGCAATCGCGAAAGCGCGTATTTTCTATAATGCCAGGCTGCAGGTGCTGAACCGTGACGATGCCTGGAGCATGCTGATGGCGCGCACTAAACTGCCGCAGGTGACGTTCGGCCTCGATGCAGGCGAAGACGAATGCAGTTATGGCTTGAGAGATATAGAAGGTGAAACCTGGCTGTGCTGCGGTGAGCATGAGCTCATGAATATGCGCGACCTCAAGATCAGCGGGCTGCATAACGCAGCGAACGCACTGGCGGCGATTGCACTGTGTCGCGGCATCGGTATGGATTATGTCCCTATCATCCAGACGCTTTATAACTTCAAAGGTTTGCCGCATCGCGTGGAGTGGGTGGCAGAGGTTGACGACGTTGATTACTTTGATGACTCCAAGGGCACCAATGTAGGCGCCACTTGTGCTGCGCTTTCCGGTCTGTCGCAGAAAGTGGTGCTGATCGCGGGCGGCGACGGCAAGGGGCAGGACTTCTCGCCACTGAAACAGCCGGTTGCTGATAATGCCCGCGCAGTGGTACTGATCGGCCGCGATGCGGCATTGATCGAGGCGGAGCTGCTGGAAACCGGAGTGGCCCTGTATCATGCCGCAGACCTGCCGGAAGCGGTGAATATTGCCAGGAAACTGGCGCAGGCAGGCGATGCCGTATTGCTGTCACCGGCATGCGCCAGTTTTGATATGTTCAGGAATTATGTGCATCGCGCAGAAGTGTTTGTGGATGCGGTTAAACGTCTGGAGCAGAGACCATGATGGTAACCATGCTCAACCGTGACCGTATCAACGCGCCTAATTATGACCAGGGTTTATTGTGGGTCACGCTGATTTTATTGGGGATAGGCCTGGTAATGGTCTATTCGGCATCCATTGCCATTGCTGAAGCCGATAAGGCTGTCGGCAATAACAGCAGCTATTACCTGGTGCGCCAGGCCATTTTCATGGTGGTGAGCCTGGGCGCAGCATTCGTCGCGTTCAATATCCCCGTGGCATGGTGGCAGAAAATGGCGCCTTACCTGTTCCTGGTAGGCCTGGCGCTGCTGGTGCTGGTGCTGGTGCCTGGCATTGGCCGCGTGGTCGGCGGCAGCCGTCGCTGGCTGTCCCTGTTTGTGATCAACCTGCAGCCGTCAGAGTTCATGAAGCTGTTTGCCGCCATGTATGTGGCCGATTACACCGTGCGCAAGGCCGCGGTGATGGATAGCTTTAAAAAAGGCTTCATGCCCATGCTGTTTGTCATGCTGCTGGTAGGCGGCCTGCTGCTCGCAGAGCCTGACTTCGGGGCATTTGCCGTCATTGCGGCGATCTCGATTTCCATTCTGTGGCTGGGCGGTATCAATGGCCGTATCTTCGGCGGTTTGATCGTGCTGCTCGTGATCGGTTTCATCTTCCTGATCTGGAGTTCTCCTTACCGCCTTGAACGCGTCATCGGCTTTATGGATCCATGGGCAGACCCCTATGGCAAGGGCTACCAGTTGTCGCACGCGCTGATTGCATTCGGCCGCGGCGAATGGCTGGGCGTAGGCCTGGGTGCCAGCGTGGAGAAACTGCTGTACCTGCCTGAGGCACATACTGACTTTTTACTGGCAGTGATCGCAGAAGAGCTCGGGTTTACGGGTGTGGTCACCGTGGTTGGCCTGTTTGCCTGGATCGTGCTGCGGGCATTCGGCATGGCGAAAGAAGCGATCGAGAATGAACGCTATTTTGCGGCTTTACTGGCACAGGGCCTGGGTGTGTGGATCGGTGTGCAGGGCATTATCAATATGGGCGTGAATATGGGGCTGCTGCCAACCAAAGGCCTGACGCTGCCTCTGCTCTCATTTGGCGGCAGCGGCATTCTGGCAAATTGCATTGCGATGGCGATATTGCTGCGCATCGACTTCGAGAATCGCAGGTTGCAGAAAGGTTTGCCGGTATGAGTAAACCAGTCACAAAAACCTTGATGGTGATGGCGGGCGGTACCGGTGGCCATGTCTATCCGGCCATGGCGGTGGCAGATCATTTGCAGGCCGAAGGCTGGCAGGTCGTATGGCTATGCACAGCCGGCGGTATGGAAAACCGCCTGATAGAAGGCAAGGGCTACAGCAAAGCCATGATCCATATGCAGGGAGTGCGCGGCAAAGGACTGCTGGGCTGGCTGCTGCTGCCGGTGAAACTAATCAAAGCCTTTAGCCAGAGCATGCATGCCATCAGGCAGCATCAGCCTGATGTGGTGCTGGGTATGGGGGGCTTTGCGGCCTTCCCGGGTGGGTTCATGGCGAAACTGCTGGGTAAGCCACTGGTGATACATGAACAGAATTCAGTCGCGGGTTTAACCAACAAGGTGCTGGCAAAAATCGCTGACCACGTGCTGGCGGCATTTCCTGCCGCATTCGGCGACAAGGCGATACTGGTAGGTAACCCGGTACGTGCGGATATTGCACATCTGGCGCCGCCGGAATCACGTTTTGCAGGGCGCGAAGATGCGCTGCGTATCTTGGTGGTTGGCGGCAGTCTGGGTGCGCATGCCTTGAACGAGGCGATTCCGCAGGCGCTGGCTAGGCTGCCGGCAGAACAGCGGCCGCAGGTGGTTCACCAGAGCGGCGTCAAGCATATCGATGCCTTGAAAAGCAATTATGCAAAAGCCGGTGTGGCTGTGGATGCACGTGCATTTATAGAGGATATGGCAGAAATGTATGCATGGGCGGATTTTGTGGTCTGCCGTTCTGGCGCGCTGACCGTGGCGGAAGTCTCGGCTGTAGGCCTTGGGGCGCTGATGGTGCCGTTTCCGTTTGCGGTGGATGACCACCAGACGACCAATGCCGCTTATCTGGCAGAGGCTGGCGCGGCGCTGCTGATAAAACAGGATGAGCTGAGTGTGGAAAAACTGGCTGGAATATTGGGCAGCCTCAGCCGCGAACAATGCCTGGATATGGCAAGAAAAGCACGTGCATTAGGCAAGCCGGAAGCGACTGCCAATGTGTCCGTGATCTGCAAGGAGGTAGCACGATGAAACATAAAGTGAAAAATGTGCATTTCGTGGGTATCGGCGGCTCCGGTATGAGCGGCATTGCAGAAGTGCTGATCAATCTGGACTTCAGCGTGTCCGGTTCAGACCTGGCTGCAAACGCCACCACCAGGCGTCTGGCAGGTTTCGGTGCAGCGATATACCAGGGGCATGCGGAAGCCAATGTAAAAGACGCGGATGTGGTCGTGGTGTCTTCAGCCGTCAATGAAGAGAACCCGGAAGTGAAAGCTGCCAGGGCGAAGAAGATACCGGTAGTGCCACGGGCATTGATGCTGGCAGAACTCATGCGTTTCAGGCAGGGCATTGCCGTGGCCGGGACACACGGCAAAACGACAACCACCAGCCTGATCGCGAGCATCCTGGCTGAGGCTGGCATGGATCCGACATTTGTGATCGGCGGCAAGCTGGAAGCCGCAAATGCAAATGCCAAGCTTGGTACGGGTGAATACATCGTGGCCGAGGCGGATGAATCGGACGCGTCATTCCTGCATCTGACACCGGTCATGGCGGTGGTGACGAATATTGACCAGGATCACATGGATACCTATGAGCACAGTTTCGAGAAACTCAAGAGTGCATTTGTAGAGTTTCTGCAGCAGCTGCCGTTCTGGGGCATGGCTGTGGTGTGTGTCGATGATGCCAATATCCGCGAGATCCTGCCGCGTGTCACCAAGCCTGTCATGACCTACGGCTTGAGCGAAGATGCCAGGATACGTGCAAAGGGCGTGCGTGCCGAAAACGGCAGGATGCATTTTACGGTGCAGCGTATTAATGGCGTGACGACTGAATTTGATGTGACCCTGAACCTGCCGGGCAATCATTATGTGCTGAATGCTTTGGCAGCGATCGCGATCGCCAGTGAGCTCAATGTGCCGGATGCGGCCATTATCAAGGCGCTCAGGGAGTTTAAGGGCGTAGGCAGGCGTTTCGAGCGTTATGGTGAAATCGCCGCAAAATCAGGCGGCACATTCACCCTGATCGATGACTACGGCCACCACCCGGTGGAAATGCAGGCCGTGATTGCAGCGGCACGCGGCGCGTTTCCGAACCGCCGCCTGGTGATGGCGTTTCAGCCGCATCGTTACACACGGACCCGCGACTGTTTTGAAGATTTTGTAAAAGTACTGTCCGGCGCCGATGTGGTGATGCTGACAGAAGTGTATTCCGCAGGCGAAGCGCCAATCGTTGCGGCAGATACGCGTTCGCTGATTCGCGCGATTCGCGTTGCAGGCAAGGTAGAGCCTATGTTTGTGGAAACCACGGATGAATTGCCGCAGGTGATACTGGATGTTGCACAGGATGCGGATGTAGTGATTGTAATGGGGGCAGGTTCTATCGGGCAGGTTGCCGCAAAAACCAGAGACCTGGCAAATTAGAGACTAGACAAAACAATGAAGCCGCATAACGGAAAATTACTGTTGAACGAACCCCTGGCACGCTATACCAGCTGGCGTGTGGGTGGTTGTGCCGATCAGTTTTACATTCCTGCCGGGCTGGATGATTTGTGTGCATTCCTGCAAAGCCTGGATGCCGGCGAACCGATCAATTTTATTGGGCTGGGCTCTAACCTGCTGGTGCGTGATGGCGGTGTGCGCGGCACGGTGGTGCTCATGCATAACGTGCTGACAGCACAACGTATGGATGGTGACCTGGTGTATGCCGAGGCCGGAGTGACCTGCGCAAAACTGGCAAAGTTCTGCGCAAAAGAGGCAAAACAGGGGGCTGAATTTTTTGCAGGCATCCCCGGTACATTAGGCGGTGCGCTGGCGATGAATGCGGGCTGTTATGGCAGCGAGACCTGGAATGTGGTGAAACGTGTGACTACCGTTAACCGGCGCGGTGAATTGAATACGCGTGATGCTGCCGAGTTTGTGCCGACTTACCGCCATATCGCAATGCCGGTGGCGGACGAGTGGTTTGTAGCGGCATGGCTGCAGCTGGCACAGGGCGATGCGCAGGAGGCGACACAGAAGATCAAGGCTTTGCTGGCGAAAAGGCTGGCTTCACAGCCTTTGAACCTGCCAAGTGCCGGGTCTACCTTCAGGAATCCGGAAGGGGATTATGCAGCGCGGCTGATTGAGGCAAGCGGCTTGAAAGGATACACCATAGGCGGTGCGCAGGTTTCGGAGAAACATGCCAATTTCATTGTGAATATCGGCGGTGCCACTGCACTGGATATTGAACTGTTGATTAAACATATGCGTGAAACCGTATTGCAGAAGCAGGGCGTGGCATTGCAGCAGGAAGTGAAAGTGCTTGGCGAGCTGAAAACAGGCGAGCAAGGGAAAAGTGAAATAGAGGTAAGGAAATGATGCGTAATTTTGGCAAAGTAGCCGTGTTGTTTGGCGGTAAATCCGGTGAGCGCGAGGTTTCACTGAAAAGCGGTTCAGCTGTGCTGGCGGCACTGCAAAGGCAGGGCGTCGATGCGCACGCTTTTGATCCGGCAACACGCCCGCTGCATGACCTGGAGGGTTTTGACCGTGCCATGATTTCATTGCATGGCCGTTTCGGTGAAGACGGAGCAATGCAGGGGGCGCTGGAATTACTTGGGATCCCTTATACCGGCAGTGGCGTTATGGCGTCGGCAATCGGCATGGATAAATGGCGTACCAAAATGATCTGGTCAGCGGCGGGTATCAGTACCCCGGCATTTGAACTGGTAAAGGCGGACTCGGATTTCGCTGCGATTGAAAAAAGGCTGGGCTTGCCTTTGTTTGTAAAACCGGCGAATGAAGGCTCCAGCATCGGTATCAGCAAGGTGAAACAGGCCGGTGGCTTGCAGGCGGCCTATGAACTGGCGGCAAAATCTGACCCGCTGGTGATCGCCGAGCAGTTTGTAGGCGGCGGTGAATACACCGTTGGCATACTCGGCGATAAAGCACTGCCGATCGTACGCATCGTGCCGAAAAATGAATTCTACGATTTTGAAGCGAAATACCTGCGTGACGATACTGAGTATCTATGCCCATGCGGTTTGAGCGCAGAAAAAGAAGCGCAGATCCAGCAGGAGGCATTGCAGGCTTTCAACGCAATCGGATGCAGGGGCTGGGGGCGCGTTGACTTTTTGATGGATGAAGCAGGCAGGCATTACTTTCTGGAGGTGAATACCAGCCCGGGCATGACAGACCATAGCCTGGTGCCGATGGCGGCAAAAGCCAGCGGCATCGGTTTTGATGAACTGGTGATACGTATATTGGAGCTTGCACATGTGGCATAAGCCCACATTATTGAATTGGATTGCCAACCTGCTGTTTGCGCTTAGCGTTGTGGTCATGCTGTACGCCGTACTTTACGTGGTCGTGCATCTGCCGATTTTCCCGCTGCGTGAAGTGAAGGTGGATGGGCAGCTCAATCATGTGAGCCGTGAACAGGTGCAGTTGATCGTAGCAAAACATTTGAAAGGTAATTTCTTTACGCTGGACCTGATCAAGGCGCGTGATGCATTTGAAAAGCTGCCATGGGCACGCAAGGTCAGCGTGCGCCGCCGCTGGCCGGATAAGCTGGAGGTGATGATAGAAGAGCATCAGGCTGTAGCGCGCTGGAGCACTGTCGCCCTCGTGAACCGGCAGGGCGAGCTGTTTCATGCTGCGTCCGGCAGCGACCTGCCGGTGTTTTATGGGCCAAGTGACGGGGTGATAGAAGTGGCTTCGCAATATGACGCATTTAACAAGGTGCTGAAAACGGCAAACCTGCAAGTCGTGACACTGGCGCTGACGCCAAGGCGTGCCTGGCAGATCACAACGAACAACGGCATCGTGGTTGAGCTGGGCCGTACGGACATGCAAGCGCGCCTGGAGAAGTTTGCCAAAGTTTATAACAGCACGATTGCGGGTTTGAATAAGAAAATCACTTATGCGGATTTACGTTACCCGAACGGGTTTGCGGTGCGTAGACCTACAGAAGGCGCGAAGTTGCCCCAGCCTGTTGCAGCAGGCCTGGCAATTAATGCAGTAAAAGGGGAAACCAAGCAGGCCAGTGGTAAAAGATTAATCGACACCAGCAGTAAGCAGACAAAGACCGTGACCTGATTCACGGAAGGGATGAATAATGAGCAGAATCAAAGAAGATCAGAATTTAATCGTGGGCCTGGATATAGGCACCTCTAAAATCGTCGCCATCGTGGCCGAATTGCAGCCGGAAGGCACGCTGAAAGTAATTGGCCTTGGCCAGCACGTTTCACGCGGCCTTAAAAAAGGCGTGGTGGTGAATATCGAATCCACCATGCAATCCATACAGCGCGCGCTGGAAGAAGCGGAGCTGATGGCGGATTGCAAAATCAACAATGTGTTTACCGGCATAGCCGGCAGCCATATCAAAAGCCTGAATTCACACGGCATGGTAAAGATCAAGGATGCAGAAGTTTCGCAGATGGATGTGGATCGCGTCGTCGAGACTGCGCGTGCCATAGCTTTGCCGGCTGACCAGCAGATACTGCATATCCTGACGCAGGAATTCATTATAGACGGCCAGGAAGACGTGCGTGAGCCCTTGGGCATGAGCGGCATGAAGCTGGAAGTGAAAGTGCATATCGTGACCGGTGCCGTTGCAGCCGCACAGAATATCGTGAAATGCATCAAGCGCTGCGGCATCGAGGTGAGTGACCTGATATTGCAGCCGCTGGCATCCAGCCTTGCCGTGCTGACGGAAGATGAAAAAGAGCTGGGCGTCTGCCTCGTGGACATCGGCGGCGGTACGACGGACATCGCCGTATTCAAGCAGGGGGCTATTCGCCATACGGCGGTAGTGCCGATTGCGGGTGACCAGATGACCAATGATGTGGCGGTGGCTTTCCGCACGCCTACGCAGGCAGCAGAAGAAATCAAGATCAAGCACGGTTGCGCATTGCGCCAGCTGGCTGATCCGCGCGAGATCGTGGAAGTGCCGGGTGTTGATGGCCGTGATCCGCGCCAGCTGTCGGTACAGACGCTGGCGGAAGTGCTGGAACCGCGCATCGTCGAGCTGTATGAGCTGGTGCTCAATGAACTGCGCCGCAGCGGCATGGAAGAAATGATCGCATCCGGCATCGTCATTACCGGCGGCTCAGCAATGATGCGCGGCATGGTGGAGCTGGGTGAGGAAATATTCCATATGCCGGTACGTTTAGGCATGCCGCGCTATGTCGGCGGTTTATCTGAAGTGATTAGCAACCCGCGCTATGCAACGGGCGTGGGACTGGTGCTGATGGGCAAGCAGCAGCTGGAGCGGCACTTGAGCGGACAGATGGAATCCAGTTCATTCGGCAGGATCATGGACAAGATGAAAAGCTGGTTCCAGGGCAATTTTTAGTAGTTAGCAAGTGTAAAGCAGTAAAAAAGAGTAATTCAGGCAGATGTAAATAAAGTCAAAAAGAGGAGGCACTAAAATGTTTGAGATTATGGAAAAAAATTCACAGGAAGCTGTGATTAAAGTCATCGGTGTAGGCGGTTGCGGCGGCAATGCGGTTGCACACATGATTGAAAAGAATGTGGGCGGCGTTGAATTTATCTGCGCCAACACCGATATGCAGGCTTTGAAAAAGAGCCAGGCCAAAACCGTGCTGCAGATCGGTGAGACGCTGACCCGTGGTCTGGGGGCGGGTGCCAAGCCTGAAGTCGGCCGTGAAGCCGCACTGGAAGACCGCGATGCCATCGCTGAATTGATCGACGGTGCCGATATGCTGTTTATCACGGCAGGCATGGGTGGCGGTACCGGTACCGGTGCAGCGCCTATCATTGCGCAGATTGCAAAGGAAATGGGTATCCTGACCGTAGCGGTAGTGACTAAACCTTTCTCTTTCGAAGGAAAACGCACTAAAGTCGCGACTGATGGTCTAGATGAATTATCCAAGTTCGTGGACTCGCTGATTGTGATTCCAAACGAAAAACTGATGGAAGTGCTGGGTGAAGACGTACCGTTCCTGGAAGCTTTCCGTGCTGCAAATGATGTGCTGCACAATGCAGTATCAGGCATTGCCGAGATTATCAATTGCGCCGGTACCGTGAACGTCGACTTTGCCGACGTGCGCACGGTGATGAGTGAAATGGGCATGGCGATGATGGGATCTGCCATGGCAACCGGTCCGGAGCGTGCACGTATCGCTGCTGAGCAGGCTGTAGCCAGCCCATTGCTGGAAGACGTCAACCTGGCCAATGCACGTGGCGTTCTGGTGAATATCACGACTTCAAGCTCTTTCAAGATGAAAGAGTACTACGACGTGATGAATACGATCAAAGCCTTCACCGCAGAAGACGCAACTGTGATTGTCGGTAACGTATTTGATGAAAACATGGGCGATGGCTTACGTGTAACGATGGTGGCAACAGGCCTGACCGGCACACAGCGCCGTCAGCAGAAACCAGAGCTGCGCGTGATGCCGCAACAAGTGGTGCGTGACGGTACGACTAACCAGCCGGTATTTGTCGGCAATGCTGCCGTGATCGAGGATGAGGCGCCGGCAGTATTTGGCACGAATAGCCGTCGGGCACAGGTTGAAGCGATGAAAATGTCCGGTGTGGAAGAGTATGATATTCCGGCATTTTTACGCAAACAGGCGGATTAATCACACGCCTGGAGCAAGCTTGCCGGTAGATGGTAACGGCTTGGCTAAAGCGGCTTTTAGCTAAATATGTTATTATTTGCTTGATTATTAAGATAAAAAGCTGACATGCAGAACAGCAGTTCTGCGTGTGTGGCACTGTCAGCGGAAGTTTCAGCCTGATTCGTGACCTTATCTTTGAAAGAGCAAGGCAGTTTGCAAGACCGACAAAAGGGCTTGGCCTTTAAAAGGTCATTTGGGATATTGATATAAGCATGTTAAAGCAACGTACATTGAAAAAAGCGATCAGCGCCACGGGCGTCGGGTTGCACAACGGCGAAAAGGTTACTCTTACCCTGCGCCCGGCTGCACCTGATACCGGTATTGTTTTCAAACGGGTGGATCTGCCTCTGCCCAATGAAATCATGGCGACCCCCGGCGCCGTGCACGATACAAGAATGTGCTCGGCGCTGGAAGCCAATGGCGCCCGCGTTGCGACTGTTGAACATATCATGTCGGCGCTGGCCGGCCTGGGTGTGGACAATGTTTATATCGATGTCGATGCTTCTGAAATCCCTATCATGGACGGAAGCTCCGGCCCTTTTGTCTTTCTGTTGCAGGAAGCAGGCATTACGGAACAGTCTGCCCCTAAAAAATTCATACGCGTCAAGAAAACCGTAGAAGTGGTTGAAGGCGACAAGTGGGTGCGTTTCGAGCCTTATCATGGTTTTAAGATAGACTTTACCATCGCATTCGATCATCCGGTTTTTGAGCAATCCGGTAATAATGTCAAAATTGATTTTGCCGCTGATTCGTATATCAAGGAAATCAGCCGTGCGCGAACTTTCGGTTTCATGCACGAGGTTGAATACCTGCGTTCCCATGGCCTGGCGCGCGGCGGCAGTCTGGAGAATGCAATCGTGCTGGATGAGTACCGCGTACTCAATGCCGATGGCCTGCGCTATGACGATGAGTTCGTGAAACATAAAGTGCTGGATGCTATTGGCGATCTTTATATGCTGGGGCATCCTGTGCTGGGTGCATTTTATGCCTATAAATCCGGTCACGCGCTGAATAACCAACTGCTGCGCGCATTGCTGCAAGATGAAACCGCGTGGGAATACACGACGTTTGAACAATTGCAGGATGCGCCTGATGCATTCCAGCCGCAGTCCGGGGCACTGGTGCCGGAACCGGTTTTTTAATAGCAGGGCTGGAACCTGACGGGCCCGCAAGGTGGGCGGGCAGTAGATTAAACAGTAAGCAAATTGCAATATTGAGAAAGGGGCGAATAAAGTGTTAATGATGCGCCTGACATTTGTTCTGCTAGTGATTGCCGCAATGGTGTTGCTAGGCTTGTATCTGCTGTTTGACGATCAAAAGTATCTGCAGTATTTCAAAAAGCTCATCAAATACTCGTTCTATCTAGCCATGGTGGCGGCGGTGCTCTTTGTGCTGCGGCGTATATTCTATGTTTAAGCCGGCCTCCAGTTTCATTCGCAAACACTTGCCGTCCAGCGCCGGGCTGGCGCTGGTGTTCCTGTCACTGTTTGCCGCACCGGCACTGGCGATGTCTGACCAGGCCCTGTTCCAGCACGCGCGTGAATCCTACAATGCAAAGAACGAGGCCGCGCTTGCCAGCGACCTGGCAGAACTGAATGCGCAGGAATATCTGCTGGCGCCTTATGCCGATTACTGGCTGATGCTGCTAAGGCTGGATAAAGCGGATAGTGCCGAGGTACAGGATTTTCTGGCTAAATACGGCAACTTCCCGTTTGCCGAACGCCTGCGCGGCGAGTGGCTGAAGAAGCTGGGTAAGCAGCAGGACTGGCAATCGTTTTTCGAGCAATACACCAACTATAAGCGTGAAGATATTGCCGTGCAGTGTTATGCCCTGTTGGGCAGAAGCATTGCTGAGGGCGTTGGTGCGGATATTGCGGCCCAGGCCAGGAAACTGTGGATGACGACTGCCGACCTGCCGGCCAGCTGCAATCCCCTGTTCGACAGCTTGCAGAAATCCGGGGCGCTTACGCAGGACGATCTCTGGGAAAGATTCAGGATGGCATTGCAGAATGGAAAATTGCCCCTGGCTAAAAGCATTGCAGGACGTATCGCTGATTTTGATGCAGCCGACCTTCAGCTGCTGGATATTGCAAACGGGACGCCCAAAGCTTTGCTCGATGATAAAGCCAAGGTTGTGAAAACGATCCGTAAAAAGACCGTGTCGACTAAAGTCAGCGCGTCGTTTAAAACCCGTGCCGGGATAGAGACCAACCTGTTCGCGGTTGACAGACTGGCACGCAGCAATGTGCCGGAAGCTGCTGCGGAACTGAAGCAGATGCAGTATAAATTCACTGCTGATGACCGTGCGTTCGCCTGGGGCCGGGTGGCCTACCACGCGGCACGTACACATCATCCGGGTGCGCTTGAATACTATGCCTTTGCAAAAAATACCAGCCTGGATAAAGAGCAGCTCGCATGGAAGGCACGTGCCGCGCTGCGTGCCCAGGATTGGGAGATGGTAGATGCAGTCATTTCCGCAATGCAGCCTGAACAGCAGCAGGAAGGCGGCTGGCGCTATTGGAAAGCGCGCGCGCTGCAAGAAAGGGGATTAAGCGTTGAGGCGAATAAAATCCTGGCGCCGTTATCAAGGGAGCGTCATTATTATGGCTGGCTGGCCGCGGAGGATATCGAGAGCAGCATTAGCAACGTGGAGCAGGAATACAAAGTGACGGATGCTGAAGTCACAGCGATTGCCAGCCAGCCGGCGATCAAACGGTCACTGGAACTGCAGAGGCTCGGGATGCGCTGGGAAGCAAAAGCGGAGTGGGTATGGGCAACCCGCAACTATGATGACAAGCAATTGCTGGCGGCATCGGCCTACGCCATGCGCCAGGAGTGGTATGACATTGCCATTACCACTGCTGATAATACGAAGCAGCTGCATGATTTCAATTTGCGCTATCCAACGCCTTATCGTGATTTGTTCCGCACGGCAGCAGAGAATGAAGGCGTGGATGAAGCCTGGGTTTATGGCCTGGCGCGCCAGGAAAGCCGCTTTATGCACTATGCAAAATCCGGTGTAGGTGCGGCCGGCCTGATGCAGATTATGCCTGCCACCGCAAAATGGGCAGCTAAACGCATGGGGCTGAATGGCTATAGTAATGACCTGATCCATGACCTCACGACTAACGTAGGCATCGGCACCTATTACATACGCTATACATTCGAAATGATGAATGGCCAGGCAGTCATGGCGACGGCCGCTTATAATGCAGGGCCCAGCCGTGCCAAGCGCTGGATGGCGAGTGAGCCCATGGAGGCCGCAATTTATATAGAAACGATCCCGTTTGCCGAAACGAGGAACTATGTGCAGAAAGTCATGGCCAACGCACAGATGTATGCGCCCAGGCTTGGGCGCTCCGTATCGAGCCTGAAGTCCCGTCTGGGCGTGATACCTGGAACAAACAAGCCGGAACTGGTCGTGGCCGAAACAGATGAAGAATAAACAGGCTCCCGTTGCGGAGCCTATGTAATAAAAATGAGGAAATTTAAAGGTTTAGCATGCAATTAAGAAAAATATGTGTATTAGGTGGTTCAGGTTTTGTTGGTAGCAGTGTTGTCGCTAAATTAGATCAGGCCGGATATTCAGTGACGGTGCTCACGCGCAGGCGCGACTCCGGCAAGCACCTGTTTCTGTTGCCTAATGTGAATGTTGTGGAGTGCGATGTGATGAATGACCGGGAGCTGGCTGCCGGAGTGGATGGCGCCGATGCCGTCGTTAACCTGATCGGGATACTGCATCAGGGCGGCGGTGCCAGCTTTGATGCGATACATCACCAGTTGCCGGCACGCCTCGCAAGAATCTGCGAGGCATCGGGTATCAAACGACTGGTGCAGATGAGCAGCCTGCAGGCTGACGCCAAAGCACCAAGTGAATACCTGCGTACAAAAGCCGCCGGCGAAGCCGCTTTGCTTGCCTTCGCACAAAAAATCAACATCACCATCTTCCGCCCATCTGTCATCTTTGGCCGTGGCGATCGTTTTATCAACCTGTTTGCTGCTTTGATCAGGTTTCTGCCGGTCGTGCTGCTGGCGAAACCGAATGCCAGGTTCCAGCCGGTATGGGTGGAGGACGTAGCCAGCTGTTTCGTGGCGAGTATCCGGGATACGCGCACCTACGGCCAGGTTTACGAACTGGCTGGGCCAAAAGTCTATAGCTTCCGGCAGTTGGTGCAGCAGGTAATGTCTGTGCTGGGCGTACAGCGTCCGTTGCTTGGTTTGTGCAATATGCTGTCCTATGCGCAGGCTTTTATGATGGAGCTGCTGCCAGTCAAATTGATGTCACGCGATAACGTACGCTCGATGGAAGTCGATAGCGTCAGCCAGCAGCCGTTTCCGGAGATTTTTGGCGTAGAGCCGGCAAGCATGGAAGTGGTTATCCCTGAATACCTGGTCGATGCTACTCAGCGCGGTAAATATGACCGTTTCAGAAGCTTTGCCGCGAGATAGCACGGGCAGGAATGATGCAAACCTATATCGTCGGTGGAGCTGTACGTGATGAGCTACTGGGCTTTGCGGTAAAGGATGAGGACTATGTGGTCGTCGGCAGTACGCCGGAGGCGATGCTGGCTGCCGGATTTAAACCGGTAGGGAAAGACTTCCCGGTTTTCCTGCATCCGGCAACCCGGGCTGAATATGCACTGGCACGTACTGAACGTAAAACCGCCAAGGGCTATAAGGGGTTTACGGTACATGCCTCGCCGGATGTGACGCTGGAGCAGGATCTGGCACGGCGTGACCTCACGATTAACGCCATTGCCAGAGCTGACGACGGCCGGTTGATCGATCCGTTCAACGGTGCTGCGGATATCCGGTCGAAAACGCTGCGCCATGTCAGTGATGCCTTTGCGGAAGACCCGGTCAGAATCTTGCGTGTTGCACGCTTTTCAGCGCGCCTGGTAGATTTCAGCGTGGCGCCCGAGACCATGGAGCTGATGCGGCAGATGGTTGAAGCCGGTGAGGTGGATGCGCTGGTGGCAGAGCGCGTCTGGCAGGAGCTGGCCAAAGGGCTGATGGAAGCCAAGCCGTCGCGTATGTTCGAAGTGCTGCGGGCGTGCGGCGCGCTGCAAAAGATACTGCCGGAGCTGGACAGGCTCTGGGGCGTGCCGCAACCGGAACAGCATCACCCGGAGATCGATACCGGCGTGCATGTGATGATGGTGGTTGATTATGCGGCGCAGCACAACTTTAGTTTGCCGATTCGTTTTGCGGCGCTGATGCATGACTTGGGCAAAGGCACTACGCCTACGGATATCCTGCCCAAACATATTGGCCATGAGCAGCGCAGTGCCAGCTTGCTTAAAGAGGTTTGTAAACGCTTGCGTGTGCCTAATGACTGCAAAGAGCTTGGCGTCATGGTGGCGAAGTTTCATGGCAAATTGCACCAAGCTTTGCAGATGCGGCCAGCGACCTTGTTGGAGTTTCTGGTGGAACTGGATGCTATTCGGCAGCCGGACAGGTTTAAAGATTTTTTGAAAGCGTGTGAAGCAGATTCGCGCGGACGAACTGGCTATGCAGATTGCAAAACACCGGCTGCTGACTTAATGCTGAAAGTATTGCAAGCGGCGGTTACTGTTGATGCGGGTGCCGTAGCGGCTGCATGCGAGGCTCCGGAGCAGATAAAAGTCAAGGTGTTCGAAGCCAGGCTGGAAGCGATCAGGACGGTTTGCGGATAAATACCGCTGCGCAGTTTTTGTGATGGGGTTTAGATGCCCAGTGAATGCTGAATGATGTATTTTGCGATAAATCCAACCAGGCCGAAAGTCAGCCCCAGGAATAAAATAAACGTGCCAAATTTCCCCACTTTGGATTGCCAGGCGAGGTGCCCGACGATAAATACCATCAGCAGCATCAAACCACCTACGCCATAGGTCATGCCAAGCTCGGTGATCTGGGCTTCTGTTAAACCAAAAATTGTACCTTCCAAGACTTTCTCCTGTTTAGCTGACAAGTGATGTTACATTAGTCAGCTTAATATTATAGCCGGGTTGTATCTTGATAACGATATGAGAACTTTGTACGAAGCAAAAATTGGTTCAAATTTTAATGAAAATATCAAAAAGCCGTCATTCCGTCGGAGGCCGGAATGACGGAAGTGATAGGCTTTAGATCGATAATAATTTGCGAATATATTTTTAAAGTTCAGTTAAAGCAAATTTGATAACTGCTGCACCACAAATTCAGTCGGCTTGCGTTTAAATCCGCTCTTGGCATATTGCTGCCAGCGGCCGATGATGTAGCAGATAATCAGGTTGGCCTGGGCTTCCGCATTGCCCGCTTTCCCCAATTGGGTCTCTGCGATGCGCAGGCTTTGTTTTAACGTGACTTCAATGCGGTCATACAGCTGATTGATGCGCTGCTGCAGTTTTTCATCTTCATTCACCAGGGCGTCACCGATCAGGACGCGTGTCATGCCCGGGTTTTTTTCCGCAAACAGCAGCAGCATCGTGATTGTGCGATGCACTTGGCGCAGGCCTTCTGTTTCCTCGGAGCTGATCTTGTTAATGAGGCCGAAAATGGTTTCTTCAATGAACGCAATCAAGCCTTCAAACATCTGTGCCTTATTGGCAAAGTGCCGGTAAAGTGCCGCCTCTGATACTTCCAGCTTGGCGGCCAGTGCCGCCGTGGTAATCTTTTCACGTTTGGGGGCTTCCAGCATTTTGGCCAGTGTCTGTAATATTTGCTGTTTGCGTTCGCCTGCCATGTTGTTGTCCTTATCTAAATAGCGGTAAAAAATATGATGCGGCTTTTACGTGAATGATGATGTGTAGCGATCCGCGTAAAGAGCTTATTATATCTTAATGTGAGTAAGTGCTAACACTGATGAGATGCGGTAATCCACGTAACTCGGTTTGTGCAGCTGCCTGGTCACCCATACGGTTTTCATGCCCAGCCTTTTTGCGGTTTTCAGCGCTTCCAGATTGTCCTCCAGCATGATGCAGTCACTGGCTTTGGCTTTGATGGTTTTCAGTAATTGCTGAAAACCGCGTACTGATGGCTTGGCGTGGAACTTGGTGGATTCAACGCTGAATATCAATTCAAACACGTCTTCGATATCCATGATATCCAGCACGCGCAGGGCATAGCTGCGCGGTGCATTGGTGAACACCAGTTTGCGCCCGTCCAGGCTGTCCAATGTATGGCGCAGGCGCTTTACCTGAATCACCATATCATGCAGGTTTTCCAGCTGGTGTGTTTCTTCAAGGAAATGGCAGGGGTCCGTATTGTGGTGCCGCACCAGTCCTTTGAGCGTTGCGCCATAAACCCGCCAGTAGTGTTTGCGCAGCTTATGCGCTGCATGTTCGTCCAGGTCAAGATGGTCCATGATGTACTGCGTCATGGTCTGGTTCATGACCGGAAAGATATGCGCCGAAGCATTGTGCAGCGTATCGTCCAGGTCAAAAATCCAGATTTTGGTCATGGTTTTTAAAAGCTTAATTTAGCCACAGATGAACGCCGATGCACACAGATAAAAAACCAAAGGCATGTCAAACAGATTGGGTTATCCGTGTTTATCTGTGTTCATCTGAGGCTAATAAAATTACTTAGCCTTAATCAGCGTACCCACGCCTTCATCGGTCAGTACTTCCAGCAATAGCGCATGTTCAACGCGGCCATCAATGATATGCACCGCTTTAACACCGCTTCTGGCTGCATCCAGTGCTGAGCTGATTTTTGGCAGCATGCCACCTGAGAGTGTGCCGTCTGCCACCATGTCATCAATCTGCCTGGGGGTCAGGCCGGTGAGAAGTTCGCCGTTTTTATCCAGTACGCCCGGTGTATTGGTGAGCAGTACCAGTTTTTCCGCATTCAGTATCTCGGCCAGTTTTCCGGCGACTACGTCAGCATTGATGTTGTAGGTTTCACCGTCTTTGCCTACGCCGATAGGCGCCACCACCGGAATGAAATCGCCGGTGTCCAGAAAGTTGATGATGCTGGGGTCGATCGCGGTGATCTCGCCTACCTGGCCGATGTCGATCAATTTGGTCGGGTCGTCCTTGTCTTCCATCATCAGTTTATGCGCATGGATGAAATTGCCGTCCTGCCCGGTCAGGCCAACTGCCTTGCCGCCGTGGCGATTGATCAGGTTCACGATCTCTTTGTTGACCTGGCCGCCGAGTACCATTTCCACTACGTCCATGGTTTCTTCATCGGTCACGCGCATGCCTTGGATAAACTCGCCCTTTTTACCGAGTTTATCCAGCATCTCATTGATTTGCGGGCCGCCGCCATGCACTACAACCGGATTCATGCCCACCAGTTTCAGCAGCACGACATCTTTGGCGAAGCATTCTTTCAGATGCTCATCCGTCATGGCGTTGCCACCGTATTTGATGACGATGGTCTTATCGAAAAAGCGTTTGATGTAGGGCAGTGCTTCAGCTAGGGTTTTGGCTTTTTTGGCGGCAGTGGTCTGGTTAAGCATAGGGGTTCCGTGATGAAGGATTAGCGTAATTTCTCTATGCAGTATTGTAACCAAAAACCGGGATCATTTTTTAGAAAAATGCCGTCAATATTTTAACGGAGATCGATAGCCATTGCGCTTAGTTGATGTATATCAATTCGTTGCATCCGCTACTTCTATAACCTACGCCCTCCTAAAACCGGCAGGGTTTGGATAAATCAGGTTGCCTGGATGCTAACCTGCCATGACGCTAAATCAGGAATCAATATTCTAAATGCTGATGTTCGTATGGCTTCCCGCGTGGGGAATCGCATCAGCATCAATTTTAATAGAAGGAAAATACATTATGGCCATTATATGGAGTGCGGATCTTGATACGGATATCGAGGTGATTGATAAGCAGCATCGCAGAATCGTGGATTACATCAACGATCTGGAAGCGGCAAATGCGAGTGGTGACAGAGGGGCGGTTGGCCGTGTGCTGGAAGACCTGGTTGACTACACCATGTCGCACTTTGCTTTCGAGGAGAGTTTGCAGGAAGAAGCGGGTTACAAGTTTGCGAAACCGCATAAAAAAGTGCATGAGCTGTTTGTACGTCGCGTTAACGAATATGTAGAGCGTTTCAATCTTGGCGAAGATGTTGCGGAAAGCCTGCACCAGATGCTGGTTTCATGGCTGATTAACCATATCAAGCGTGATGACGCCGACTATGTGGGCACGGTCAAGGCGAATATGGTGAATATCGTGAACGAGAAAAAAAGAAATAACGATGAAGGCTGGTTTTCCCGTTTTTTCAGGTAAATGCAGTTGCATTGTGTATCAGGCCAGCCGAAGGCTGGCCTTGTTACTGGTGAAGGGTGAAGTGCCGGGGCGTATGCCCTTCGTTACAGCTGTTTGACGAACACTTTGGATTTTCGCTGGAAATTGTAGAGTTTTTTCTTCTCGGCTGGCAGCTTATCCACGCTTTGCTCGCTGAAGCCGCGCTCCAGAAACCAGTGTTCGGTGTGCGTGGTCAGGCAGAACAGCGTTTTAAAGCCCAGTTGCCTTGCGCGGTCTTCGCAGAAATGAAACAGTTTGTCGCCGCGGCCGCTGCCCCTGTATTGAGGGTCAATCGCCAGGCAGGCAAATTCTGCGGTTTTCTCCTGCGTGAACGGGTACAGTGCGGCGCAGCCAATCACGCGGTTATCATGTTCCATCACCTGGAAATAGTTGATTTCCATTTCAATGCGTTCGCGCCCGCGCTTGACGAGTACGCCCTCGGCTTCCAGCGGCTCTATTAATTGCAGGATGGCACCCACGTCGTCAATGTCGGCCTGGCGCATGGTTTCCAGCCCCAGTTCCGTGACCATGGTGCCTATGCCTTCATGCGTGAACAGCTCCTGGATGATGGCGCCGTCGATATGGCGGCTGATCAGGTGGGTGCGGGCAACGCCATGCTCGCAGGCGCGAACTGCCGCTGGCAGGTAATAGGCGATATCTTCCGAAGTATTGATGGCGTCATCATTGTCGGTGACGTGCTGAAGCAGGTTCTTTGCCTTTTTGGCGGTCATCTCGCGCAGCAGTTCGCCGCGCAGGTTGTGTACGCCCTCTGAATCCATCAGGAAAATGAGTTTGTCGGCATCCAGTGCAATCGCCGTGCTCACTGCGACATCTTCAAGCGACAGGTTGAATGCCTCGCCTGTGGGCGAGTAACCTAGCGGTGACAGCAACACCAGTTCGCCGTCATCCAGGCGCTTTTGAATTGCCGCGGCATTGATCTTGCGGACTTCGCCGGTGTGCTGCAGGTCAACGCCATTTCTTACGCCCAAAGGCTTGGCGGTCACGAAGTTGCCGCCGGCCACGCGGATGTCGCTGCCTGCCATTGGCGAGTTGATCAAGCCCATGGATAGCTGCGCTTCGATTTCTACGCGAATCACGCCATTGGCTTCTTTCACCGCTTCCATCGCTTCGTCATCGGTGACGCGCAAGCCGTTTGCCAGCTTGGTTTCCAGCCGGGCGCGCCTCAGGCGTTCTTCAATCTGCGGGCGTGAGCCATGCACCAGCACCAGCCGTACTTCAAGGCTCGCCAGCAGGTTAAGGTCGTGCGAAAGCGTGGTGAATTGTTTTTCGTTCACCACTTCGCCGCCAAAGGCAATCACAAAAGTACGGCCGCCAAAGGCGTGGATATAAGGCGCAACGGAGCGGAACCAGCTGACGAATTCCTGCGGCTTCTTGACGCTGAAGGGTGGCTGGTTATTCGAAGTGCCGGTACCTGCTGATTCGGTGAGTGCGTAAAGGTAGGCCGGGGTGCAATCCAGTGCGGCGCAGATTTTTCGCAGTAGCGCTTCGCTGATGCCTTGGGCGCCGCGTTCGATGCGGGAAAGGTTGCCGCTGTCTGCGCCTGTTGCGCCGGCAAGCTCTTGCAGGGTGATGTTCAGCAGTTTGCGCCGCTTGCGTATGGATAGACCGAGTGACATGGTGTTTTATTTTGTAAATAAAGCATAAATATATTTTAAATTTGCTATTTACACAATATTTTATTTGATAATTTGTTTTGCAGGCGGATATGCAATAAAAATGTAAATTATAAAAACCTCGTCATTCCGGCGGAGGCCGGAATGACGAACTTGGCCAGATGTTTTGAGGCATGTGAGTTTCCAGGCCTAAAAATCTCCCCATAGCCCCTGCATCACCGATATTGCCGTTAAAGCCGCAGTTTCGGTGCGTAGTATTCTTGGCCCCAGCACGATAGACTGAAAGCCCTGTGAGGCGGCCAGCGTTATTTCGGCCGAGCTCAAACCGCCTTCAGCCCCGATGAGTAATTGAATCTCGGCTGCTGGTTTGGACATTTCTGCCAGCCGTTTTGCCCCCACCGGATTGAGTAAAATGCGTGTGTTGCCGCTTTGTGGATTTTGGCTTAGCCATTTATCCAGCGTGATGGGCGCCAGTACTTTAGGCACGAAAGCGCGTCCCGATTGCTCACATGCCGATATGGCAATGTTTTGCCAGTGTTCGACGCGTTTTTCGGCGCGGTCGTGCGTCAGTTTCACCACGCTGCGCTGGCTGTTGATGGGCTGAATCTGTTTTACGCCAAGTTCGACGGCTTTCTGGATGGTAAAATCCATGCGGTCGCCGCTGGAAATGCCTTGCAGCAGTGTGATGTTGAGTGGCGATTCGTTGCTGATTTTTCTTGCGTCGGTGATGGTGGCTGTCACCGCATTCTTTTTGACTGAAGTCAGGGTGCATTCATAATCAAAGCCATCACCGTTAAAAACAATGGCGCTGTCGCCAGCATTCAGGCGCAGTGCGCGGGTGGCGTGTGCAGCCGCATTTTCCGAAAGCTGGATGTCTGCATGCAGTGCGAGCGGTGAATCGGTAAAAAAGCGCAGGTTGGCCATAAATCGAGCGACTCCAATTTGTAAAGATCAGAATTGTAAAGATCAGAAAAACGAAAACAAAAGTGATAATATCCAGTCAATATTGCCATGCACATTGACTGTGCTGTTGCTGCATTGTGAAAGTATAACGAATTAAGGAAGAAAAGATGGTCAGCTTGAACCCCCCGGTATGTAATTTTGGTCAGCCTGCCGTAGATTTTGATCTGCCTGGCGTCGACGGCAAGCGTTACACGCTTGCCAATAGCGCCGGCGAGAATGGTTTGCTGGTGATGTTCATCTGCAATCACTGTCCGTATGTCAAAACGATTAAAACGCGTTTGGTGGCGGATTGCCGAGAGTTGCTGAAATACGGCATCAATACGATTGCCATCCAGAGTAACGATACGAAAAATTACCCGGAAGATTCTTTCGAGCGTATGCGCGAAGAAGCTGCGCAGTTTGATTTTTCATTTCCTTACGTGCTGGATGAGACGCAGGAAGTGGCAAAGGCTTACGGCGCGGTTTGCACCCCGGATTTCTTCGGCTTTAACAAAAATCTTGAATTGCAGTATCGCGGCCGCTTTGATGCGGCCGGCCGCGGTGAGCCGCCGGCGGATAATCCGCGAGACCTGTTTAATGCGATGAAGTTGATTGCCGCGACCGGCAGCGGGCCCAAGGAGCAGGTGGCAAGTATCGGCTGCAGCATCAAGTGGTTTGCGGAATAACTCAAAAGGAATAGTCATGACCGATAAGAAATTAAAGTGGGGGATTTTAGGCGCTGCCCGTGTTAACGAGCGCTTGCTGCCGGCCATTATCGAATCCCCCAATGCGCAGCTGGTGGCGATCGCAAGTCGTCGTGAGGGTGCAGCCAGGGCGACATTGGAGAAATATGCACCACAGGGCTTTGATCTTGGCAGTGTGCAATGTTATGACAGCCTGCTTGCCCTGATCGAGAATCCCGAGGTGGAGGCGGTTTACTGCCCGATGGCGAATAACGAGCATGTGACCTGGGCGATCCACGCAATCAACGCCGGCAAGCATGTGCTGATTGAAAAGCCGATGGCGCTGACGGTCGACGATGTTGAAGCGATCGAAGCCGCAGCCATGAATAACAAAGTGAAGGTGATGGAAGGATTCATGTACCGATTCCATCCGCAGCATGCACGTGTGCAGGAAATCGTAGCTTCAGGCTTGATCGGCGATGTGCTTTCCGTGCGCGCCAGTTATTCATTTCTAATGCGTCCGGCGCGCATGTATCGTATTGCCAATGGTGTCGAGTCCGGCGGTGGTGCGATGTGGGATATCGGGCCTTATGCGATCCATTCATTGCGCTGGTGCTTTGGCCTGGGCAATGCGGCACAGGGTTACAAGCCGCTGGAGCCGGTGTCTGTGGTCGCGCATGCCAAGTTCAATGAAGTCGGCGCGGATATCGTGACCAGCGGCGTTCTGGATTTTGGGCCGGATAAAGAAGGCCGTGCCCGTTTCGGGCATTTTGATATCAGCTTTGAGCGCTCGCGTAAATCCGAGTATGAAATCATCGGCACCAAAGGCTGGGTGAAGTGCCATGCCGCCTGGGTGTTCCAGAATGATGTGCCGGTGATCTCATGGGCGCTGGAAGACGGCAAGTATGCTGAAGAGCGCTTTGCGCCCAGCAACCATTTCAATCTGGAAATCGGGCATTTCAGTGACTGTGTGCTGAATGACAGGCCGCCATATCTGACATTTGAAGATGCAAAGGCGAATTGCCGCGCAATCGAGCTGGCGCTGCAGTCTGCCTTGACCGGGCGAGTGGTGGCGTTTTAACCGGGTTGCCATAGCGAATTCAACCTGCCGGCAGCTGAAACCTGCCGACAGATGTCATTACACAGGTGATTATAAAGAGACTTTTCTGATGTTCTGCTTGCTGAAAAAGGCTATCTAAGCAATAATTTAGGATTCAAGGAAAAGCGGTTTAATTTGCCGGCTTTTTAGAATCGTTCATTTAAGGTTTTATGGGGTTTTCGCGCCAGCCGTCATCATTGCACGCGCCTGCGGTCATCCTTACATAAGGCCTCAAGTTCTAATCTTTAGGGAGAAAACAATGGCAACACGTCAAGATTTATGCAATGCCATCCGTGCGTTATCCATGGATGCAGTGCAAAAAGCTAACTCTGGCCACCCAGGTGCGCCTATGGGTATGGCTGAGATCGCAGAAGTATTGTGGAATCACAATCTGAGCCACAACCCAACTAACCCGCAATGGGCTAACCGTGACCGTTTCGTATTGTCCAACGGCCATGGCTCTATGTTGATTTACTCCTTGCTGCACCTGACTGGTTACGATGTTTCTATCGATGACATCAAAACATTCCGTCAATTGCACTCCAAGTGTGCTGGTCACCCTGAGTACGGTTACGCGCCAGGCGTTGAAACCACGACAGGCCCATTGGGCCAAGGTATTGCTAACGGCGTTGGTTTCGCGATGGCAGAAAAACTGCTGGCTAACCAGTTCAACAAACCAGGCCACGACATCGTTGACCACTACACATACGTGTTCCTGGGCGACGGTTGTATGATGGAAGGCGTTTCTCACGAAGCATGTGCACTGGCTGGTACTTGGGGCCTGGGCAAACTGGTTGCGTTCTGGGATGACAACGGTATTTCTATCGACGGCCACATCGAAGGCTGGTACACAGACGACACTGCAGGCCGCTTCAAAGCATATGGCTGGCACGTTGTTTCAGTAGATGGTCACGACCAGGCTGCGATTCAAAAAGCAATCGACGAAGCTAAATCAGTCACTGACAAACCATCATTGATCTGCTGTAAAACTATCATTGGTAAAGGTTCACCAAACAAATCCGGCTCACACGACTGCCATGGTTCCGCATTGGGCGAAGCTGAAGTTGCAGCTACACGTGCTGAAATCGGCTGGCCACACGAGCCATTCGTCATTCCTGCTGACGTATACGCTGGCTGGGATCAAAAAGCTAAAGGTGCTGAGCGTGAATCTGCTTGGGACGCTAAATTTGCTGCTTACGCAGCTGCTTACCCAGCAGAAGCTGCTGAATTCAAACGCCGTATGGCAGGCGAATTGCCAGCTAACTGGAAAGCACTGACTGACGCAATCATTGCTGAAACTAACGAAAAAGCTGAGAAATTGGCAACTCGTCAAGCTTCACAAAAAGCAATTACTGCTTTGGCGCCAATCTTGCCAGAGTTCCTGGGCGGTTCAGCTGACCTGACAGGTTCTAACCTGACAGCAGCTAAAGAGTTCAAACACGTGAGTGGTAAAGAACCAGGCAACTACATCTCTTACGGTGTACGTGAGTTCGGTATGGCTGCGATCATGAACGGTATGGCATTGCACGGTGGCTTGTTGCCATACGGCGGTACTTTCCACATGTTCTCTGACTACATGAAAAACGGCATGCGTATGTCTGCGTTGATGCATCAACGTGTGGTTTACGTATTGACCCATGACTCTATCGGTCAAGGTGAAGATGGTCCTACACACCAACCAGTTGAAAACACTTCTGGTCTGCGTATGATCCCTCGTATGGATGTATGGCGTCCAGCTGACTCTACAGAAACAACCGTTGCATGGGTTGCTGCAGTAGAGCGTACTGAAGGCCCAAGCAGCTTGGTATTGAGCCGTCAAGCAGTGCCTGGTATTAAGCACGACGCTAAAGACTTCGACCTGATCCGTAAGGGTGGCTATGTATTCTCATGCGTTGGTACAACACCAGACGTGATTATCATTGCTAACGGTTCCGAGTTGGATCTTGCTATCCAAGCCGCTGCTGAATTGAACGCTGCCGGTACTAAAGTGCGCGTGGTTTCCATGCCGTCCACTAACGTATTCGACCGTCAAGACCAAGCTTACAAAGACAGCGTATTGATTCCAGGCGTTAAACGCGTAGCTGTTGAAGCGGCTCACCCAGACTTCTGGCGTAAATATGTAGGTATTGAAGGTGCTGTAGTAGGTATCGACACATTCGGTGAATCAGCACCAGGTGGCGTACTGATGAAACACTTCGGCTTCACAGTTGAGAACGTAGTTGCAACTGTTAAATCGGTGCTTTAATTTACTAGTACTGTATTGATAAGCCTAACAAGCTTAGTGAGCTAGTCTGCAAGGCACCTCAGCATGAGGTGCCTTGTTTTTTTGTAGTATTGCTGAATAGACGTAAAATTCAGTCAATATATTGAGTCAATATAAAAGTTAAGTTTCAAAACTCCGGTTTGAAACCCTGTTTTTGGTTGTATTGTGTTCAGTAAGGTTTAAGTATTCATTACTTTTGATTTAAACGGTTATTTTCGGCTATTCAGCGCTGTTTTTAATCTTTGTGCTAACAGAATAAATTTAGGAATCATCATGGCAATTCGAGTCGCAATTAATGGTTATGGACGTATCGGGCGCAATATTTTGTGTGCGATTTATGAGCAGCAACGTGAAGATATTCAAATTGTGGCAATCAATGGATCTGCCAATCTAGAATGTACGGCGCACCTGACAAAGCATGACACTATTCATGGCAAGTTTAAAGGCACTGTAGAAACTTTGGACGAAGATGGTAAACATTACCTGGTACTCAATGGCGATAAAATTCGCGTGACTACCGACCGCAACCCGGCCAACCTGCCATGGAAAGAGCTTGGCGTGGATGTGGTGCTGGAGTGTACCGGCGCATTCCGTACCAAAGAAAAGTGCCTGCCGCACATCGAAGCCGGTGCAAAGAAAGTGATTATTTCGGCGCCTGCGGATAAGAACGAATGTGACGCCACGGTTGTGTATGGCGTAAACCACGATATCCTGACTGCAAACATGAGCGTGATTTCCAATGCATCATGTACCACCAATGGCCTGGCACCTATGGTGAAGGCATTGCATGACAAGCTGGGTATAGAGTCAGGCCTGATGACCACGATTCACTCCTACACCAATGACCAGATGCTGGTGGATGGCCACCATAAAGACCTGTACCGTGCGCGTGCCGCAGCATTGAACATGATCCCCACCAAAACCGGTGCTGCACAGGCAGTCGGCATTGTGATCCCGGAATTGTATGGCAAGCTTTCAGGCTTTGCCGTACGTGTACCTACCGCGAATGTATCCGTAGTTGACCTGACCTTCGTACCGGGTCGCGACACGACAAAAGAAGAAGTGAACGCGATTATCAAGGAAGCTTCGGAATCAGGCCCGTTAAAAGGGATCCTTGCTTACAACACCGAGCCTCTGGTCTCATCAGATTTCAATCATACTGAAACCTCATCTAATTTCGATGCGAAGCAGACCACGGTGATTGGCGGCAAGCTGGTCAAAGTGATGGCCTGGTATGACAACGAGTGGGGCTTCAGCTGCCGCATGCTGGATACGGCAGTTGCTTTAATGAACGCAAAATAAGATTAATGGGGTAAGGGAGTTCATCATGCATTACATCAAAATGACAGATCTTGATCTGCAAGGTAAGCGCGTATTGATCCGTGCTGACTTGAACGTGCCGGTCGCTGATGGCAAGGTAACGTCAGATGCGCGCATCACGGCGTCGATGGCAACCATTGAGCATGCGCTCAAGGCTGGCGCAAAAGTGATGGTAACCTCGCATCTGGGTCGTCCGGAAGAAGGTGTATATTCAGAGGAAAACTCCCTTAAACCTGTAGTTGATGTGATTGCGGCCAAGCTGGGCAAACCGGTGCGGCTGGTGAAAGACTGGGTGGGTGGCGGTTTTGATGTTGCGGCCGGTGAACTGGTTGTGCTGGAAAACTGCCGTTTTAATAAAGGTGAAAAGAAATGCGTTGATGAATTGTCACAAAAATATGCCAAGCTATGTGATATTTTTGTAATGGACGCATTCGGTACTGCGCATCGTGCAGAGGCCAGCACTTACGGCGTAGCGAAATTTGCCCCGGTGGCAGCCGCAGGTATTCTGCTGGTGAATGAACTGGAAGCCCTGACCAAGGCCTTGCTGAGCCCGGCGCGCCCAATGGTGGCGATTGTAGGCGGCAGCAAGGTCTCAACCAAGCTGACCGTGCTGGAGAGCCTGTCCGAGAAAGTTGACCAGATGGTGGTGGGTGGCGGTATTGCGAACACGTTCTTGAAAGCCGCAGGGTTTGAGGTCGGCAAGTCATTGTGTGAAGATGAGCTGGTGCCTGTTGCTCGTGCGTTAATGGACAAAATGTCATCTAGAGGTGCAGCCGTGCCGGTCGCGGTAGATGTTGTCTGTGGCAGGAAGTTTGATGCGAACGAGCCGGCAGTGAGCAAGGACGTTGCTTCAGTCACGGCTGATGATATGATTTTTGATATTGGCACGAAATCTGCTGCTCAGTTAGCTGAAATCATTAAAAATGCAGGTACGGTGGTCTGGAATGGCCCCGTAGGCGTGTTTGAGTTTGACCAGTTTGGCGAAGGCACCAGAACCATTGCCAATGCGATTGCCAATACCAAGGCATTCACATTGGCCGGTGGCGGCGATACGATTGCCGCGATCCAGAAATACGGTATCGAAAGCCAGGTGGATTATATTTCAACGGCTGGCGGCGCGTTCCTGGAGTTTCTGGAAGGCAAGAAACTGCCTGCGGTCGAGATTCTGGAACAGCGCGCCAAAAGCTGATAGCCCCGTTTGTTTTGCACTTTAAAAATGGGGCATATAGCCCCATTTTGTTTTTAAGGGCGTGTATAAATACCAAATAATAAAAAGGCAGGACACATTGGCATTACGTAAAACAAAAATTGTAGCGACCTTAGGGCCATCCTCCACCAGCGAGGAAATGCTTGCACGCATGATTACGGCGGGCGTAAACGTTGTGCGCCTGAATTTCTCGCATGGTACGGCCGAGGCGCATATACAGCGTGCGGAAACGGTACGTAATATAGCGGCGAAACTGGGGCGTCCTGTCGGTGTGCTGTGTGATTTACAGGGGCCGAAAATCAGGATTGGCAAGTTTGAGCAGGGCAAGATCAGCCTGAAAACCGGCGATATTTTTGTGCTGGATGCGGATTGTGAGCTTGGTGACCAGTATCGTGTCGGGCTCGACTATAAGACATTGCCGCAGGAGGTCAGCGAAGGTGCCATCCTGCTGCTGGATGACGGCCGCATCACCATGCAGGTAGACCGCGTGAAGGGACACCAGATACATTGCGTGGTGCTGAACGGCGGCGTCCTGTCGAATAACAAAGGCATCAATCGACAGGGGGGCGGCCTGTCGGCGGATGCCTTGACCAGGAAGGACCGCGAAGACATTAAAACCGCCGTCGCACTGGAAGCAGATTACATTGCGATCTCCTTTCCTAAATCCGCATCCGATGTTGAGCTGGCACGGGCTTTGGTTAAAGAGGCCGGAGGCTCGGCAAGTGTGATTGCAAAAATTGAGCGTGCCGAAGCCATCAGTGAGCTGGAAGCGATTATTGAGGCCTCGGATGCGATTATGGTCGCGCGCGGCGATCTGGGCGTTGAGGTGGGGGATGCTGCGGTGCCGGGCTTGCAGAAACGCATGATACGGATGGCACGTGCCCATAATAAACTGGTCATTACCGCCACGCAGATGATGGAATCCATGATTTCAAGCCCGATTCCCACCCGGGCGGAAGTGTCGGATGTGGCAAATGCGGTACTTGATGGTACCGATGCCGTCATGCTGTCTGCAGAAACCGCATCGGGCCAGTATCCACTGGAAACAGTCGAAGCCGTGCATCGCGTTGTTGTAGAGGCAGAAAAAGAATACTTCAGCGAGCATCATGCACAAAAACTGGGGCAGGTGCTGGTGAAAACGGATGAGGCGGTTGCCGCCGCCGCAATATACACAGCAAAGCATTTGAAGGTCAAAGCGATTGCCGCACTGACGCAGTCGGGTAATGCCGCACAATGGCTGTCGCGCGCAGATGCCGAAGTGCCGATCTATGCACTGTCGCCCGATAAATTCGCACGCAGGAAGCTGACCCTGCATCGTGGCGTATATCCATACCCGATTGACCAGGGGAATAAAAACAAAGATGAAATCCTGCAGGAAATGGAGCAGGTGTTATTGCAGCAGAACGCCGTCGTCGCGGGCGACCTGGTGCTGCTGACCTTTGGTGAACCTATTGGCAGCCCGGGCGGCACCAATACGCTTAAGATCATCAAGATAGGCGAGAACCGGCCAGTCGCATAAATTCGAGTGCGCAGCCTGGATTGCTGATGGGCGTAAAAAATTAGATAAACATCAGCCAGCACTTTATAATATGCATTTCGACCAGCGACTATTAAAGTTTAACTTCATGAATAAACCACTTCTAGAAACCAGTATCAAAAGCCTGAAACGCATCCATCAAGGCAAGGTGCGCGACATCTACGATATCGACGCCAACACCATGTTGCTGGTGAGCACCGACCGTTTATCCGCATTTGATGTCATCTTGCCTACGGGCATTGCCAACAAAGGCGCAATGCTGACGCAGATGGCAAACTTCTGGTTTGAGAAGCTGCAGCATGTCGTGCCTAATCATCTGACTGGCATCGACCCTGCCAGCGTGGTGGCGGATGCTGCCGAGAAAGCGCAGCTCGCTAATCGCTCAGTCGTGGTGAAAAAACTGAAAGCGCTGCCGCTGGAGGCGATCGTGCGCGGTTATCTGGTTGGCAGCGGCTGGAAGGAATATAAAGCCAAAGGTACGGTATGCGAGATCCCGCTGCCCGCAGGCCTGCAGGAAGCCTCAAAGCTGCCGCAGCCTTTGTTCACGCCATCCAGCAAGGCAGCAGTAGGCGAGCATGATGAAAATATCAGCATTGCCCAGGTTGAGGCACTGATCGGTAAGGCGCTGGCTGACCAGGTGGCCAAGGTTGCCATTGAGCTTTATACCAGGGCGGCAGAATATGCACTGACCCGCGGCATCATCATCGCTGACACCAAGTTCGAGTTCGGCCTGGATGAGAACGGTGTGCTGCATGTCATGGATGAAGTGCTGACCCCGGATTCATCACGCTTCTGGCCCGCCGAGAGTTACGCGGTAGGCAAGAACCCGCCAAGCTATGATAAGCAATATGTGCGTGACTGGCTGGAAGCCAGTGGCTGGAATAAAACCCCGCCGGCGCCGGCATTGCCTGATGATGTCGCCGCAAAAACCAGTGAAAAGTATATGGAGGCGTTCGAACGCCTGACCGGCAAACCCCTAAACCTGGAGTAAGCCTGTACGGCTTGCGGGCAATGTCTATCATCAATAAGCTCAAGGCTCTGGGCAGACAGCTGAAGCTGGAGTTGAAGGTGTATCGGCTGGTGTTGAAACATCCGCAGACGCCGTGGGTCGCCAAGTTGTTTTTAGGTTTGGCGGTTGCTTACCTGCTGTTGCCGTTTGATCTTATTCCGGACTTTATCCCTGTGATTGGCCAGCTGGATGACGTTGTCATTATCCCGGTGCTGCTTTATCTGGCGCTGCTATTCATACCGCAGTCGATTATCCAGAGCTGCCGGGAGCAGGTTGAGGCGCAGCTTGACACAAAGTGAAGCCGGCATTAGCAATTTATTACAAGTCTTTTAGTATGCCTTTTGTGCGGACTTGTTATAATTGCGCCTCAAAATCAGTCGTTAATTTATTTAGCAAATTTATATTTAGGAATAAACAATGTCATTGAACCAAGTGCCAACCGGCAAAGATGTCCCGAATGATTTCAATGTGATTATTGAAATCCCGATGCAGGGTGACCCAGTGAAATATGAAGTGGATAAAGAAAGCGGCGCGATTTTTGTAGACCGTTTCATGGGCACTGCCATGCATTACCCAGCGAATTACGGTTATGTGCCGCACACTCTGGCGGATGATGGAGACCCGGTTGACGTGCTGGTGATTACACCGGTGCCGCTGATCCCGGGCGTGGTTGTGCGCTGCCGCCCGATCGGCGTGCTGCTGATGGAAGATGAAGCAGGCCTGGATGCTAAAGTGCTGGCGCTGCCGGTTGATAAAGTGTGCGGTTTGTATACACATCTGAAATCATACAAAGACGTATCAGAAGGCCGCCTGGACATGATTGCGCACTTTTTCGCGCATTATAAAGACCTTGATAAAGGCAAATGGGTAAAAATCAACGGTTGGGGCGATGTAGACCAGGCCAAGAAAGAAATCCTGGATGGCGTTAAAAACTACAATGAAGCAAAAGTAAAACCGGCGTTTTAATTCATATTGGAACGTAAGCAGTAGACATTAAAAAAGGCAGCCCTGGCTGCCTTTTTTAATTCTGGTATCACGCTGCTGCAACGCCAAATAAACTGCCGACAGCAGCGGTGGCTATCATCGCCAGCACGCCCCAGAATGCGACGCGAGAGGCTCCTTTCACCAGGCTGGCACCTCCGGCCTGTGCCGCGAGGCCGCCGAGCGCTGCCAGGAATGCGAGCGATGTCGCCGCAACATATGGGATGGTGCTGGCTGCTGGGGCGAAAAATACCACCAGTAATGGCAAAGCGGCGCCGACCGCGAATGTCGCGGCAGAAGCGAGCGCCGCCTGCACCGGTTTCGCATTCATGGTGTCGGTGATGCCCAGTTCGTCACGCGAATGCGCAGCCAGCGCATCATGTGCGGTAAGCTGCACGGCCACCTGGCGCGCTAACTCCGGCGACAGCCCGCGCAAAGTATAGATTCCGGTCAGTTCATCCAGCTCATGTTCCGGTTGTGTGGCAAGCTCCTCCGTTTCGCGAGCGATGTCTGCGGCTTCGGTATCCGATTGCGAACTGACGGATACATATTCGCCTGCCGCCATCGACATCGCGCCAGATACCAGGCCGGCAACGCCGGTAATCAGGATGGTCTGGTGCGATGCGCCGGCAGAGGCTACGCCGATCAACAGGCTGGCGGTGGAAACGATCCCATCATTGGCACCCAGGACGGCGGCCCGCAGCCAGCCGATGCGATGTGAACGATGATATTCCGAATGCCGCATGCCAGTACCTTTGTGATTGAATTGCGTTAATGATAGCGAATTGCCGAAAGCCGTATTTTAACTGTTTGCCTTGGTTCAGGGGTGTTCATTTTCCATAAAAAAGGCGGCCGCGGCCGCCTCTTGCGTATTATCCAGTGTTACAGCAATGCCACGATCAGCAATGCCACGATGTTGATGATTTTAATCAGCGGGTTAACTGCGGGGCCTGCGGTATCCTTGTAAGGGTCGCCAACGGTGTCGCCGGTAACCGCCGCTTTATGCGCATCAGAGCCTTTGCCGCCGTGGTTGCCGTCTTCGATGTATTTTTTGGCATTGTCCCAGGCGCCGCCGCCGGTACACATGGAGATGGCTACAAATAAGCCAGTTACAATCGTACCCATTAACAAGCCACCAAGTGCGACCGGGCCTAATAACAGGCCTACGGCAACCGGTACCGCCACTGGCAGCAATGATGGAAGCATCATTTCCTTAATGGCTGCCGTGGTCAGCATATCCACGGCTTTACCATACTCAGGCTTAGCCGTGCCTTCCATAATGCCTTTGATGTCACGGAACTGGCGGCGGACTTCTTCAACTACTGCGCCTGCGGCACGGCCAACGGCTTCCATTGCCATCGCCGCAAACAGAAAGGGTATCAGCCCGCCGATAAACAGGCCGATAATGACCATGGGGTCGCTCAAGTCGAACTTGACTGCAATGCCGGCACCTTCCAGTTTGTGCGTATAGTCTGCAAACAGCACCAGTGCAGCTAAGCCGGCGGAGCCAATTGCATAGCCTTTGGTCACCGCTTTGGTGGTGTTGCCAACTGCATCCAGCGGGTCGGTTACATCACGCACGCTACTTGGCAGTTCCGCCATTTCTGCAATGCCGCCTGCGTTGTCGGTAATCGGGCCATAAGCGTCGAGCGCTACCACAATGCCGGCCATGCTCAGCATGGAGGTCGCGGCAATTGCAATGCCGTACAGACCTCCCAGGTGATAGGCTGCCCAGATGGCGATACATACAGACAGCACTGGCAGAGCTGTAGATTTCATTGAAACACCGATACCGGCGATAATGTTGGTGGCATGTCCGGTAGTGGAAGCCTGCGCTACGTGGCGAACCGGAGCATAATCAGTGCCGGTATAGTATTCGGTAATCCAGACTAAAGCTGCGGTGAGCACTAGCCCGACTGCGCATGCGCCAAACATCTGGTTGGCAGAAATCGCTAATTCGCCTGCCGTCACGCCTTGCGGGAACATTTTCATTGTAACCACATAGAACGCACCTAATGAAAGTATGCCGGCAACCGCCAGGCCTTTATACAAAGCCGGCATGACATTTTTCATGCCTGGCGATGCCTTGACGAAAAAGCAGCCGATGATGGAAGCCACGATAGAAACGGCACCCAGTAGTAGCGGGTAAAGTACCCCATTGGCACCGGCTGTTTTAATAAGCAAGCCGCCTAACACCATGGTTGCAATCAATGTGACGGCGTAAGTCTCAAACAGGTCGGCCGCCATGCCTGCGCAGTCACCTACGTTGTCGCCTACGTTATCTGCAATCACAGCCGGGTTGCGCGGATCATCTTCAGGGATACCGGCTTCAACTTTGCCCACCAGATCCGCGCCTACGTCTGCACCCTTGGTGAAGATGCCGCCGCCAAGGCGGGCAAAGATCGAAATCAGGGAGGAGCCGAATGCAAGGCCAATGAGCGGGTCAAGATCAGTTGCAGCCTCGCCGCCCAGGAATGCATAAAAACCGGCAACTCCGAGCAAGCCCAAGCCAACTACCAGCATGCCGGTGATTGCCCCGCCTTTGAATGCAACATCCAATGCCGGGCCTATGCCTTTGGTGGCGGCCTGCGCAGTCCGCACGTTGGCTTTAACCGATACATTCATGCCGATAAACCCGCATGCACCAGACAGCACGGCACCAACCACAAAGCCTATTGCAGTAGTGGCGTTGAGAAAAACGCCAATCAGGATAGCCAGTATGACACCGACAATGGTGATGGTTTTATATTGGCGGGCCAGGTAAGCGGCAGCCCCTTGTTGAATTGCGCCGGCGATTTCCTGCATGCGCGCATTACCGGCGGGTAAACCTGAAATCCATTTGCTCATCACTGCTCCATACAGAACCGCAATAATTGCGGCGCCGATGGCAACCATTAGTTCGACTGACATGACTTCTCCCTATCTATATTTTTATCAATTACGTTACTCAGGAAACTGCTGTAAAACGTCAAAATAAAACTAGTATGTGAAACCAGGTGCAAAACATTCGTTGTTGCTTAAAGCGATATACAGTAAAGCTGAATCGAAGGTGATTAGTGCGGTAAAGCTGAAGTGGCGGCTGATGGCTCCTTATGGTTTCAGAGTGTAAATAAATTGTAACATGCGTGCATTATTGCATTATTAAACAGCCCTCACAATAGAGCCTCTGCCGTGAAAGGCGCGCGTAACAACGCTGTGTCAGTCAGCTGTTTTGCAAAGCTTATCCAGCGCGTCGCCCAATGCCGTGCCTGCCAGTTTTTCGCTGAGCTCTTTCAAGCTGCTGACGGCTGCCGGAGTAAGCTTTCTGGGTGTTTTTCGCCTGGGTTGCGGGCTAGATTTTACTTGCACTTTTACGCGAATTGCAGTAACTTCACACACTTGCTTTTGTAGCTGAATCAATAGACTAGGCAGCAAAAGCTTAATTTTTGCCGCCACCGCGCTGTTGTCGGCATATACGTTTAATTGCTTGTTCTTGATGCTGCCTGCGCGGCTGAATTTAGCCAAGTTATCCGGGGCGATTGCATTCCAGATTTTTTGTGCATCCTGAGTTTCCTGCGTGCGCATGTGCAGCGCGTTAAGTTCAGGATTTTTAAGCAATGTATTGAATCGTTGCATGGCTGTTTATCTAATGCCTGTAATGATCAGGGGTAGTATGAATATCATTTTAGTCTCAAATAACATGGCGAAAGCAAAAACGCTTTCTGTGCTGCAAGTGAGTGTGGCCTTGGCAGCGCTGATGTTTTTGTCGGTTCTGATCGCCATGGTGCTCATTGTGCCACAGCAGCCAAGCGCACAACAGGGTGCAAAGTCATTAATACCGAACCATTTGCGATTTTCTTTTAATAATCCGCAAAAACATCTTGATGCCTATGCATTGCAGCTGGGCGAGCTGCAGGCGCGCATGATGCAGCTGGATGCGCAAAGCGAACGGCTGGCGAAACTGGCAGGGGAAAAAAGTCTGGCGCAGGATAATGCAACCGGCCGTGCGAAACCATCCAAGGCTGCGCCCAGGACTGAGGCTAAGCCTGAGCTAGGCAGCCCGGTTTCCAGCCTGCCCGGCACTGCTAATCTAGGTGGTCCGCTGGTCAGGAGCGGGCCGTTATCGGAAGCGGAATTGCAGGCGAAGATTGCCGAATTGATGGATAGGATTGAATCCAGTACCGAGCAGTTCAGCAGTATTGAAGCAAAGCTACTGCAGCAAAGCGTATTGAAAGACACCTTGCCAAACAGCAGCCCGGTCGCTGCGGCATTCAATTCATCAAGTTTTGGCTGGCGTATAGACCCTTTTAATGGGCATAAAGCGTTTCATGAAGGACTGGATTTTACGGCTGCGATGGGCACGCCTATCTTTGCAGCGGCAGGCGGCATCGTGTCAACTGCCGAGCAGACCCCTGATTATGGTAAACTTGTAAAAATTGATCATGGATCCGGCCTGGAAACACGCTATGCCCATGCTTCCAGGCTGTATGTCAGGGCTGGTGAGCGTGTAGAAAAAGGCCAGAAAATCGCAGAAGTGGGCAGTACCGGGCGATCAACCGGGCCACACCTGCATTATGAAATCAGGTTGGCGGGTAATCCTCTGGATCCAAGGAAATATCTAAAAGCAAGCAATTGACAGTATAGGTAATACATATAGTTTATAGGCACAGTAATCCAGAAGGCAGAAGCAAGCGCAGCTAAATCAGATTCATTAAATTTAGTATGTTTAATTTTTCTCCGGTATTTCACAATTACAATCCCATAATCGATTCATACACTAACCACAAAGTTTTATCCTCTAGCGGAAAGTCACTCATTTCATGATCTCCACGTTGTTCAAAAAATTATTCGGTAGCCGTAATGAAAGGCTTGTTAAACAATATGCGCAGAAGGTTCAGCAGATCAATGCACTAGAGCCGGCAATGCAGGCGCTGAGCGATGAGGCGCTCAGGGCTAAAACCGAGGAATTCAAACAACGTTACACCAATGGCGAAAGCCTGGAAAAACTGCTGCCGGAAGCCTTCGCAGTGGTGCGTGAGGGCAGTCGCCGTGCTTTGGGCATGCGCCATTTTGATGTGCAGCTCATCGGCGGCATGGTGCTGAATGCAGGAAAAATCGCTGAGATGCGCACCGGTGAAGGCAAGACTTTGGTGGCAACATTGCCGGCTTACCTGAATGCCTTAAGCGGCAAAGGCGTGCATGTGATTACCGTGAATGATTACCTGGCGAAGCGTGACGCGGAGTGGATGGGCAGGCTGTATAACTTTTTAGGTTTGTCGATCGGCATCAACCTGTCGCAAATGACAAGTGAAGCCAAGCGCCTGGCCTATGCGGCCGATATCACTTATGGCACCAATAATGAGTACGGGTTTGATTACCTGCGCGATAACATGGTGTACGGCGCTGAAGAACGTGTACAGCGCGGCCTGAATTATGCGCTGATTGATGAGGTCGACTCTATTCTGATCGACGAGGCACGGACGCCTTTGATTATTTCAGGTCAGGCCGATGATAGCGTTGCCTTGTATACCCAGATCGACGCCGTAGCGGCAAGACTGGTTGCGCAGAAAGAAGAAGAAGGCGAAGGCGATTTCTGGGTAGATGAAAAAGCCCAGAACGTCGTGATGTCCGAGCAGGGACATGAGCATGCTGAAGCCTTGCTGGCACAAGCTGGCCTGCTGGCGGAAGGTTCCAGCTTGTATGAGGCTTCCAACATTACACTGGTGCATCACCTGTACGCATCGCTGCGTGCGCGTAACCTTTATCATAGAGACCAGCATTATGTCGTGCGCGATGGCGAAATTGTGATCGTGGATGAATTTACCGGCCGTATGATGGCTGGCCGCCGCTGGTCTGACGGTTTGCATCAGGCGGTAGAGGCGAAAGAAGGCGTGGAGATCCAGAAAGAGAATCAGACGCTTGCATCGATTACTTTCCAGAACTATTTCCGTATGTATGCGAAGCTTTCAGGCATGACAGGTACCGCTGATACCGAGGCGTACGAGTTCAACCAGATCTATGGCCTGGAAACCGTAGTGATCCCGACGCACCGCCCGATGCAGCGCAAGGATGCGATGGATAAGGTTTACCGCACTGCCCGCGAGAAATATGCGGCAGTGATCGAAGATATTAAAGGCTGTCAGAGCCGCGGCCAGCCTGTGCTGGTGGGTACCACTTCAATTGAAAACTCCGAGCTGATTTCACAATTGCTGACAGAGGCTAAGCTGGAACATCAGGTCTTGAATGCGAAACAGCATGAGCGCGAGGCGCAGATCATTGTGCAAGCTGGCCGCCCGGGCGTGATCACGATTGCGACCAATATGGCTGGCCGTGGTACCGATATCGTACTTGGCGGCAATCCTGAGCCGGAAATTGCGCAGGTTGAAGCGGATGCAACTTTGACTGAAGCTCAAAAAGCTGCACGTATCGAACAAATCAAAGCGGATTGGAAAATACGCCACAACGGCGTATTGGCCGCCGGTGGCTTACATATCGTGGGCACGGAACGTCATGAATCGCGCCGCGTGGATAACCAGCTGCGCGGCCGTTCCGGTCGCCAGGGTGATGCGGGTTCCAGTCGTTTTTATCTTTCACTTGAAGATCAGTTGCTGCGTATTTTTGCTTCAGACCGCGTATCGGCCATCATGGGTAAGCTGAACATGCCGGATGGCGAAGCGATCGAGCACCCTTGGGTAACACGGGCGATTGAAAATGCGCAGCGCAAAGTCGAAGGCCGTAACTTTGATATCCGTAAACAGCTGCTTGAATATGATGACGTAGCGAATGACCAGCGCAAGGTCGTGTATGAACAGCGCAATGAGCTGCTGGAAGCCACCGATGTGGGCAGCACCATTGCTGCGATGCGTGAAGATGTATTGCTCAATATGATCGCAACGCACATTCCGCCAGGCAGCGTTGAAGAGCAGTGGGATGTGCCTGCCCTTGAGCGTGAACTTAAAGCCGAGACCGGCCTTGAGCTGCCGTTGCAGAAAATGCTGGAAGACAATCCGGATATTCATGAAGAAACGCTGCGCGACTTCATTCTTGCCGAGGCCAGCAAAGCCTATGCTGAGAAAGAAAAGCAGGCCAGCCCTGAGATCCTGCGCCAGTTCGAGCGCTCGGTCATGCTGCAGAGCGTGGATAACCACTGGCGCGAGCATTTGTCAGCGCTGGACCATTTGCGTCAGGGTATTCATTTACGTTCCTATGCGCAGAAAAACCCTAAGCAGGAATATAAGCGCGAGGCATTTGAATTGTTTGAAGGCCTGCTGAACACCATTAAAACCGAAGTGACCAAAGTGACCATGCTGGTGCAGGTGAAAACAGAAGCCGACGTGGAAGCGGTTGACAGGCCGGTGGAAGTGGAAAACGTGCAATACCAGCATGCCGATTACAATGAAGCGCTGGGCACAAGCGCTGCCGACGATGACGCCGCTTCAGCTTCGCAGCCTATGGTACGTGAGGGTATCAAGGTCGGCCGTAATGATCCTTGCCCATGCGGTTCCGGCAAGAAATATAAACAGTGCCATGGTGTGTTAAGTTAATGGCGTGTTAAGTTAATGGTGTATTGAGTTAAACTGTATTGATTTAATACGGAATAGGGATATCAATCTTTTTTAAGCGGAATAGCATGTCAGAAATTACACAGGAAGAAGTTCAGTCTCCCTGCATCGGTGTATGCAGTATTGATGAAACCTCTGGCTACTGCCAGGGGTGTTATCGTACGATTGAGGAAATCAAAGGCTGGTGGGATATGAGCCCGCCGCAACAAGGCAAGCTGGTTGCCGATCTGGAACAGCGCCAGAATCAGGCGATCAGTTTCGATTAATGATGCGGCAAGCTGCTGTGCTCCAGCAGCTTGGCCAAAGCATCTTCTGCGCAGGTATCGATCCGGATGGTCTCGCCGGCCTCGGCGGCTGACAGTGCCTGTGCAGTTTCAAGCTGATGTTCCAGAACCGCCAATGTCGCTTCTGATGCATCGTTCCCGGATTGCTGCCGGTTGCTGATGCGCTGCTTCAACTCCTGCACCGGCGCGTGGAAATCCAATATCACAAAAGCCAGCTGTTTTTTCGCAGCCAGCTCTGCAAATAGGCCGCGCTGGCTGGCTTGTAAGAAAGCCGCATCGATCAGCACCGTAAAACCAGCATCCAGAATTGATGATGCGAGCTCGGCCAGCCTGAGATAAACAAGCTGCACGTTTTCCGCCGTGTATACACCTTCATTCACCGAATTACCTGCATTTTTTGCGGAGACCAGGCGTTTGCGCTCAACATCCGAACGCAGGTGTATCATGCCCAGGCGTTCTGCAAGCTGGCAGCTGAATGTCGATTTTCCGGAGCCTGAGTAGCCATGCGTAATTAACAGCCTGGGTGCCGCCGGCCGACTGTATTTTGCGGCAAGCCCTGCGTAATTTTCCGCTTCATGCAGATCCTGCTGTTTTTTATGCTGCTGCCAGCGCAGCAGCGCTACCTTGCATCGCACCAATGCCCGATATACCAGGTAATAAGGTAATAAAGTGATGCCGGCATAATCGCCGTTCCTGCTCAGGTAACGGTTAAGGAAACGGTAGGCGAACTGGTTAAGGCCGCGTTGCTGCAGATCCATGACTACAAAGGCAATTTCGCTGATCACGTCGATCCAGTGCAGGCCGGGGTTGAATTCAATGCCATCGAACGGGGTGACCTTGTGATTGATCAGCGTGATGTTGCCCAGGTGCAGGTCACCGTGGCATTCGCGTATAAAGCCGTTCTTCTTGCGCAGTTCCATCAACCCTGCGTATTTCAGCAATGCCTGGTCGCCCCAGTGCGCCAATCCGGATATCTGCTCGAGAAGTTTTCCGTGATGGACCAAGGGTCGGATATTGGTGACGTTGCCTTGGAACCAATGGTGGATTTCCTGCGGGGTACCGAAATGGTCATTGGCGGTATCGGCTCTTGCACTGTGATGAAAATCGGCGGTCAGGTCGGCCAGCTGGTCTATCATGCCGCAGCTGAGACGGCCCTGGTCTGCGAGATGGCTTAGTAGCTGGTTACCGTCGAATTGCTTCATGCGTACGGCGTATTCGATGATTTCGCCGCTGCCATCCACTTTCGGGGCCTGCGGTGAGCCGGTTATCGGCACAACGTCCAGGTAAAGGCCGGGCGCGAAACGGCTGTTAAAACGCAGCTCTTCCAGGCAATAGAAATGCCGTTTCTTCAGGGTAGAGAAGTCAAGGAAATCAAAGCGGATGTTTTTCTTGATTTTGTAGGCAAAGCGGCCTGTCAGCAGCACCCATGAAATGTGGGTTTCAATCAGTTCAATGTTGGATACCGGGTGCGGATAAGCCGCTGGGTCCAGTAAAGCTTGAATTAAACTCAAGGCAGCACCTCTGCGATATGGTTTTAATCCTGCGTGCCGATAATCACGCCCTGACTTCTGAGGTCTTCCAGTATGGACAGCCCGAACTCAATGATACTCTCTGGCTGGGGATGTTGTAACTCATTTGCGAGTAAAGTGAGTGCCTGCCTGCCGCTGAGCGGCTGATCCTGCAGCAGGGAGATCAGGCGGTAGGTAACAGCATTCAGTTCTATGAACTTTACATGATCGTCTGCGTTGCGGAACACCAGCAGCTGGGTGCTTTCCGGTTGCCGGGGTTTGTGGCGCGGTGAAATCCTGTGTACTGCGTATTCATAATTGAGCAGTTGCATCGATGGTGAGAAAACCGGCCTGCCATGTCCCAGGTCGACAGCCGGCTGCGCTTCTTGTATAACGGCAGCCGCGGCCGAAGCTACCGATAACTCCACCCATTCGTAATGGCACAGGCTGATGAAGTAAGGCGGAAGCTGCTGCAACCCGGGTGCGGGCAATTGCAGAAACTCGATAAATTGTGCAGGAATGCTGCGGAACAATGGGTCGTTGGCGGAATAATCACGCATGAAGGCCTGGTTCAGCTTTAACCAGCGGCGTTTGCCAAGCACTTTGCGCGCAACCGGAAAACAGGCGGAAACCGATTCGAATAAATTATTGAATACGATTTCTTCATACACCGCCATGCGCTCATCCGGAACGCCTGCAAGCGGGGGCTGGTTCTGCGGGTCGCGCAGCCGGGCCGTGAATGCCAGTTGATAACGCTGAAAGCCTGCTAGCTCTGCCATGATAGTGCGTTTTAGCCTGTCATCAGTTCTGCTGCGTGCTGAAATGCAGTAGAACGCTGGCTGGCCTTGCTCTGGTAGTCGGCAATCTTGTCGATTTCATGCATTAATACGCCGAGCGGCGGTATGTTGTTGTCGCGTTCCAGTAATGTAGGGAAGGCGCCAAATAGCCGATAAGCGTCTTCCAGCAAGTCCCAGACCGGGTCGATGACGTTTTCCCCGTGGGTGTCGACCAGCAGGTTCGGCGTTTGGCGGTAATGCCCGGCCATATGGCTGTAAATAATGCGCTCGCCCGGAATATGGCGCAGGAACGCATGCGGGTCAAAGCCGAAATTGACGCTGTTGACGTAGATGTTGTTGATGTCGAGGTGAAGCAGGCAGTCGGCCTCGGTGATGACTGCATTGATGAAGTCGATCTCGCTCATTTCGGAAATCGGTGCGGCCACGTAAAACGAGGCATTTTCAACCCCTATGCGCTGTCCCAGGATATCCTGGGTCTGGCGTATGCGCTGCGCCACATAATGCACGGCTTCTTCGGTGAACGGAATCGGCAGCAGGTCGTAAAGATAGCCCTGCCTGCCTTTGAAGCCATCGGTGCAGTAGCTTAAATGCTCGGTATACACCGGTATCTTGTATTGGTGCAGGAATGCCCTGACCTGTTGCAGGAAATCCACATTAAGCGGGCTCAGCCCGCCTAATGAAAGGCATAGGCCATGGCATACCACAGGGTAGCGCTCTACGAACCAGTCCAGCTGCCTGGCGGCTTTGCTGCCGGCACTGATCCAGTTTTCCGGCGCAATTTCCACAAAGTGGATATTGGCTAACTGTTCCTGTCCGTACAGTGACTGGATCTGGGGTATCAGCTCACGCTTGAGCCCCAGACCCGTGCCTTGTATCTGGCTGATGGTTGCCATGGGTGGTTAACGCTGAAGGTGCCGCTTATTTTTTGTCGCCGCCGCATTTACCCTCGTGGGCTTTTTCTGCGCTGCATTTGCCTTCAGCTGCCTTGTCGCCGCCACATTTACCTTCGTGGGCCTTTTCTGCACTGCATTTGCCTTCGGCGGCTTTCTCTCCGCCGCATTTGCCTTCCTTCGCTTTTTCGGCGCTGCATTTGCCTTCAGCCACTTTTTCGGATTTTTTCATGTTGGCGCCGCATTTACCGGTGCCACATTTGCCATCCTTGATTTTTGTGCTGCTGTCAGCCACCTGGTAGCCATTCGAGAGGGATTTCATCACGAATGGGTTTTCTGCTGCATTGACGGTTGCCGCAGCGATAGAAAGCGCAAAAGCGCCGCCGATAGCAAGGGAGATCGATTTCTGAGTTTTGTTCATTTTAAATTCCTTAAATATAATTAAAGACAAGCAGGGTTTGAGTCGGCAGGTTCGGCAATTTATTCCTGATCAGGTTCAATCGTATGCAGAATCCTGTTTTTTACTTCCAGCGGTAATTTGATAGTGCTGTCCTGTTCTATGCCATACCTGATCCGGTGCAGGGCCGTACGCAACATCATCAGCTGGCGCTTGAACTGTGTGCATGGATCGCATATTAAAAGATGCAGCCTGAGCAGTATCTTTTCCGGCAACGACAGCGGACGGTCTAAAGATTGTGAAATGAGCCTGCTGGCTTGTTTACAGGTAAACATGCTATTTCCCGTCACCTATGACCAGTTTAACTCTAAACATTTCCTTAATCCCATCCGTGCTCTATACAGCATTACCCAGGCATTGGTCGCGGTAATGTCGAGTTCCTTACAAATATTTTCATTCTCCAGTTCATGTACGTCACGCAGCATGAAAATGGCTTTTAATTTCTTGGGTAGTTTGCTCAGGCACTCGTCAAGCACAGCCAGGAACTGTTTTTGTTCAAGCGCGTTGTCCGGCATGTCCAGCGTCTGCGGTTTGTCGAGCCAGTGGCCGGAGTTGTCGAAAAAATCATCCATGCTGTGTTCGGCAGCATCAAGGTCAACGAGATCCGAGACCGGCTGTTCGCGTATCTGTTTACGCTGTAAATCAATGATCTTGTGCTTCAGTATGCCGGTAAGCCAGGTTCTTGCTGAAGAATCGCCTTCAAAACTATTGTTTCTGATGGCAGCGAGCATCGTTTCCTGCACGGCATCTTCGGCAAGATGCTGATCCCTTAATCTTGCCAGCGCAAAGCGATACAGGTAATCGCCATGCGCATTGAGCCAGTCGTTGAGATTGTTTTCCGCCACTATGCCTTTCCAACTCTTTCATTCAGCAGCCCAAGATAATGGGCTGAATCCAATGGGATGTTATTTCGCTGTGAATGCCAGATGGTTTCTGCCAGGCATTCCAGCAGGTCATGCTGTGCACTGTGCCTGTCACCATATTTTTCGACTAATGTAGCATAGACTTGACTGATGCCGATAGGCTGATTGATGCTGATCTGCTCAATCACCGACAGATGCAGGCTGATATGCAGGAACGGATTGGTTTCGCCCATCTCGGGAAAGTACTGCTGGCTCATATAGCGTTCGGGCGCGTCCAGTATCGCATGGTATTCAGGGTGCATCTGTATGACTTCAACTGCAATTTTCTCCAGGTCCGTCAGTGCCGAGTTCTGTTTGAATTTGGCCCATGCATCAAATAGGAATTGGCGCGCCTGGTCTCGGCTTGGATTGTATAAGCTCATATTAAGTCTTGAATACCGTTAATTTATGCGGTTGAAAATAAGGAAAGTACTGCCGAGTAAGGTAAAAGGCGGTTATTGCCATTGATATAGGCAATTTCACCATTGCCGTAAAAGCCTAATACCGGCATGCCGGGAAAAGCTTTGGTAATGACTTTGAGGTCGCGGTCTACGCCATCGTAAAAATACGGCCCTCTACCCAGGCAGGAAAACATCAGCCCGAAACCGGGCTTGCTGCCAAGTGCGCCGGTCAGGCTGTCTGCCAGTATTGCAATGTCGGCTTCCGCAACCTCGGTGGCGCGTAAAGACCAGCTCAGGAACTGGCCTGCCTGCAGTGGCTGTGCCAGGGTGATGCTGCCGTCAGCCTCATCGCAGCTGATGACGGTGGTCTGGTTGAAATTGCCTGCCGTGATGGCTTCTGCGCTATCGGCATATAAAGCGATGATGAGATGCAGCGGCACGGCTTCATCACTTCTGCTGTGTGATTTCCAGGCTTTTTGCAGCCCGTTCAGCGCTGGCTGCTGGTTGAGTTGCAGCAGGTCGAATTGTTCTATTTGCTGGATCTGCTGCGGCTGCGTCAGCAACTGCACGCCGTGGGAAGTTCCGGTAGCCACTTTGACGCCGGAAAAAAATGCTTCGACATAGCCTGATACCTCACCTTTGGCATTCTGCCATACGGAAAACGGGCCCTGACCTATGGCGTCTCCCGATACGCCGCCATAACGCTGCCTGCTGTTGCTGAGCCAGATACTGTTGATGGCGTTGGGTGCGGTAAGCGTGAGCAGCGGCTGGTTGCTGGTGTTCCTGTTCGGTAATTCCAGTGAGACACTGTCACCAAAAACCATCGCCGCCGCGGCCGGGGCATCCAGCACCCAGTCTTCTTCGGTGAAGATACCGGTTGCGGAGCAGCCCATGACCTGCATGCAGTTAGCCGCTTTGGCAGCGGCTTTGATGGCCTGCTGCGGATTGCCGGCAAATTCGGATGTGAGCAGGAGCAGCACGCTGTTTGCAATGCTGATGTCAGCCTTCTGCATGGCATTGGTAACTGCTTGTGCCGCCAGGTCAGCGGAAGCCTCTTTGCCCAGCACGATGCTGGTCGCGACTTTCATGCCTGACCCCGTGGGGCGCTGTCAGGCGCCGGGTTGAATTCTTTTGCCTTGTATTCGCATAGGTCGGCAATGCAGCATTGGCCGCATTTTGGCTTGCGCGCTGTACAGGTATAACGGCCATGCAGGATCAGCAGGTGATGTGCATCCTGCATGAATTCTTTAGGAATGGTTTTGAGATATTTGTTTTCGACTTCAAGTACGGTTTTGCCGGGGGCGAGGTTAATGCGGTTCCCCAGCCTGAACAAATGGGTGTCTACGGCTATCGTGGGCTCGCCAAAAGCGGTGTTCAGGATGACATTGGCGGTTTTACGGCCAACGCCCGGCAGCGCCTCCAGCGCGGCACGGCGACCGGGAACCTGTGACTGATGTTCGGTGATGAGTTTCTGGCAGGTCAGCAGAATGTTTTTGGCCTTTGAGTGATAAAGGCCAATCGACTTGATATAGCTTTCCAGTCCATGCAGGCCAAGTGCAAGTATTGCTTCCGGCGTATTGGCAACGCTGAACAGTTTGTCTGTAGCGATATTGACGCCTTTATCCGTGGCCTGTGCCGACAGGATGACCGCAATCAGCAGCTCGAAGGTGCTGCTGTGCTTGAGTTCGGTAGTCGGGTTGGGAATTGCAACGCTTAGGCGTCTGAAGATTTCAAGGCGTTGCTGGGCATTCATAAATCAAGGGCGGTATCAGTGATTGAGCGCAGGCTCAAGATTGTCTTGCGGCGTGTCCGTTTTCTTTGAATTCCTGACTTCTGCCCAATTGCGTAACGCAACCAGCATACCCAACCCCAGAAACGCCCCCGGCGGCAATACTGCCAACAGGAATCCATGGTAATCAGGAACGACGGTCAGCACGAATTGCTTGGCTGCCGGCCCAAATACCAGGTCCAGCCCGGAGAATAGCGTGCCTTTGCCGAAAATCTCGCGCACGCCGCCGAGCAGGCCGAGCACCAGCGTGCCGCCTATGCCCATCATGAAGCCGTCCAGCACTGATGGCACAAAGGTGTTTTTGGCCGCAAAAGATTCAACGCGAGCCAATACGATACAATTCACGACAATCAGCGGAATGAAGATGCCCAGTACTTTGTGCAGGGGTTGGGCAAAAGCGTTGATCGACATGTCGATGATGCTGACCAGCGCCGCGATGACCAGGATAAACACCGGCACGCGGATTTCGCTGGGCACCAGCTTGCGCACCGGTGAAACAGCACCGTTTGATGCAGCCATGACCAAAGCGGTTGCCAGCCCCAAACTGATGCCATTGACGGCGGTGGTAGTGACTGCCAGGGTAGGGCACAGACCCAGTAGCTGCACGACGCCGGGATTCTGTTTCCACAGCGCGTTAACGGTGATTTCTTTATAGTTACTCATGCTTAATCCTTATGCCCGGATGAGGGTTCTGATGATGGCTGCTGTTCCTGTTGCAGCACATGCCGGTTCTGTTCATAGAACTGCAATGCTTTTGCAACCGCTTTTACAACCGCGCGCGGCGTAATGGTTGCACCCACCATGTAATCGAACTTGCCGCCGTCTTTTTTGACTTTCCATTGTTCGGCAGGTGTTTTTTCGACAGATTCATGATCGAATAGTTTTATCCAGTTGCCATGCGCGATGTCAATGTAATCACCCAAGCCCGGGGTTTCTTTATGGGCAAGCACGCGCACGCCGCTCACGGTACCGTCGGCACGGATCGCGATCAGCAGTTTAATGTCGCCGCTGTATCCGTCATGGGCGATCGCCTCCAGTATGACCGCTGCGAATTTATGATCCTGTTTTGCGATATAGGCTTTGCTCGGGGTTTTGTTGCCCAGCAAGTCATTAGGCGCGATCTCGACCACATTCTTTAACAGGCTGTCATCATCCTTGCTGTTAGCGTTGCCGTAGTAATGTTCATCCGGCAGGATCTGCCTGAATAGCGCCAGCCGTGCTTCGGCTTCGCTTTTTTCGATAGGCTCGCGTGTAATATTGAATACGTAGGCGAGCAGTGCTGTGCCGATCAGGGCAAAAGCCACCATGGTAACGGCAGTGACAGAAGTATGTTTGAAAACGGTATCTGACATATGTGGTTTAGTTCTTAGTATGGCCAAAAACACGCGGCTGTGTATGTGCATCAATCAGAGATACGCACATGTTCATGAGCAGTACGGCAAAAGCGACGCCATCCGGGTAGCCGCCATAAACGCGAATCAGGTACGTCAGTATGCCAACGCCGGCGGCGAAATACAGCTTGCCGCGCGGTGTGGTCGGGCCGCTGATCGGGTCTGTGATGATAAAGAAAGCGCACAGCATCGAGGCGCCGCTCATCAAATGAAACAGCGGGTCTGCAAAATGCGCCGGGTTAAGCGTATAAAAGATCAGCGACATTGCAGCCAGCGCCCCCAGGAAAGCCGTAGGCAGATGCCAGCTGATGATACGCTGCTGCAGCAGGTAAAGGCCGCCAAGCAGATACGCTGCGGTGACGAGCTCGCCGCCTTTGGCTCCCCAGGTGCCGAAGATTGGTGCCTGCGTGATGCCGTGAACCTCATGTTTGAGCATGAGCTGCGTCTTTAAGTAGTCCAATGGTGTCGCCGAAGTCACGGCGTCCATTTTTACATTTGCAGGCAGGGCATTGCCGAAAATGAACTGCAGCTGATCCATGAAACCCAGTTTTGTCTGCGCCAGCACTAAAGGCGCCGGCCATTTGGTCATGATGATCGGAAAAGAAATCAGCAATACTGCATAGCCGACCATGGCCGGGTTGAATGGGTTGTAGCCGAGCCCGCCGTACAACTGCTTGGCAATCACGATTGCGAAAAACGTACCTACCACAACCAGCCACCAGGGCGCCAATGGCGGCAATGCCAGTGCCAGCAGCCAGGCAGTGACCACTGCGCTCAGGTCTGACAGGTAAGGACGGATCGGGCGCTGGCGCAGTTTCAGTAAAGCGGCTTCTGAAACAAGCGCTGTGATGGTCGCCAGGGATATGGTGACCAGTATCCCGCCGCCATAGATCCATACGTAGGCAAAAATACCCGGGATAAGGGCCAGCAGTACTTTCAGCATGATGATGCTGACGGTAGGTGCGTTGGTGATGTAAGGTGAACGGTTCAAGTGTTTATCCTGGGATCAAAGTTTTATTTTGGCCTGTTGTGTTTAAGCTTCCGGGTCCGAATCCTGCGCCTTGGCTGCCTGCCTGGCTTTTTCTCGTATCGCATCAATTTCGCTGATTTCGGCTTTTACGGCGGGGCTGGCGTCCTCAACATTCCTGGGGGCAATGCCAGCCTGGGCTGCGGCCAGTTTCTGGGCTTTTGCGCGTTCGATTGCGGCGGCAATTAGTGCCTGTTTGTCTTTTTTTGCCTGGTCTGCTTTGGCTTGGTCTGCCTCGGTTTGCTCCGCTGCATGAGCTGGTTCAGCTTGCGCAGGCTGGCTGCTGCCAGCCGTATCCGCAGTTGCAGGTTTTTTCTGCGGTTCAGCTGACTGGGCTGCTGCTTTTAATGCTTTTGCGCGCTCGATTGCTGCAGCAATCGCGGCTTTTTTGGCGTCATCGGCACTTGCAGTAGCGGCCGGTGTTTCTGTGGCCGGCTTAGCCGGAGCAGTTTTGGCTTGTTCTGTTTTCGCGCTTTCTGCTGTTGCGCTTTCTGTTTTTACGGCATCTGTTTTTACGGCATCAGCAGTTTTTGCACTATCAGCTTTGCCGGCGGCTGCGCGTTCGGCATGTTTCTGGGCGCGTTCCAGTTTTTCGCGTTCAATGCGTGCCAGCCTGAATTCGTTGCGCTCGCGTGCAAGGTCGGCGGCCTCTTTCGCTTTGTCAGCGGCAATGATCTCGCTTTTGGCATAGCGGTAATATTGCACCAGGGGGATATTGCTTGGGCATACGTAGGTGCAGCAGCCGCATTCGATACAATCGAACAGGTTGTAGTCGCGTGCTTTTTCAAAATTGTCCGATTTTGAGAACCAGTAAAGTTCCTGTGGCTGCAGGTTTACCGGGCAGGCATCTGCACAGCGTGCGCAGCGTATGCATGGCATTGCCGGCGGTGGCGGGGCAAACAGGTCGGGCGTGGCTGCAATGATACAGTTTGCCGCTTTGGTGATCGGCACGTCTATCGTGGGCAGGTCAAAGCCCATCATCGGTCCGCCCATAATGAAATGCGTGGTGCCGGGCTTGGTGCCATCCGCGGCATCGATCAGGGTCTGCAGCGGTGTGCCGAACAGCACTTCAAAATTCCGCGGCGAGTTTACGCTGCCTGTGATCGTAACAATGCGGTCAACCGCAGGTTCGCCATATGCAAAATAGCGGTAAATCGCCAGTACCGTGGCCACGTTGAATACCTGTACGCCAACATCGGTGGAACGTTTGTCATGCGGGATCTCCATCCCCAGCACCAGATGGATCAGGCGGCGCGCATCACCGCTAGGGTACAGGGTAGGTACCACTTTGACCGATGTGCCGGGCAGGGCCTTGCAGGCTTCAGCCATGGCTGCGGTTGCTTCCGGCTTGTTGTCTTCTATGCCGACGATGCAGTTCTCGGCGCCGAGCAGGAATTTCACGATTTCCATGCCCTTGACGATTTCATCTGCACGTTCGCGCATCAGCATGTCGTCGCAGGTGATGTATGGCTCGCACTCTGCGGCATTGATTACCAGGGTATGTATGCCGGATCTGCCATCGGCGCGCACTTTGATGTGGGTGGGGAATGTTGCGCCACCCAGGCCAACGATGCCTGATGACCGCAGGTTCGCTACCAGTGTTTTTTTATCGGTATTGCGCCAGTCCACCGGATGCAGTGTTGTCCATTCATCCAGGCCATCCGGCGTCAGCGTGATGCACATGTCGGGCAGGCCTGACGGATGCGGAATAATCTCTTCACCGATGGCGGCCACCGTGCCGGAAGTCGGCGCATGAATGGCGGCTGATAATGTACCCTCGGCTTCTGCCAGCATTTGCCCTTTCAGGACGCGCTCACCTACCTGCACTTTGATTTTCGGAATGTAGCCTACATGCTGGCGCAATGGCAGGACAAGCCTTTCCGGAATGGCGAGTTTTTTAATCGGCGCGCTTGTGGACTGCTGTTTCTGGCCGTCCGGGTGTACGCCGCCATGAAATTTATGCACGGCATCGGTGTCTGCTGTCTGGCCGCGAATCAATCTGCTTGCGAATTGGATAATTGAGTTCATGATTAAACATGCCCTTCTTTAGCCGGCATTGCTTTAATCGGGATCACGGGGTATTTCCATTTCCAGTTGTCAGGGGTTTCGCCAATCGGTTTCATCGTGATGCAGTCTACCGGGCAGGGAGCAAGGCATAATTCACATCCGGTGCACTCTGAAGCAATAATGGTGTGCATGTGCTTTGCAGCGCCCAGAATGGCGTCTACCGGGCAGGCCTGGATGCAGAGCGTGCAGCCTATGCAGGTGTTTTCGTCAATGAACGCGACGGACTTCGGTTTAGGCAAGCCATGTTCCGCATTGAGCGGCTTGTATTCCACACCCATCAGGTCAGCCAGGGCGTGTGCGCCTGCATCCCCGCCGGGCGGACACTGGTTGATGTCGGCTTCGCCTTTGGCAATTGCCATTGCATAAGGCTTGCAGCCGGGATAGCCGCACTGGCCGCATTGAGTCTGCGGCAGAATTGCGTCAATACGCGCTACCAGCGGATCTCCTTCTACTTTGAATAAAAGCGCGGAAATGCCGAGCGTAATACCCAGCACCAAGGCCAGGCCGAGCATAATATAGAGGGCGGTCAACATATCAGGGGGCGTAATTTAAAGCTAATATTTATCAAGTCCGGCAAAACCCATAAATGCCAGGCTCATGAGTGATGCGGTGACCATGGCGATTGCCGAGCCTTTGAACACGGCCGGAACATCGGCGGCTTCGAGTCTTTCGCGCATGGATGCAAACAGGATGAGTACCATTGAAAAGCCAATCGCGCCGCCCATGCCGAAAAACAGCGATTCCAGAAAGCTGTGGCTGGACTGTGCGTTCAGCAGCGGAATGCCCAGTACTGCGCAATTGGTGGTGATGAGGGGCAGGAAAATACCCAAGGCCTGGTGCAGCGGAGGAAAATTCTTTTCCATGACCATTTCGGTAAACTGCACGACGCCTGCAATGACGACGATGAAGGATAAGGTGCGCAGGTAAAGCAGGCCGTTCGGTTCCAGCAGGTAGTGGTTGATGCCCCAGCTTGTCATGGAGCCTATACTCAATACAAAAGCCGTGGCGCCGGCCATGCCGACAGAGGCTTCCAGTTTTTTGGAAACCCCCATGAACGGACACAGCCCGAGGATCTTGACCAGCACAATATTGTTTACCAGTACTGTGCCAATCAAAATCATGATGTAGTGATGCAAGTCAAAAGCCATATTGAATTCTTCTGCTACAAAAGAGCGTACACAAGCCTGAATTATACCGTTTTTGCTACTGTGCTGATTCAATAAAGCGCAGCAAAAGTATTAAGACCTGTAAATATATTTAGTGTGTGTAAATAGCTTGTAAGTTTACGAATAGAGTGTGTTTATTTATTCGTCTTTTCAGTTAAAATGGAAGATTATAAATTGTTTTAGGTTTGCTATGTTGCAAGGCAGTATGGTCGCTATTGTTACGCCTATGTATGAAGATGGGCGTCTGGATATTCCATCGTTAAGCGCGCTGATTGATTTTCATATTGATCAGGGTACGGATGGGATTGTTATCGTTGGCACTACCGGTGAATCACCCACGGTAGATTTTGAAGAACATTGCCTGCTGATTGAAACAGCCGTGAGCCAGGTGAATGGCCGGGTACCGGTGATCGCCGGTACCGGAGCCAACTCCACTAAAGAGGCAATCGAACTGACGCAGAAAGCCAAAGACCTGGGTGTGGATGCCTGTCTCCTGGTTGCGCCATACTACAACAAGCCTACGCAAGAAGGCTTGTACCAGCATTTTAAAGCCGTTGCCGATGCGGTTCAGATTCCGCAGATCCTGTACAACGTACCTGGCCGTACCGGCTGTGACATCACAAACGACACAACGCTGCGCCTGGCAGCCCATCCGAATATCGTCGGTATCAAAGATGCGACGGGTGGCCTGGAGCGCGGCACAGACTTGCTGTTAAGGGCGCCGAAAGATTTTGCCGTATTCAGCGGCGATGATGCGACTGCGATGCCATTGATGCTGCTGGGTGCACGGGGTGTGATTTCCGTAACGGCCAATGTAGCGCCGAAACTAATGCATGAAATGTGTGTCTCTGCTGTGGCGGGTGATGTGAACCTGGCGCGTGAAATTAATGCAAAACTGTTTGCATTGCACCAGAAACTGTTCGTTGAAGCCAATCCGATCCCGGTGAAATGGGTGCTGCAGCAAATGGGCATGATCAAGACCGGCATTCGCCTGCCATTAGTGAACCTGTCAGCCCAGTATCACGATGTATTGCGCGCAGCATGCAAGGCAGCCCAGATTCTTTAACGTAATACTTTAAGCAAAGAGGTTTGAATGAAACAAGTCAATATCGAGTCAACCCAGATTGATATTCAACACGTTAAGGCTAGAACAACATCATTATTGTTACCTTTATTATTGCTGGCTAACTTAACTGCCTGTGATTCCATCCCTTTTATCGATAATACCTCGGATTATAAAGGTGCTGGTCGTTCGCGCCCATTGGAAGTTCCGCCGGACCTGACTGCCAGCCCGAGCAGTGATACCTATGCGGTTCCGGGCAGTACCAGTTATTCAAGCTATACCCAGGCGCAGGAAGGCCAGGAAATCGGTGTTGAGAAAGTGCTGCAGACACCTGAAGGCGTTCGTCTTGAGAGATCTGGTGCACAAAGCTGGCTCGTTGTGGATGCGCCTGCCGAGAAAATATGGCCTGTGGTGCGTGAGTTCTGGATTGATATGGGGTTTGCTGTGCGTGTCGAGAATGCGCAGATCGGTGTCATGGAAACCGAATGGGTTGAATCTGATGCTATCAAGAAAGATACGTCAGGCAATGCGCTGGATAAATTCGATAAATGGCTGGATAAGTTATCCGGTTTTGCTGACAGGAAAAAATTCCGCACGCGCCTGGATCGCGGTACTGAAGCCGGCACGACAGAAATCTACATGACCCACCGTTCGGTATCCGGTGCGCCGGATGACGGCAAGACCCGTATCCAGACCCAGTTAGGTGAAATTGAAACCGGCTACAGGGCGGATGCCAAAAATGCACCTAAAGCCGATGCGAGCGATGCCGAACTTGATGCGGAGTTGCTGCGTCGCTTGATGGTGAAGCTCGGCATTGAGGAGCAGAAATCCAAATCCATCCTTGCTGAAGCCGTTGTCATCAAACGCGCTGAGGTTGTGAAAGAATCAGACGGCAGCGCAAGATTGCTGTTGAATGACCAGTTTGACCGTGCATGGCGCCGCGTTGGCCTTGCGCTGGACAGGATAGGTTTCGTGATCGAAGATAAAGACCGTTCCAATGGTTTGTTCTTCGTACGTTATGCGGATGTTGATATTGACGATACCCCCAAGAAAAAGAAAGGCCTGATGGAAAGCTTGAAGTTCTGGGGTGACGATGATAAAAAAGAAGCGCAGACACCGGCTCAGAAAGAGCAGAAGAGCATAGTTGATAGCCTTAAGTTCTGGGGTAGTGATGATAAAGGCAAAACCAATCCGGACAAGCAATATCGCATTAAAGTCGCAGACAGCGATGCAGGCAATGCGGTCGTCACAGTGGTGGATGCGAGCGGTGCCCGCGTGCGTACAACGACAGCCAACCGCATCATTGCTTTGATGTATGAGCAGCTGAGATAATTGCTGCAGCAAGAATCGCTGTAGTATTTTCAGAAAGGTAAGCTGATGCGCTTTGCCTCGCTAGGTAGCGGTAGTGCTGGCAATGCACTGGTTGTAGAGGTCGGGCGGACGCGTTTGATGCTGGACTGCGGTTTCAGCGTCAAAGAGACCTTGGCCAGGCTGGCGCGTCTAAACCTGGCGCCTTCTGATATCAACGGCATCGTCATCACCCACGAGCACGATGACCATGCCGGCGGCGCGTTCAAGTTCGCTGCCAGGCATGATATCCCGGTATGGCTGACCTATGGCACCCTGAAAATGGTGCCGCGTTATTTCCCTAGCCAGCATGCGCTGCAACTGCATGTAATCGATTCGCATACAGCGTTCACAGTCCATGATATCGAAGTGCAGCCTTACCCGGTGCCGCACGATGCGCGGGAGCCCGTTCAATACGTGTTTTCTGACGGCAGCAGGCGCTTGGGCGTGCTGACTGATGTAGGCCGCATCACGCCACATATAGAAGATAATTTGAGCGGGTGTAATGCGCTTGTGCTTGAATGCAACCATGATGCAGCGATGCTGCAGAATGGCCCTTACAGCTGGCCGCTAAAGAAACGCGTAGGCGGTGACCTGGGGCATCTGGAGAATGGCGATTCCGCTAATCTGTTATCCAGGCTCGATAATAGCAGGCTGCAGCATATTGTGGCAGCGCATCTCAGTGCTAAAAATAATACACCGCTGCTGGCAAAGACTGCCTTGGCCAATGTGCTGGGGTGTGCGTCTGATTGGGTCGGTGTTGCGGATCAAGTGCAGGGATTTGACTGGAGATCGATTATTTAGCTTGGCATGCTGAATTGCATGGATACTGAATTATATGGATTCTGGGTTGTAAGGATTCTGAATTGCGTAGTTTTTTAACAACAATAAAAAAGCCGACTGGAAGTCGGCTTTTTTGCAGTTATTGCTAGCTAATTAATTACTTAGCAGCTTCAGCAGGAGCAGCTTCAGCAGCTGGTGCAGCTTCAGCAGCAGGTGCAGCTTCGGCAGCAGGTGCAGCTTCGGCAGCAGGAGCTTCAGCAGCTGGTGCAGCTTCAGCAGCAGGAGCTTCAACAGCTGGAGCTTCAGCAGCAGGAGCTTCAGCAGCTTTTTCGCCACAAGCAGTAACAGCAAGAGCTAATAATGCAGCAAGTAAGATTGAACGTGTCATTTTTGATTTCCTTAAGGGTTTAAACTAGTTAAAAAACTTTTTTCGATAACTGCCTAAAACTTTTACCAATTAGCTATACCGAGTGGCGCAAATTCTACCAGTAATTATGAAAAAAAACAGCTAAATTCGAGGCTTTGTATAGCTTTTTTAAAAAAAAGTTCTTGGCTTTATTGTTTTTTTTCAGTTAGCTATTCAACTTTGATAAAAAGTTGGCCGTCTGAAGACTGGGAATCGCTCTGCCAGCTGAGAATCGCCCGGCTGACATCATCTTTGTTAAGCATGATACCGGCCAAGTCTACCCACTCTCCGCGACTGGCGCGTATGGTTGTGGTCAGTGCTTCGAAATCTATCGTTCCCCTTTGATTTAATTGAGAAAACCTGGGGGTGATCTCTAACTCTACCAGGTTGCCGATGGTTCTCGGACGTACGGAAAAGCCAGTGTCTATCGCAATAAATTCGGTTGTACGCTGCGTGCTGATATAACGATGTGTCAGGCTAACCCATTCCTGTGTGTATGGAATGGACTGGCCGACACTGATGAAGGCTTTTTCGCCGTCTATTACCTGGATAAACTGACTGTTAAGGCTGTTGCTTCTCACTTGACGGTTTTCGACGTTCAATGAGGCGCCATCTCTTGCCGTGCGTTGCCTGCTGTCCGTTTCTACCACAATATTACCGATACGTTTGCGTATCGTCATGTTGGCGTTGCTTTTATCTGCATTGGTACTTTTATTGCGGTTAACCGTGATTTTAAGGTTTTGGCGGGCGGTATCAAGCGTGCTGATAAGCTGCTCGATTTCTGCCATGTTTTCTGCGCTGGTGCGTATGATCAGGTTGTTCTGCATGGCACTGGCGGTGCCGCCGCTGCCGACTAAAGGTTGAATTGCCGGCAGGATGTCTTCAGCAAAACGATGCTGCAGGGTAATGATCTTGAATTCTGCAGCCGCTTCGGCATGCAGTCCCAGGCAAAAACAGGTGATGAAAATCAGGCAGAGTCGAAACAATCGGGAGGCTTGATACGGGGCGTTTATCATAGTCCGAGTGGCCTTAAAGTGACGGCATCGCCTATGGCATCCGTTAATTCCATGAACCGGTTGTTCAGGGTCTCTACATTCTTGCGGTCGTTGAATGCATATTTAAACCGTGCCTGGTCGATGTGTATGCGTTTTATGTAATGCTCACCGTCAGCCAGGATAAAGCAATCTTTAGCATGCCTGGCCGAGCTGTTGGTCACATGGACGTGCATCTTATGCCCATAAATCTGCAGCAGTCCAGCCAGTCGCGGGCATTTCTGCTGGAAGTAGCCTGCATCCTGCAAGATAATCGTAAGTTCGCTGGCAATGTTGGCGCTGAGGAAATTCTGCAGGTAATTGAAACTCTCCAGGCTGGAAAAGCTGCCGCGGCTCAGATCCTGATCGAAGATCAGCAATTCGCGCTGAGCGCTTTTCAGGATCAGGCCGACTGCTTCATTGTAAAGCTGCTCTCCCGAGATGATCGTGTCAGGTTCAAGAATGGTATTGGCGCTGGTCATGGTGGAAATGGCATCTAGTCGTTAATGTGAAGAAATCCGGCCAGGTACCAGAGATGCAATTGCTGCAATAACCGCGGATCGACCGGCAGGCTGCTGCCGAGTTCATCCGCACTGAGTACGCGCAGGTTGGCTAGCCTGGTCAGTAGTGCGGCGGCTTCACCTGTGAAAGCTGCGGCCTCGCCATTCAGATAAAAAGTATTGCCGGTAAACAGCATCTGGCTTTTCAGGTCGAGTACGATGCCATGCTTGACCAGCTGTTTATTGAAATTACTCAGGCTGGTTTTCTTGTTCGCATCGAACACGACATCAGGTTTAGGCTCCGAGAGGTAAGTGCCCAGGAAGTCCGCCACATGATGATCTGACCACTGGATGTTTCTCAGGATAGCCGACACCTTGGCGACCATGGAGCCGCTGATCTCTGCGGCATGTTCCTGCAAGCCGAGGTCGGCATCTTCATACATGCCGGCCAGCGTTGTCTGTTCCTGGTTCAGCTTATCCTGCATGTAGCCAAGAAACTCCGTTGCAAGTTCCTGGTTCTTAGGGGCGCGAAAGCCGATGGAGTAGGTCATGCAGTCTGTCTTGCCGTCGCTGACGGCTATGCCCCAGTGTGCAAGGTGCGGCGGCAGGTAGAGCATGTCTCCTGCTTCCAGCAGCCACTCCTGCGCCGTGTCGAAATTTTTCAGTATGCGTAGCGGAGCGCCATCTACCAGGCTGAGGTCAGTCTGCTCGCTGACGCGCCACAGCCGCTTGCCCTGGCCTTGCAGCAGAAATACATCATAGCTGTCAAAATGCGGGCCGACACTGCCGCCATCGGGTGCGTAACTGACCATCAGGTCATCCAGCCTGGCATGCGGGATAAAGTCGAATTGCTGCAACAGCTGGCTGGCCTCAGGCAGGTAATGGTTTACGGATTGCACCAGCAGGGTCCAGCGGTGTTTTGGATCCGGCTTTTCAGGCAATCCGGCAAAATCTTCATCATCAAAAGGGCCGTGGCTTGCGTGCCATTGGCCATTGATTTCCTCAACAATGCGTGACTGCACTTCGTCTTCACACGCCAACCCGGCCAGCTCCTCAGGACTCAGTAATCCCTTGAAGCCGGGGACGGCATTCTTGATCAGGAGTGGCTTCTTATGCCAGTAGCCGGATAGGAATTCTGCGGGTGTCAGTCCGCCCAGTAGTTGCAGTGCTTGGTTTTTTGCCATGATGATGATTTCAGTTTCTGCTGTTCAGCCAGGTAAACATTATGCCATTGCTGCGTTAAGGTGACTATGCGCTCGTGGCCTGGCACTATGGAAATATATATTCAACCAAGGCGCATTCAGCAAAGGCATGTAGATGCCGTGAAATCGGACTGGCATTGCTTGCGGCAATCATGACTGCGTATTTTTAAAGTAAAATCACGGTATGAATACTTACTCACTTATTAAGCCCCTGCTATTTCAGCTTGATGCTGAAACCGCGCACGATTTCACCTTGAAAAGCCTGCAATGCGCAGAGCGGTCCGGATTGTTAAAGCTCTATCCACAGGCGCCTGCCTGTGCGCCACGGCAGGTCATGGGAATCACCTTTCCCAATGCGGTTGGCCTTGCGGCAGGATTGGATAAAAATGGCGCGGTTATTGATGGCATGGCCGCATTGGGTTTCGGTTTTATTGAAATCGGCACGGTCACGCCGCGACCGCAGCCAGGCAACCCCAAGCCCCGTTTGTTCCGGGTTAAAGAGGCACAAGGCATTATCAATCGATTCGGTTTTAATAACCTGGGGGTGGACAACCTGATTGAAAATGTGAAAGCTGCAAATTACAAAGGTGTGCTTGGCATTAACATCGGCAAGAATTTTGATACGCCAAATGAAAAAGCGGTGGACGATTATTTGATCTGCATGCGTAAAGTGTATGCCTATGCCAGTTACATCACGGTCAATATTTCATCACCCAACACCAAGAACCTGCGCGCCCTGCAGGAAAAAGAGGCTTTATCGGATTTGCTCGCTGCATTAAAGCAGGCGCAGCTGGAACTGGCGCAGCGACATGGCCGCTATGTGCCGGTTGCATTGAAGATCGCACCTGACCTGGAGCGTGAGCAAGTCAATGAAATTGCTGATCTGCTGGTGGCACACAAAATCGACGCCGTGATTGCAACCAATACCACGCTGGCCAGGGAGCAGGTGCAGGGGATGGGGAACGCTAATGAAACCGGTGGATTATCCGGCGCTCCGGTACGCGAAAAATCTACACTGGTGATTCAGCAGCTGTCGCAGCGCTTGCAGGGGGCGCTGCCGATCATTGGTGTAGGCGGCATTCTGAATAGCGCTGATGCGGTTGAGAAAATCGCGGCCGGTGCCAGTCTGGTGCAGGTTTACAGCGGCCTGATCTACAAAGGGCCTGCGCTGGTACATGATATTTGCAGGTCATTGGGTTAACACCGGCCACTGAAATGGCATTGCCTGTCCTTTATTCCTATCGACGCTGCCCTTATGCGATGCGTGCACGCATGGCGCTCAGTTATGCCGGCATAGCCGTTGAAATCCGTGAAGTATCACTCAAGGACAAACCTGCACACCTGTTGCAAGTGTCTCCCAAAGGCACGGTGCCGGTACTGATTCTGGAAGACGGGTTGGTGCTCGAGCAAAGCCTGGACATCATGCGCTGGGCATTGCAGCAGCATGATCCGGATGGCTGGCTGCGTGAAGAACTGCGGCAGCAGGAACTGCTGGTCGCAGAGAATGATGGTGCGTTCAAGCAGAACCTGGATCGATATAAATATGCGATCCGTTTCCCCGAACACTCTGCTGAACATTACAGGCAGCAGGGTGAGCGGTTCCTGGAAAAGCTCGAGCAGTATTTGCAGCACAATGTTTTCTTGTTTGGGGACACGATCGGCCTGGCTGATATCGCGATCTTTCCATTTATCCGCCAGTTTGCCGCAGTAGATCATGCGTGGTTTGAAACTGCAGCTTATCCCAAGCTTAAATTGTGGCTGCAGTCTCTGGTAAATTCGGCATTGTTTGAATCCGTGATGGTCAAGCATCCAAGCTATACCGGTTGATGGCATTGGGCTGGAGCATCCAGTACTGCTGCTGCGATGACCGCTGTAGCAGGCGCTCCGGTTTATTCGGCCTCTATTTTCCAGCCTGGCAGACGCCAGCCAAGGTAGATTGCGGTAATCCTGAAAATGAAGATCAAACCGGCAGGCACGAAAATGCAGAGCCACTGCGGCACGTGAACTGCATTGAGGGCGACGACCAGCAGACTGCCGGAAAATGCAATGACGGCATACGGCTGGTAATCATTAAAGGCTTTTGGAATTTCGTTACAGAATATATCACGCAGTACACCGCCGAATACCGCGGTCATCACACCCATCAAGGCGCAGATAATCACGGGCATTTGCAGATTCAAGGCGATCTGTGTACCCAGTGCCGCATATAACCCCAGCCCCAGTGCATCAGGCACCAGGATCGCGCGTTCGGTGAGCTGTATATGCCGGTTGCGCATGAAGATCATCGCAAACAGGCAAAGCATCAGCATCAGCCATAGCCAGTTTGCATGGTCTACCCAGAAAAATGGCCGCCTATCCAGCAGCACATCGCGCAAAGTGCCGCCGCCAAAGGCGGCAACCCCTGTTACGACAAACACGCCGAATGCATCCAGCTTCTTTCTGGCGCCTGCGATCAGGCCCGAGAGCGCAAATGCCAGTGTCGCGCATACCTCTATGGGTACCTGAAAGGTAGAAGCGGTTACGATGACCATAGGCATGTTGTCCGTAGCATGTAATGGGTGTGACCCCGGCTTTGGTTTAACAGCACGCCTGCGCCAGGCTGGCGTGCTGTTAATCTACTGTTGTAGCAGTATCGATATCCTCATTGGTTCTGCTGGCTGCAAAAATGAGTTTGACTTCATCTTTATCATCAATATCTACATGCACGCTGCCACCGTTAGCCAGTTTGCCGAATAGCAGCTCATCCGCCAATGCCTTGCGGATCGTGTCCTGGATCAGCCTTGCCATCGGACGTGCGCCCATGAGCGGATCAAAGCCTTTTTTGCCCAGGTAGGCCTTCAATTTGTCGCTGAAAGTAGCCTCGACTTTTTTCTCATGTAGCTGGTCTTCAAGCTGGATCAGGAATTTATCCACTACGCGGATGATGATGTCCGTTGATAATGATGAGAATGAAACGACTGCATCCAGGCGATTGCGGAACTCGGGTGAGAACAGGCGTTTGATATCGGCTTGTTCATCGCCGGCCTGTTTCGAATCCATAAAGCCCATACTGGACTTGGACAGGTTTTCGGCGCCGGCATTGGTGGTCATGATGATGGTCACATTCCTGAAGTCGGCTTTGCGGCCATTGTTGTCAGTCAGTGTGCCATTGTCCATCACCTGCAGCAGGATATTGAAAATGTCCGGGTGCGCTTTTTCGATTTCATCCAGCAGCAACACGCAGTAAGGGTGTTTGGTGATGGCTTCGGTCATCAGGCCGCCCTGTTCAAAGCCCACATAACCCGGAGGCGCACCGATCAGGCGTGAAACCGCATGGCGCTCCATGTATTCACTCATGTCAAAGCGGATCAGTTCAATGCCCATGATGTAGGCCAGCTGCTTGGCGACTTCGGTTTTACCTACCCCGGTCGGGCCGCTGAACAAGAAGCTGCCTATGGGTTTGTTGTTGTGGCCCAAGCCGCTGCGCGCCATTTTCACCGCAGAAGACAATGCTTCTATGGCTTTATCCTGGCCGAATACAACGGCTTTCAGGTCGCGTTCCAGTGTTTTAAGCGCATTGCGGTCATCCGTTGAAATGTTCTTGGGCGGAATACGTGCAATTTTCGCGATAATGTCTTCGATCTCTTTATTGCCGATGACTTTTTTCTGTTTGGACTTAGGCAGGATGCGCTGTGCTGCACCGGCCTCATCAATCACATCAATTGCTTTGTCAGGCAGGTGGCGGTCGTTAATGTATTTGGCTGAGAGCTCGGCTGCGGTCATGAGTGCGCTGGCCGTATATTTCACGCTGTGATGCGATTCAAAGCGCGACTTGAGGCCTTTGAGTATTTCAATGGTTTCAGCAACGCTGGGTTCAGTGACATCGATCTTCTGGAAACGGCGGGAGAGCGCGTGGTCTTTTTCGAAGATGCCGCGGTATTCCTGGTAGGTTGTAGCACCTATGCACCTGAGCGAACCATTCGAGAGCGCCGGTTTTAACAGGTTGCTGGCATCCAGGGTGCCGCCGCTGGCCGAACCGGCACCAATCAGCGTATGGATTTCATCAATAAACAGGATCGCGTCCGGTTTTTCCTCAAGCTGCTTCATGACGGCCTTCAGGCGCTGCTCAAAGTCACCGCGATATTTGGTACCGGCAAGCAGGGCGCCCATGTCCAGCGAGTAGACCACGCCGTTGGCAAGCACGTCCGGAATGTCTTTTTCAACAATGCGGCGTGCCAGGCCCTCTGCAATCGCAGTTTTGCCTACACCGGCTTCGCCTACCAGCAGCGGGTTGTTCTTGCGGCGGCGGCACAGGGTCTGTACCACGCGTTCCAGTTCCGATGTGCGGCCGATCAAGGGGTCGATCTTGCCGGCTGCGACCTGCGCGTTCAGGTTGACTGTATAGTTTTCCAAAGCGCCGTTCGGTGGTGCTTCGGTGTCGGATTCCGCTTCGCCGCCTTCAGGCTTCGCAGTTTCGCCGACTTTAGAGACGCCGTGGGAAATGTAATTGACTACATCCAGGCGCGTAATGCCCTGTTGATGCAGGAAGAAAACCGCATGCGAATCTTTCTCGCCGTAAATCGCAACCAGGATATTCGCGCCGGTCACTTCTTTTTTTCCAGATGACTGGACATGCAGCATGGCACGCTGGATGACGCGCTGAAACCCCAGTGTAGGCTGCGTGTCAACTTCATCCTGCCCCATCACGGTTGGCGTATGTTCTTCGATGTATTGATTAAGCTCGGTGCGCAGTACTTCCAGTTTCGCGCCACAAGCGCGCAAGACCTCGGCCGCTGTGGGATTGTCGATCATGGCGAGCAGCAGATGCTCAACCGTGATGAGCTCATGGCGCTTTTGCCTAGCGTCCATAAAGGCCATATGCAAACTTACTTCTAACTCTTGCGCGATCATTCCGATACCTGACTTTCTTTTATATTCATAAACATTTCTATCAATGCATCCAAACCTTGCATTGATAGAAATGCCCTTATGCTATTTCAATGATGCATTGCAGGGGATGTTGCGCTTCCCTTGCATGGTTCATTACCTGGCTCATTTTAGTTTCTGCAATATCCTGCGGGTAAACCCCACAGACACCAACGCCCTCGATATGCACTTTGAGCATAATTTGAGTCGCTTGTTCACGACTTTTGCTAAAAAAGCGTTCTATCGTTTCAACAACAAACTCCATTGGGGTGTAATCGTCGTTTAACAGCATTACCTTGAACATGGGGGGCAATTTTGGTTTTGCAACCTCAGGTTTAAGTACGGTATTACTTTCGTGTGCAGGGTTCGCCATAATCTGAATCTGGTTGGTTGAATCTATTGTGAGCCAAATACTAAAAAATTCAAGGGTAATTTTAGCTGCAGCAGACAGGATGATGCAGCTAAACTGACAGGGCCGCTTGCAGGCTTAAGGGAATATCTTGACGCTCTTCACGATCCTGTCCTGGGTCTGGATGATTTCCAGACGGTGGGAGCCTATCTTGAAGCTGGTATTGGGCTCCGGTATATCTTCAAAATGCTCCAGTATCAGCCCGTTGAGTGTGCGCGGGCCGTCCAGCGGCAGGCTTAGCTTCAATTTTTTATTGAGGTCGCGTAACGAGCTGCTGCCGTCTACGAACCAGCCGCCATCTTCTTCCTGGCGGTAACTTCCGGTGCGCGACGGGGATTGGGTCGTGAAGTCACCGATGACTTCTTCCAGAATATCTTCCAGGGTGACCATGCCTTTAAATTCACCGTATTCGTCGACCACTAATGCTACACGCTCCTGGTTTTCCTGGAACTGCTGGATTTGTGTGAAAAGCGGCGTGCCGGATGGGATGAAGTACGGCTCGGCAATGACTTCGAGCAATGCTTCTTTATCAAGCTCATGACCATGCAGATGTTCACGCAGGCGACTGATCACCTTGCGTACATGCAATATACCGATGATCTCCTCATGCTCGCCCTGACGTACAGGCAAGCGGGTATGCAGGCTGTTTGAAATGTGCTGCAGCACATCTTCAACCGGCAGGTCGAAGTTGATGCTTTCGACCATGGTGTGCGCTGTCATCACATCATCTACAGTGATTTTCTCAAGTTCGAACAGGTTCAACAGGATGGTGCGGTGCTTCTGCGGCATGAAATGCCCGGCATCGGTGACGATGCTGCGCAGTTCGTCCATGGTCAGTGACTGCGTAGACTGTTCAAAGTTGACCCTTACCCGCAGCAGTTTTAATAGCCCGCCAACAAACAGGTTAACGAACCAGACGGCAGGGTATAGCACTTTAAGCAGCGGGTAGAGGATGTAGCTGCAGAATATGCCGAGCTTTTCAGGGTAAGCCGCGGCAATCACTTTTGGGGAGATTTCACTGAATACGAGAATCGCAAAGGTGACCGCGAGGGTGCCAAACATCAGCACCCATTCACCTTCACCGAACAGTTCGACGGTGATCACCGTGACCAGTGTCGCGGAGGCTGCGTTGGCAAAGTTGTTGCAGAGCAGGATGACGCCAAGTAATTTATCTGTTTTTGCGAGCAGTGCACTGGCAAGCCGCGCGCCGCGATTGCCTTCTTTTACCAGGTGACGCAGCCGGTAGCGGTTGAGTGACATCAGGCTGGTTTCTGCAATTGAAAAAAATGCAGAAATAAGCAGCAGCAGCGCAAGGCCGCCTAATTGCCATGAAATAGGAATGTTATCCAATGGGGTGTGGTGATGCTGTTGATGAAATCAAGAGTTTATACGTGAGAGGCGATGCAAGGCAAGTAAGGTGATTCACTTACTGTACAAACGGTGTGCGCAGTACAGTAAGTGATGATTGATGTGTGGCGTTAAGCGAACTCAGATGGATCGGGTTCCACTACTTTTTCTTTTTTATCGCCTTCTTTCTTTTCGGTCTCGCCGACCAGGTTGGCGCGGCTGACGCCCAGCCACATTGCAATAGGGCTTGCCACCAGTACGGAAGAGTAGATGCCGAACAGGATGCCGATAGTCAGCGCCAGAGCAAAGTTATGCAGCACTTCGCCGCCGAACAGCAGCATTGAACCCACCATGGTCTGCGTCATCAGGTGGGTAATCACTGTACGTGACATCGTGCGGGTGATCGCATTATCGATCACTTGCGTCACGCTGGCCTTGCGCATTTTGCGGAAGTTTTCGCGCACACGGTCAAACACCACCACCGATTCGTTCACTGAGTAACCTAGAACTGCCAGCACCGCGGCAAGTACGGTAAGGTTGAACTCCCACTGAAAGAATGCAAAGAAGCCAAGAATAATCACCACGTCGTGCATGTTTGCGATAATCGCGGCAATAGCAAAACGCCATTCAAAGCGCATCCACAGGTAAAGCATGATGCCTGTACATACAAAGAACAGTGCCAGGCCGCCATTCTCGTAAAGTTCGTCACCCACCTGCGCCCCTACGGACTCTACGCGACGGACTTCAGCGGTTGCGTCGGCCTTCACCAGTGCTGCCTTCACCTGTTCTGATAATTGCGACACGGAAAGCTCTGGCTTCACCGGCAGGCGGATCAGCACATCATGGCTGGAGCCGAAGTTCTGCACGGTCGCTTCTTTTAAGCCGATGCTGTCAACTGCCTTGCGCACGCTTTCCAGGTTGGCGGCTTGTGGGTAATTGACTTCCATGACGGTACCGCCGGTAAAGTCGACACCGAAATTCAGGCCGCGTGTGACCAGGAAGAAAATCGCTAATATGAACGTCACCAATGATATAGTCGTCGTTAGACGGCCATAACTCATGAACGGGATGTCCTTTTTTATTCTGAATAATTCCATAATTTGTACTCTGGCGTTCTGATAATGTTAGGGTTAGGCTTTATAAATCTGACCGACTGAAAGTTTGGTCAGCTTGCGACGGTAGCCATAGATAGCATTGATGATTGCACGTGATACTACAACTGCACTGAACATCGAAGTCAGGATGCCCAGCACGTGAACTACCGCAAAGCCCTTAATCGGGCCAGTGCCGAACATGAACAGTGCCAGGCCGGCAATCATCGTGGTGATGTTGGAGTCCAGGATCGTATCGAATGCACGGTCATAGCCTGCGTGGATGCTTGCCTGCGGAGTATTGCCGTTGCGCATTTCTTCACGTACGCGCTCATTGATCAGCACGTTTGCATCAATCGCCATCCCCAGCGCCAGTGCAATCGCCGCCAGGCCAGGCAAGGTCAGCGTGGCCTGCAGCATGGATAATATTGCCACCAGCAGCAGCAGGTTGATGGCAAGTGCCATGACAGATACCATGCCGAATGCCACGTAGTAAATCATCATCATGACGGCAATGGCTGCAAAGCCCCACAATGTGGAGTGAATGCCGCGATTGATGTTGTCCTGACCCATGCTTGGGCCGACGGTACGTTCTTCAATGATATCCATAGGTGCGGCAAGTGCGCCGGCACGCAGCAGCAATGAAATGTCCGTGGCTTCCTGTGTGTTGGCCATGCCTGAGATCTGTACGCGGCCACCGCCGATTTCTTCGTTAATGACCGGTGCCGTCACGACTTCGGTGTTGCCTTTCTCGATCAGTAATATTGCCATGCGTTTACCGACGTTTTCACGTGTAACCTGCTGGAATACGCGCGCGCCGCGGCCGTCAAGGGTTACGTTAACGACTGACTGGCCGGTCTGGCCATTGATGCCGGGACCTGCATCGGTGATGTAGTCACCGGTCAGCACAACGTTCTTTTTAACCAGGATCGCCCGGCCTTCGCGATCTTTAAATACTTCGTCACCGACTGGTGCCTGGCCTTTTTCGGCATTTTCAAGTGTGGCCGGGTCGGACTTCTCTTCATCAACCAGGCGGATTTCCAGGGTCGCGGTGCGTCCCAGGATCTCTTTTGCTTTGGCGGTATCCTGTACGCCCGGCAACTGGACGACTACACGGTCAGTACCTTGCTGCTGGATAATCGGTTCCGCTACCCCCAGCTCATTGATACGGTTGTGCAGGGTCTGGATGTTCTGTTTGAGTGCAAAATCCTGAATGCGTTTTTGTTCAACGGCATTCAGTGATGCGGTCAGCAGTTTGTATTCGCTGTTGGCACTGTCTTTAAGTGTCAGGTTTGGGTATTCCTTGCTCAGGATTTTTCTGGCTTTTTCAAGTTCGGCTGTGTTCGTGAAGCGAATCTGTACGGTCTGGCCTTCACGGCTGACACCGGCATATGAGATGCGCTCTTTGCGCAATGCGGTCCTGAAATCGCCGATGAAACGCTCCGCTGCTTTATCCAGCGCAGCTTTCATGTCTACCTGCAGCAGGAAATGCACGCCGCCACGTAAATCCAGACCGAGGTACATGGGTTTGGCGCCCAGGCTGCGCAGCCAGTCCGGCGAACGGGAAAGCAGGTTCAGTGCAACGGTATAGTCGTTGCCTAAATTGGCCTGCAGAATATCTTTTGCCTTGATTTGCGTGTCGGTATTGTTAAAGCGCGCCTTGACGCCACGGGCATCCAGATAGATGCCATCAAATGCGATGTTTTCTTTTTTGAAAATGGCTTCTACCTGACCGAGTAAAGCCGGATCAAGTTTGGAGGTGCTTTTAGCAGGAGTAATCTGTACCGCTGGAGATTCGCCAAAGAAGTTTGGAATCGTGTAAATAAAGCCAATCAAAATCACGATGGCAATAAAAATGTTTTTCCACATTGGATAGCGGTTCATAGTCAGGCTCTAATCAATTCTTTGCAATTTGGATATACAAGATAATTTCTAAAAACACGGCTAAATCAATGCGGATCAATTCAGCCGGCTGTATTTCATACAGGTTTTTTTAGATGCTCTTAATGGTGCCTTTAGGCAATGCGCTCATGATCGCGTGTTTCTGTACGGTGATTTCGGTTTCGGCAGCAATTTCAAGTACTACGAATGCTTCTGTCACTTTCGTCACTTTGCCGACGATGCCGCCTGAAGTCACGACCTCATCGCCTTTTTGCAAGGCGGCAATCATGTTGCGCTGCTCTTTTGCCTGTTTCATCTGCGGGCGGATGATCATGAAAAAGAACAAAACAAAAATGACGATCAGCGGTAAAAAGCTTGCGAAATCAGTTGATGTTGCTGTTGCAGCATAAGCATTTGAAATAAACACGATATGACTCTCTCAAAATTAAACAGGAAATTTGGTAAAAATTAGCTTTAAATTCTAGCACATACTTAAACGCGATTGCAGGATACTGCAAATCGGCGCAATCGCAGTCAGGATAAACTTTTGCGTTTAGCGGCAAAATCCAGCTTGAATGCCTCGAATGTGCCTGCTTCAATCGCGCTGCGCATGCCTGCCATCAGCTGCTGGTAATAATGCAGGTTATGGATGGTATTCAGGCGTGAACCCAGGATTTCGCCGATACGGTGCAGATGGTGCAGGTAAGAACGCGTAAAATTCTGGCAGGTATAACAATTGCAGTCGGCATCCAGTGGCTGCGTGTCGTTTTTGTAACTGGCGTTCTTGATTTTTACATCGCCGTATTGCGTAAACAGCCAGCCATTGCGTGCGTTGCGCGTCGGCATCACGCAGTCAAACATATCCACGCCTTGCGATACTGCCGCAACCAGGTCTTCCGGCGTGCCTACGCCCATCAGGTAGCGCGGTTTATCCTGCGGCATTTTCGGGGCGGTATGGGCAAGTATACGCAGCATGTCTTCTTTAGGCTCACCTACCGACAATCCGCCAATCGCATAACCGTCGAAGCCGATTTCTTCCAGACCGCTGCGTGAAATGTCACGCAGGTCTTCATGCATGCCGCCTTGGATGATGCCGAACAAGGCGTTGGTGTTGCCCTCGTGCGCCTGCTTGCTGCGTTTGGCCCATCTCAGTGAAAGCTGCATTGAATCGCTGGCCTCTTTGTGCGTAGCGGGGTAGGGCGTACATTCATCAAAAATCATCACAATGTCTGAATTCAATACGCGCTGGATGCGCATGGATTCTTCCGGGGTCAGAAAGCATGAATCACCGTTGATCGGCGAACGGAACTTTACGCCTTCTTCCGTGATTTTGCGCAGGTCGCCCAGGCTCCATACCTGAAAGCCGCCGGAATCGGTCAGTATCGGTTTATTCCAGCCCATGAACTTGTGCAGGCCGCCATGTGCTGCGATGACTTCCAGCCCCGGGCGCAGCCATAAATGGAATGTGTTGCCGAGCACGATGTGTGCATTGATTTCATCAAGTTCCAGCGGTGACATCGCCTTCACGGTGCCATAAGTGCCAACAGGCATGAAAGCGGGGGTTTCAACATTGCCGTGCGCCAGGTTCAACGTGCCGCGGCGAGCCAGGCCATCTTGTTTGTGTAAGGTAAATTGCATGGTGAAGCATTAATATTTTGAAGCCGCGATACTAACATAATCCTGCGTGTTCCACTCATTTTGCCGGGCAGTTCCATAGGTCGGTGTTGGTTGGATAAGCTTTATTTGGCTGTTTTTTCAAAAACTTGGCACGTGGTTGTTAACTTTTGTCCATGAACCGCGTTACCCATTTAATCAGCTGTTATTTTATGTATTTAAAGCGTAATTTTATGGGTGTAGAATGACATTCTGCTGGAATCAACAATGAGGAGAATAATATGAACAAGAAATTGATAGTGGGCGCAGTAGCTGCGACTTTCATATTCAGTGGTTGCGCTAGCATGACAGAAACACAAAAAGGCACAGCCAAGGGCGCGGCAATTGGCGCAGGTGCAGGCGCGGTGGTTGGTGCAGTGGCCGGCGGCGGCAAAGGTGCCGTGATTGGTGCTGCTGTGGGCGCGGCTGCCGGCGGTGTGGCTGGTAATGTATGGTCCAAACGCATGCAGGAGCAGAAAGCCGAGATGGAAAAGGCAACTGCAGGTACCGGGGTTGCCGTTACGCAAACCGCAGATAATCGCCTGAAACTGGATATCCCCAGTGATATTTCGTTTGATGTCGGCCGTGCCGATGTCAAGTCAAATTTCAGGCCTGTCCTGGATACGTTCGCGAAAAGCCTGGTAAGCAATCCGGCGACTACAGTCACCATCATCGGCCATACCGACAGTACGGGTACGGATGCAATCAACAATCCGTTATCATTAAACCGTGCTGCCAGCACACGTGATTACCTGGCTGCAAAAGGCGTACCCGCAAGCCGCATTACGATTGATGGCCGTGGGTCACGCGAGCCTCTGGTGGCAAATGATACGGCCGCCAATCGCGCTAAAAATCGCCGTGTAGAGATATTTGTTGCAGAACCGGCGCCAGCCGCGGCAAACTAGCCCGTGAGTGAATTGTAATGGCAAAAAGCCGGCATGAATGCCGGCTTTTTGCTTGGCGGTCAGCTTATTTTTTCACGCCGTGATTATTCATGATTTATACTTAGCATATCCAACTATGTGATATCGCTATGATCGAACCTAAACAAAAACTATCCCGCCGTAATTCCGATATTCCGTCTTTGCGCTCGCGGGGTATTTATTTACTGCCGAACCTGTTTACTTCAGCAGCTTTGTTTGCTGGTTTTTATGCCATTGTGCAGGCCATGAACGGCAAGTTTGAACTGGCGGCGATCGCTATTTTTATCGCCATGGTGATGGATGGGTTGGATGGGCGTGTTGCACGTATGACGAATACGCAAAGTGCTTTTGGCGCTGAATATGATAGTCTGTCCGATATGGTTTCTTTTGGGGTGGCGCCGGCCTTGATACTTTATGTCTGGGCATTAAAACCGCTGGGCAAACTGGGCTGGATCGCAGCCTTTATTTATTGCGCCTGCGCAGCATTGCGACTGGCACGTTTCAATACCAAGCTTGATGATGAGCATCAGGATAAGCGTTATTTCCAGGGCTTGCCAAGTCCGGCTGCGGCAGCATTGCTGGCGGGGTTTGTCTGGGTGTCATATGAGTATGGGGTAAGTGAACGCGATGTGTTCTTTGGCGTATTGAAATGGAAATGGATGGCCTGGAGCCTGACCGTGTTTGCCGGCGCGTCCATGGTGAGCGATTTGCGCTACTACAGCGGTAAGGATATTAATTTAAAAGCCAGCGTACCGTTCTTTGTGATTTTGGGGGTTGTGCTTGCGCTGGTGCTGATCTCATACAGCCCGCCTGAGGTGTTGTTCCTGGTTATGGTGGTGTACGCACTTTCCGGCTATGTCATGTGGGTACGCGGCAAGCTTAAATCAGCGAAACAACCGTAGCCGGTCAACTTTGAATTTATTTATCATTATGATAAATAAATTCAAATAGTTAAATGCTTGCGTAACTCGCTGAAAAACATTATATTTCTATTCATCATGTTGAACTCACACATCATCTATATTTCTTTTGCACTCAGCCTCGCTGCCAGTGCTTTTGTTTTACGCAAAACCTTTGCGTTACGCCTGCGTGCGTTGCTGCGCTAGTGCGCAGACTATATCCCCCACCCCCCCCATACTAGTATTAAAGCGCGCTGCACCTGATGTCTGAACCTTGGCGTTTCTGATCAGGTGCGGTTTTTGAGCTGAATTATTCAAGCAATAGTTAGCTAAAAACTGAATAAAAAGTTAGGTAACCGTATATGAACCAAACCACTAAGAAACAAGAGCAGATTATCATTTTTGATACCACGTTGCGCGATGGCGAGCAGAGTCCGGGCGCAGCAATGACTAAAGAAGAAAAAATCCGTATTGCACGCCAGCTTGAGAAGTTGGGTGTCAACGTGATTGAAGCCGGTTTTGCAGCTGCAAGCCCCGGTGATTTCGATGCGATCCATGAAATTGCAAAAATCATCAAGAACTCTACGGTCTGTTCGCTTGCGCGCGCAAGTGAAAACGATGTGCGGCGTGCCGGCGAGGCAATCAAGCCGGCCGCCAGCGGCCGTATCCATACCTTTATCGCCACCAGCAGGATCCATATGGAAAACAAGCTCCGCATGACGGAAGACCAGGTGGTCGAGCGCGCAGTACAGGCAGTCAAATGGGCGTTGGAATATACCGATGATGTCGAGTTTTCGGCCGAAGACGCTGTGCGCTCGGAAATGGACTTCCTAGTGCGTATTTTCGACGAAGTGATCAAAGCGGGTGCAAAAACCATCAATGTGCCGGATACGGTGGGCTATTCCATTCCTGCAGCCTGGGGCGAGCGTATGCGTGACCTGATCGCGCGCGTACCGAACAGCGATAAAGTCGTATGGTCAACACACTGCCATAATGATTTGGGGATGGCGGTCGCCAACTCCCTGGCTGCTGTAATGAGCGGCGCACGCCAGGTGGAATGTACGATTAACGGCTTGGGTGAGCGTGCAGGCAATGCCAGTTTGGAGGAGGTGGTCATGGCGATCAAGACTCGCGGTGATATCTTCAATCTGGCTACAACCATCGATACTACGCAAATCGTGCCGGCGAGCAAGCTGGTTTCTTCGATCACGGGCTACCCGGTTCAGCCGAACAAGGCGATTGTCGGTGCTAACGCATTTGCCCACGAGAGCGGCATTCACCAGGATGGCGTATTGAAGCACCGAGAAACTTATGAAATCATGCGTGCGGAAGATGTGGGCTGGAATACGAATAAATTGACCTTGGGAAAACTGTCTGGCCGCAATGCATTCAGGACACGATTGAAAGAACTTGGGATTGAGCTTGAGACCGAAGATCTGCTCAATGCCGCTTTTGCACGCTTCAAGGACTTGGCAGATAAAAAATCCGAGATTTTTGATGAAGACCTGCATGCGTTGGTCAGTGATGAATTCGTTTCCGAGGCGACGGAAAACTTTAAATTGGTTTACCTGCAAGTGGCTTCAGAAACCGGAGAAGTGCCGCATGCGCTGATTACCATTTCAGACAACGGCGCAGAGCAGAAATCAGAAGCGGATGGCGGCGGCCCGGTGGATGCTGCATTTAAGGCGATAGAGAAAATCGTGGATAGCGGTGCTGAACTGTTGCTGTATTCCGTGAATAACATCACCAGCGGTACCGATGCGCAGGGTGAGGTGACTGTGCGGCTTTCAAAAGGCGGCCGTATCGTGAACGGGCAGGGTGCCGATACGGATATCGTGGTGGCTTCAGCCAAAGCGTACTTGAATGGTCTGAACAAGCTGCATTCTAAACTCGAACGCGCCCACCCTCAGGTGTAGTTTCATCGTAAAATCAAGCCATACGGCGTTGCGCTCGCTTGCCGTACCGGGTGTACTGTCTGCGCTCGTGCGCCTTGTCTTGGCTTGATTTAACGATGAAACGGTTTGCAGATGACTTCTGCTTAAGCACATCTCTAGCCTAATCGGAAAGGAACGTACAAAAATTACCATGCCTAAAGCCCGGCAAACCCTGTTGATCGTAGCAGCGCTTTTCTGCACCTATTTCATTTGGGGCTCCACTTACCTTGCCATTCGTTTTGGCATTGAAAGTTTTCCGCCGTTTATGATGGCCGGCATGCGCTTTACAATAGCTGGCGTGATTTTATATGCGGTGATGCGCTATCTGGGCGTGCCTGACCCCAACAAGCGGCAGTGGGCAGGTGCCGCTGTCGTGGGCTTGTTGCTGCCTGCATTAGGCAATGGGACAGTATGTTATGTGCAGCAGACCGTTTCATCGAGTGTCGCCGCATTATCAATCGCTACGGCACCCATATGGATGGCGGTGTTTTCTTCACTTTGGGGGCATAAGATCGTTGCCAGGGAGTGGCTCGGTATTGCTATTGGTTTGCTTGGTATTGTATTGCTTAATCTTGGTGGCAGTTTCAGCGGACACTTTATCAGCGCATTTCTGCTGATATTTGCGGCAGCAAGCTGGTCGTTCGGCTCGGTTTGGAGTAAACATCTGGCCATGCCGCAGGGGTTGATGGCAAGTGCGGCGCAGATGCTGGCGGGTGGTGTGGCTCTGCTGATAGTCAGTGCTGTCACCGGTGAAACCTGGCCTCAGGTAATTAGCATCAAGTCATGGGGTGCGCTGCTATTCCAGATAGTGCTGGGGTCGCTTGTTGCCTATAGCGCGTACCAGTATTTATTGCGCACGGTGCGGCCGCTGGTAGCCAGCAGCAATACTTTTGTGAACCCGGTGGTGGCATTTACGGTAGGCATCTGGTTTGCGGGCGAGCATGTGACCTCTATGGAGTTGGTCGCGCTGGCTGTGATTTTAATAGGCGTATTTTTAGTACTTTCAGCAACTCAACAAAAAGATATTTAATATGGTTCAAAACAATACACAGAATCTGGCTTTATTTGACTTGGATAACACGCTGCTTGCAGGTGATAGCGACTATAACTGGAGCTTGTTCTTAATCAATGAAGGGCTTCTCGACGGCGCAGCGCATCAGGCACGCAATGAGCAGTTCTATCAGGATTATAAAAACGGTACCCTGGATATTTATGCGTTTCTGGAGTTTCAATTAAAACCGCTTAGCCAGCTCCCTAAAAAGTTTCTCGACGAACTGCACCAAAGGTATATGGAAAAAGTGATTCGCCCCATGATGACGCAAAAAGCGCAGGATCTGGTGAATAAGCATAAGGCGGCGGGTGATCTGTGCCTGGTGATCACGGCGACCAATAGCTTTGTGACCAGGCCGATTGCAGCGGCTTATGGCATCGATAACCTGATCGGTACCGATCCGGAAATGGTGAATGGTGAATATACCGGCGGCGTAAGCGGTGTGCCCAGCTTTAAAGAAGGGAAGGTGACGCGAATCAACCAGTGGCTGGCAGAACGCGGTAGCGCGTTAACCGATTATGCTACCAGCTATTTCTACAGCGACTCGCACAATGACTTGCCGCTGATGAAGCTGGTAAGCAACCCGGTAGCGGTTGATGCAGATGAGATTTTATCTGATTATGCAAAACAGCAAGGCTGGCCGCAGATCAGTTTGCGTTAATCAGCGTCGGCTTATATCAGGCTTTAAAAATAAAAATGGACCAGGCAGTCAAGCTACCTGGTCCATTTTTATTGGGCTACCCGTTTATCTGCCGAGCAGGATCTGCGAAACAAATTTGCTGCCGATGTAAGCCAGCAGCAACAGCACAAAGCCTATCATGGTCCATCTGATCGCCTTGAGGCCGCGCCATCCATATTGGTATCTGCCAAATAGCAGGGCTGCGTAGATAAACCAGCTTGCAATCGAAAAGATGGTCTTGTGGTTAAAATCCAGTGCTTTGTGAAAAATTTCTTCAGAGAACCACATGCCGCTGATCAGTGTGATAGTCAGCAAAGCGAAACCCAGGCCGATAATTTTAAACAGCAAAGATTCCATCATCATGAGCGGGGGGAAGCTCGGCAGCGTGATCAGGCTGCTTTTATGATGCAGGCTGCGCTCGGCAATTGCCATCAGCGCCGCATGCAGTGCCGCAAAAGTGAACAGGCTATAGGCGAGCATCGCTATCCATACATGCGCGATGAACAGGCTGTTGTTGGCATCAGGTAAAAAATGGTGGCTGGAGAAGAATGCGGGCAGTAATGCGAATAATGCCGCTGGCGGCAGTACAAATGCCTGCAGGCTGTGCAGTTGATGGTCGCGGTCTGTGACCCAGTAGATTAAAACCGTGAGCCAAAGTATTGCCGAAACCGACTCATAGAATCCCAGGTTGAACCCCGCCGAGAAAATACTCTGATGCAAAAGCCAGCCATGCACCAGCAGGCCAAGGGCAATCATCATTGAATGCAGCTTCAGGTGTTTACTTTTTTCGGCTAATTTGGGTGCGCGCCAGAAATCGGCCGCTACAGCCAGGTAAATAAATACAACGACAATATAAGGAATTAATTTCTGCATGATGTAATTATGGCGCAAATGTGCGGTAAAGATAATAGGTTGATGTAAAATTGAAACTTAAATGACGTAAAGAGTATAAAAATGCTAGAAAACCTAACCGGACGCCTGCAAGGCGTCATTAAGAACCTGCGTGGACAGGCGCGCTTGACGGACGAAAACATTGCAGATGCCATGCGTGAAGTGCGTATGGCACTGCTGGAGGCCGACGTTGCATTGCCGGTAGTAAAAGACTTTATCGCGGCGGTTAAATTGCGCGCGCAGGGTAAAGAAGTATTGCAAAGCCTCACCCCAGGGCAGGCTGTCATCGAGGTCGTGAATGATGAGTTGACGGAGCTGATGGGTAAGGAAAATGTCGGCCTGAATCTAGCCGCCGTGCCGCCAGCCATTATCCTGATGGCGGGTTTGCAGGGCTCCGGTAAAACGACAACCTCAGGCAAACTGGCAAAATTACTTAAAGAGCAGAAAAAGAAGGTGTTGCTCGCGAGTGCCGATGTTTACCGCCCGGCAGCGATAGAACAGCTTAAAACACTGGCAAAGCAGCTTGAAGTCGAGTGTTTTGATAGCAATGCCAGCCAGAAGCCGGCTGATATTGCTGCCGCTACGCTGGATTTTGCCAAACGCGGTTACTATGATGTGGTGATTTTTGACACGGCAGGCCGCCTGGGTATTGATGAGGCCATGATGGCCGAGATCAAGGCATTGCATGCGCAGCTGAACCCGATTGAAACCCTGTTTGTAGTTGATGCTATGCAAGGGCAGGATGCGATTAACACGGCGAAAGCCTTTGGCGATACTTTGCCGCTTACCGGTGTGATTCTTACCAAGCTGGATGGTGACTCTCGCGGCGGTGCCGCTTTATCAGTCCGCCATGTGACGGGTAAGCCAATCAAGTTTGTCGGCGTCAGTGAAAAAGTCGATGGGCTGGAGCCATTCTATCCGGATCGCATGGCATCGCGCATATTAGGTATGGGTGACGTGCTCGGCCTGATTGAGCAGGCGCATAAAAATGTCGATATGGCAGAAGCGCAGAAACTCGCCGATAAAGTGAAGTCAGGTAAGAATTTTGACCTTGATGACTTTAAAGCGCAAATGTCGCAAATGCGTAAAATGGGCGGCATGGGGGCGCTTATGGACAAAATGCCATCCCAGATAGCCGGCATGGCGGCCAAGGTTAACCCGGATGATGCCGATAAAAGCCTGCGTCGCATAGAGGGCATCATTAATAGCATGACGCCAATGGAACGCCGCAAGCCCGAGATTATCAAGGCAACCCGTAAAAAGCGTATTGCCGATGGTTCAGGCGTGCAAGTACAGGAAGTAAACCGTTTGCTGAAACAGTTTGAAGAAACGCAAAAAATGATGAAAATGTTCAGCAAAGGCGGCATGTCAAAAATGATGCGCAGCATGGGAGGCCTGATGGGCGGCAAGCTACCCGGCATGCGCTGATTAAAATTAAGGCAATTTTGGGGTAAATTCCGGCATGTATAAAATCATGCCGAAGTCAATAAAAATAAATGCGATAAAAATATGAAAATTTTCTATTTTGTCATTGACCAAGTGAATAGTTTCCCCCATAATTGCGGCCTTTCCTGAGTGACACAAATTACTTGAGAAACGAATGGGGTGTTAGCTCAGCTGGTAGAGCAGCGGACTTTTAATCCGTTTGTCGTGGGTTCGATCCCCGCACACCCTACCAAGATATATAAGGCTTAGTCAGAAATGGCTAAGCCTTTTTCTTTTCTTGGCGTGACTTAAACGTGACCAAATCCATCACGTTTGCGGTGCGTCCAGTTTCAATCCTAGACGCGGCGACGGTTAAGTGTTCCGTAGCAAACTTTGCATAACGATCTACCATCGAACGTGACTTCCATCCGCCTAAGTCTTTCAACTCATCGCATGAAGTGCCAGCCTGACGATGCCATGATGCCATGATGCCATGATGCCATGATGCCCATGTATGCCTGAGATCGTGAAACCTTAGATCATTCAAGCCCGCTTTCTCAATTGCGGCATACCAAGCATGATTCGTTATTGCCGTTTTAATCGGTTGTTTTTGATAAGTGAAGCAGTATTAGGAATGGTTTCCTTGCACCGACAACAATACTTCAATCGCATCCGAATTTAGCGGTACACCTCTCGGTGTTCCATTTTTAGTCTTGTCTAACCAAGCCGTTTTACGATCTAAATCGACCCGATGCCATTCAAGACTGGTGATCTTCCCAGCACGGCAGCCGTAGCTAAAGCAAAGCGTATTAAAGCCGCTAAATGAGGCGGTGAAGCTTCGATCAACCGATTAGCCTCATCACGTGTTAGCCAGCGATCGCGTTCAACCTCACCCGACAACAATCGGATTTTAGGCATCGCATCAATCCACTGCCACTCATCCCGCGCCATTCTTAAAATTGCCCTAGTGACCGCCAAATGACGATTCACCGTTGCAGTCTTATTTCCACGCTTCATTTCACCTTGGATGATGTTCCAGATTACATCACCATTAATCTGGTTCAGAGTTAAGTCACCTAAATATTCATGTATCCTTTGTAACTAAAAATAGGAGAAAGATATGGCTGGAAAATTTGAAATTTACACTGATAAAGCGGACGAGTTCAGGTTTAGGCTAAAAGCTTCTAACGGACAGACAATTTTAACAAGTGAGGGTTATAAAGCTAAGTCAGGTTGCAATAACGGCATAGAGTCAGTGAAGAAAAATGCCACTATTGACAGTAGCTATGAACGAAAGTTAACAAGCTCGGGTAAATTCATGTTTAATCTCAAGGCGGCTAATAGCCAGATTATAGGAGCTAGCGAGTCATATGAGACCGCCACGGCAAGAGATAATGGTATTGAGTCGGTTAAGAATCACGCCCCAGGAGCAGTTGTTGTTAAGCTGTAATAAGCTTAGAAATCATTGTTTTTTCATCTCACGGTAGCAGGTCTGTTGACGCGCATTTAAAAATTCCCTATTTCGACTCAACTTGAGCTATAAACCACTCTGCATCAGGAAGGAGAGATTTGAGTAAAGTCATTGCTGATTCTAAATCTAGATATTCATGCATAAATGCTACTATTACACGAAACATTACATCTAGTATTGAAGTCACGGGAGAATTAAATGGAACTCTATGATCTGACCCGAGATGAGCTGCAAGCAATGCTCAATCAGCTGGAGCAAGCTCTCTTTAATCACAACCAGTGGTATGCGGGCTTAGTTCGTGCACTCGCTTGCCAGTTGCCGGCAGACCAACATGATATTGCGCCTCATGCTCATGAGGCGTGCCGCTTCGGTCAATGGTACTACAGTAAAATCCCTGAGAAATTGCGTGATCTTTCTGGATTTGTTGCTTTGGGAGAAGCGCATAAACTCATGCACGAGCGGGCAGCAAAATTGCTGGTGAAAGCAAAAAAAGGGAAACCTGTTAGCACCTTTGACTTTGACAATTTCTCTAACTCACTAGAACGGTTGCGCCTTGAAATATCAGCCTTAGAGCACGAATTGGAAAACGTGCTTTACAACCACGATTCACTTACCGGTGCGATTACTAAAGTAGGTATCCTGCCAGCCCTTCGTGAGCAGCAGGAATTAGTAAAACGCAAATTACCGCCTTGCTGTGTTGTCATGGTAGATTTAGACCATTTTAAGACGGTCAACGATGTCCATGGGCATCTGGCAGGCGACTGCGTGTTGACAACTTTTGTTCATTACATCATCGAACATCTCCGACCTTATGACAAAGTATTCCGCTATGGTGGGGAAGAGTTCCTGTTATTAATGCAGCACACTGAATTAGCGGCTTGCTACGACATGATGGAGCGTTTGCGCGAAGGACTAGCCTTGATGCCCATTGAGTGCAATGGAAAAAAACCGATTTATATTACGGCATCTTTTGGTGTGGTGCTCCTTGATCCTGATGTGCCGGTTGAAACGTCGATTGATCGTGCGGATAAGGCAATGTATGCAGCAAAAGCCGCGGGGAGGAATTGCGTGCGGATATGGAATGCGGCAATGTAAGCCGCATGATTTAGTTTCAAACATCAGTTATTGGCGAAGATAGCCGCTGTTTTTAAAATTAAAAATGTGACTTTTTATGAAAGTTGTCGGCGATAATTGGCTAGTAATTTCGAGTTAATTGTATTAAAAATCAATTGGTTATAGAAACTTTTAATCCTATTTAAATTCAACAAAATCTATAGGTTACATGTCGGCGTGACAATAAATTATTGCTTCAAAAGTTGTAAATATATTTCTAAAAAGGAATACACAAAATCATGATCTCAGCCATTATCTTAATGAATATTGAAAGACACAAAATCAATGAAACAGCTGAACTATTGAATGACATGACTGAAATATCAGAGGTGTTTTCTGTCAGCGGCCGATATGATCTGATTGCCATAGTACGAGTACAGAATATTGATGATCTTTCAGCACTTGTAACAAATCACTTGTTAAAGTTAGACAGCATTGAAAAAACAGACACCTTGCTAGCATATAAAACCTATTCAAAACATGATTTAGATGCCATGTTTTCAATTGGCCAATGAAGCATATATTTCTACCAATGAATATCCAATCGTCTGCTTTCTCCGCTTAGTTGCCGGATGTAGTAATAATTGTAGTTGACCGTTAAGGGCCAAGTATGGACATTAGAAAAAACATTAAACATGAAAATTATGACGGTTATCAGCGATGACTAGCGAGTGGTGGCGGGTTATTTTTATTTAAAAACAATTGGTTATAACAACTTTTAATTCTATTATTTGCGAATAAAATCAATAGGTTATTGTGAGGCTGTGACCGAGCGCTGTCACGATGCTAAGGAACATACAAAATTAAGAATGACTGGCTGCAACATCCGCTAAGCGGACTGTCAACGTCTGAATTCACCGGCCTGCGCGGCTTTTCCCGCAGGTCCGGTGGAATGATGGGGTGGGTCACAGATCACAGAGAGACCTTCAGTTTGCGGCCACCACTTATAGCGAAACCCTCACGCTCATAAAACGCCAAAGTTCTGTCGAACTGCGGCAGCGGCGGCGTTGTAACCTCCAACCGTGTCCAGCCACGCGACACTCCGAAAGACTTTGCTTGGGATACGAGACGAAGGCCCAGCCCATTTGTGCGGTACCCCGGACGAACGTAAAGTTCAGGCATGGTGCCGAAAGCGCCCTCAGCGTAAAGGGCATAGCTTTCATAAAGGGCAATAAAACCTACCGGATTTCCACTCTCGCCACAAGCGACAAATACAAAATACTTCTCACGGTTAAGGAAATCCTGGAGTCTGGATGTCGTTTCGGCAAGGTCGAAGTTGAACGCCTGAACACCAATGGCGTTCATGATTTCAGCCAGTAGCTCGCCAACCATTACAGCAACCTCCTGCGCGTCGTTGGCATGCGCCCTTTGGATCGTGAAGTTCGCGCTCATTTCATGGGGCCCAACAGTAATTATAGAGGCCCATGGGTCTCTATATTAATAAATGTAATTGCATGACGCATGGCTGGAACCCCTTGTCTTTTCTTGGTTTTATTGTTTCTCGGTCTCTATATTGAAATATTAATATAGAGACGCAGCACCACTTGATTGATTGTAATTGAATTTGATTAAATATTGAATAAATGACCGTCTGCTTTGTCCGGCTTAGGCGCCGGATACCGTAAATTGACGATGGTCAGCAATTGACCGATTGTTGCCATTCGAAAATCTTAAACGTGACAACTTTGACGAGTGTCAGCGAGTATTGGCGAGAGAGGTCGAGTAAATAACATTAAAAATCAATTTGTTATAACAACTTTTAATCCGTTTGTCGTGGGTTCGATCCCCGCACACCCTACCAAGATATATAAGGCTTAGTCAGAAATGGCTAAGCCTTTTTCTTTTTTTAGTAGCCTTATAGTAGACTGAAAGTTTCAAATTGCTTCTTAGAGTTCTTTCGGTAATTCACTAATTGAAAATCTATGGCAGGTCGCCGCTAACATGCCGAAGGCGTGTTAATCCGCATAGCTGCCATTCCAAACATCATTAATTTAGGTAGTCTTTTATGGAGTTACTCTGCATAACCTGTATTTATACTGAGTTAACTCCATGAAAATCATCTTTAACAGCTAATGGTTAAAGTTTTAAAATTACTTCTAATAATTTTTTGGGGTTGTCCACAAATCCAAAATGCCCTGTATTTTCTAACGTAATGATATTGATGTTACCCAGTGCTTTTGCAGTGCGCTGACGCTCAGGAATTGTTGACCAGTCATGATCGCCGTAAACTAAGGTTACTGGTGCTTTTACACCAGTATATTGCGCTCTTGCTTTATTCCATGATCGCCAGTTAGCAAAAACGTTACGCTCCACATATCTATAGCCTCTGCGGAATCCTGTGCGATTAAATTCACTTAAGAGCTTAGAGGGCATCCAGCTTTTATTTCTTAAACCACCTTTCATTGCCAGGCCTAAAAATAGCCAGTTTTCAAATAGGGCAAAGATTGCACCATGGATGGGTACTGCATAATTGGCAATCACGATATTCGAAAATATATTTCCCCTGCGTAAACCATCGGCATAACGGGTTTCGTAGTCGTAGGTGTTAGAGGAAATTACTTTGATAATACGCTCCGGTACCTCATTAGCCACTGTAAGCGCCAACACTGCGCCTATCGATTCGCCTACCAGCGTGACGTCGCTTAAATCTAATTTTTCAATAAAAGCGACTATTGCTTTTCGCATATAAGGTTCATCGTAATTGACTCTTGTATCGATAGACGATCTGCCATGACCAGGTAAATCCACTGCATAAACTGTATAGTGTTTTGCTAACTCGGGAATTACTTCCTGAAAGTAATCTAATTGCGTCCGTATGGTATGCATCAAAATGAGTGGCTTGCCAGCACCTGCTTTTAGGTATCGGAGTGTGCAGTTGGCACCTATGTTAATTTCCTGAAGTTGTTCTAACTTGGAGATGTGATTCATTATTGGTTATTCCTTACTTTTAGCTAGACTCAATAAACACATTTAAAAATTTGTTAACAAGCGGTGCGATGATAAGAATCGCGATAAATACAATTGGCCATGCAATCGCGAAAGACGATGGCCAAATATGTAAAAATCCCTCAAGAGCGCTAGTGCGCAAACTAATCACAGTGCCGGAGACAATCATTGATGTAAAAAATGACATTACTAGCGCAAAACAATATACGCGGTAACGAAATGGAATTTTTTTAGCCATGTCTATTTCCTAACTTACCAAGGGAGTGGGTCTGTTTCATGGAAAAAACCACCGCTTGGACCATTTTCATCTAATGTGGCAAGGTAAACACTGGTTTTGTAACTATCTGCAACTTCCATTGGCGCATGTTCACCGCCAAGCTCAGTTTTTACCCAACCTGGGTGTGCGGAGTTCACTTTGATATTGGTATCACGCAACTCGTGGGCTAAATGAACCGTATAGACATTTAATGCTGTCTTTGAAGCGTTATAGGCAAACGCTTTAGCAGGATCTATTGGGGAGTTTGGCATACTGTGCAGAGTTAGTGATGCCAGTATGCTAGATAGATTCACAATGCGACCAGCAGGCGCTTTGCTAATTAAGGGCAATAATCTCTGTGTAATTTCAATTACGGAAAATAAGTTGGTTTGGAATGTATTCTGTAAAGCATCTTTGCTTAAAGAGCTACTGTTATTCTTGCCCATCAATTGCTCGTGGTTGACGCCTGCATTGTTCACAAGAATATCTAACTTCCCGTAATGTTTATCAAGATAATCATAAACATCGTGTGCGGATTTTACGTCATTCGCGTCGTAGTAAATTGCATCTGCTTTTATTCCTCTTGAAATTAAGTCATTAGCGGCTGCTTTACCTTTCGCGACGTCGCGTGCACCGATAATGACTGTTATCCCAAGCTCTCCTAATTTTCTGGCTGTTTCAAAGCCAATGCCACGATTCGCGCCACTGATAAAAGCCACCTTGTTTTCATGATTACTCATTCTTTTCTCCATCATTTATTTAATATGTACCAAACGGTAAATAAATAATAAAGGGCATTCATTAATATGTCAACACATTTATTACCGAATGGTATAATATTAAAAATATCACATGTGAGTTAACTTATGAGTAGCACAGAAGATCAACAAGCAGATGTTCTAAAACGACGCGGGAGACCGCCTGCATTTAACTATGAAGATGCGCTAGAAAAAGCCATGCAAACATTTTGGACGTTTGGCTATGAAGGCACTTCTATGGCAGCACTTATCGAAGCCATGGGTATGAATAAACCTAGTATCTATGCAGCTTTTGGCAATAAGGAAGCTTTGTTTAATCAAGTTTTAGATAAATATGTCACTGGCCCAAGCGCATTTGTGAAGGAGGCGATGGCAGAGCCCACTTCTTATCTGGTAGCTAAAACGTTTCTTACTAAAGCCGTGGAGCTACTAACCCAACATCAAAATCCACGAGGATGCATGATTGTGCAAGGTGCATTATCTTGTGGGCCAGAAGCAGAAATGATGCAGAAAAAACTCATCGCGTATCGTGCCAATTTGGAAGAAAGTTTAAAAAAACGATTTGATTTAGCGAAGGAAAAAAGAGATTTGCCTGAAGGTGCCAATACAACTGCACTGGCAAAATACGTCGCCACCATTCATCAGGGGATTTCAGTACAAGCTTCTAGTGGCGCAAGCAAGGATGCGCTCATGGATATTATTGATATTGCCATGCAGAACTGGCCAGCGAATACCAAGAAATAGTTTAACTGTGAATGACCACTTTGTCCCGCTTAAGCACCGGATACAGTAAATTGACGATGGTCAGCAATTGGCCGATTGTTGCCATTCTAAAATATTAAACGTGACAACTTTAACGAGTGTCAGCGAGTATTGGCGAAAGAGGGCGAACAAATAACATTAAAAATCAATTTGTTATAACAACTTTTAATCCGTTTGTTGTGGGTTCGATCCCCACATGCCCTACCAAGATATAAAGCCTAGTCAGAAATGACTAGGCTTTTTCTTTTTGCGTTTTGCTTATACGGGGCGCGGTATTGGTGCGGTAATTTTTCCCGCAAATATTGTATGAATTTTACAGTTTTTAATATAGATTAATGCGCAATTTAAGTATTATTAATGCATTGTAAATACTGATAGTTAATATTAACTGATTGATATTGCTTAATAAATATTAATTGGCACGCGGGTTGCTTTTGTTGTAGGTGTCCATATATTTTGAAGATACCTATGAGCAATCCAAGATATCCTAAAGCCGTTGTAATCATTCACTGGCTCACCACTGGTTTGATCTTACTGGGGCTGACATTAATATTCATCAGGGACCTTATAGAGGGTAAACCTGCGCGGTTATGGATGCTGAGTATTCATAAATTTATTGGGTTATTAGTCCCGGCGTTATTAATGCTTCGTGTGCTGTTTGTCATAAAGTATCGTAAACATTTCCCGGATCACGAACTTGACCTGTTTTCAAAGGTCGCTGCAAAAACAGTGCATTTTGCACTGTATCTCAGTTTGTTGGTTATTCCTCTTCTTGGCTGGGCACAGGTGAGTGCTAAGGGACAGCCGGTAAATTTCCTTGGATTTATCCATCTGCCGGCATTGGTGTCCGAGGATATGGATATGGCAGAAACTTTGGCCGACTGGCATGAGTGGGCGGCTTATATATTATTGGCCTTGATTTTTATGCACGCCCTTGCCGCGTTATGGCATCACTATTTCAAAAAAGACAACGTGCTGCGCGCGATGGCTCCAATATTTAAATAACTTCAACTAATCCAATATCTTCAAACCGGGGGGAATTATCATGTTGTTCAAAAAAACAATCATTCAGTGGTTCAAGATGACATTTGTGACAGGTCTCGTTTTTTTTAGTGCCTATGCAAATGCCATCCCAAGCTTTGCCAGGCAGACAGGGGAGTCCTGCTCGGCGTGCCACATTGGCGCCTTTGGGCCGCAGCTTACGCCGCATGGTATGCAATTTAAATTAGGCGGTTATGTCGATACCGATGGCAAGGACGGCAAGGTTCCGCTCTCGGCCATGCTGGTAGAAGGATTTACACACACGAACAAAAAGTTGAGTGATGATGCGCAGCCGCATTTTGGCAAGAACGATAATCTATCATTGCAGGAATTATCGATATTTCTTGCGGGCAGGCTCTCTGACCACGTAGGTTCCTTTGTGCAGGTAACCGGCAATGATTTTGACCGAAAATTCGCCATGGACAATATGGATATCCGCATCGCAGACAGCAGGCAGTTTGGTGGTAAAGACCTGACTTACGGCATCTCACTCAATAACAATCCTACAGTGCAGGATCCGTTTAACACCCTTAACGGATTCAAATTCCCTTACATGTCTTCTGAGCTGGCTCCGGGGCCTGCCGCTTCACCTTTCATCAACGGTGCGTTGGAACAGCAGGTGCTGGGCGCTACCGCATACGGCTTCTATGACAATAGTTTTTATGCTGAATTCGGCGGTTACCAGACCTTGTCCAGAAGCTTGAGAAACAAGATTAATGCGGGTGAAGATGGCCGTATCAGCGGAACATCGCCGTATTGGAGGCTGGGATATTTCAAAGACTTTAAAAAACAGGCATTTCATGTTGGACTGTTCGGCATGGATGCAAAACTGCAGCCTGATTTCTTAAGCGGTCCGACCGATAAGTACCACGATATCGGGGTGGATGCTTCCTACCAGTTTCTGGGTACCAGGGAACATATTTTTACGGTAAATACCAGCTACATTGATGAAAGGCGCACTCTGGGCAGCACTTTCGGCAGTGACGGTGCCGATAGCAAGCATGGTGACTTGAAACGCTTTGATCTGGCTGGCAGCTACCACTATAACAATACGTATGGCGTGACTTTAGGTGTGTTTGATATCCGCGGCAACACGGATGACAAACTCTATAACTCCGGTGAAGCAGATAGCGGCAGCATCAATGGCTCGCCAGACAGCCGCGGCTATATAGTACAGGCAGACTGGACGCCATGGGGCAAGGACGAGTCATGGGGTAGTCCATGGGCGAATATGCGCCTGGGCCTGCAATATACGGGTTATACCAAGTTTAATGGCGCAAAGAACAACTATGATGGCTTGGGCAGGAATGCTTCGGATAACAATACGTTATTTGCTTTTGCCTGGCTCGCATTTTAAGAAGGGATAAATATGGTGAACATCAGATATTTAATTGGATTGTCAGCTTTGCTGCTGCTTGCTAACTCCAATGCGCTTTATGCCGCCGTTGATATCAATAACGGCAAGAACATGTTCAATCAGGAGTGTGCGGAATGCCATAGTGTTAAAGAAGGTAAGAATAAGAAAGGACCCTCTTTGTGGAATATCCTAGGTAGAAAATCTGCTTCTATCAATGATTTCAACTACTCAGATAATATGCGCAGCTCACAGATAATATGGACATCCGATCAGTTATCGGCATATATGGAACATCCTAAGGTTTTAGTGCCAGCTGGCAAGATGAAATATGATGGGCTTGATAATCCAAAAGACAGGGCTGATCTGATAGAGTTTTTATCCAGCCTGCATTAAATATGACCACTCTGTATAAGGGCTTGCAAGCGATGAAAGTAATATGATCGTGATATGTCATTTCCTAGAAGGCCTGGCCAGAAATGGCCAGTTTTTTTCTTTTTGTGTGCGGGATCTATTCTTTATAAGGAGATCCCTGTTTGATAACAGGTTTTTGCTGGAGACTCTTGTTGAGGCATGCAAAATCTATATGGGCAGGCTGTAGCCTGCTTTTTTGTAACTACAACCATCGTTCACTTACTTAAGTGCCGCAAAAAGTTTTGTAATGAATGTCGAAGCTCGGTTCGGGTGGCTGTGTAAATTTACTATGGACTGCATCTGTGCTGTAAGGGGCGGTGATTGCGGATAATAATTGTTCCAGTGGTTGTAGTGTTTGTTGATCGACAGCTGCTGAAATAGCGTCTTCTACCAGGTGATTGCGCGGAATGATGGCCGGGTTGGTTCTGTCCATCAAAGTGAGACTTTGCGCGAAATTTTCTTGCTGCCTGGATAATCTTGCTTCCCATGCCTGCAGCCAGTTTTTAAACCCTGCATCATGGTAAATCTGCATTGTTTTTAAGAGTTCTTTTCCAAGCGACCTGAATGTATTGGTGTAGTCGGCATTATTTTTCTGCATATACATTAATAAATCTTCCACGAGTTCCAAATCGCCCTGCTCCTGATTGAAAAGCCCTAATTTATGCCGCATGCCGGCCAGCCAGTAAGCTAGGAATCTGGCTGGGAACGCTTCCAGTAATTCTTTTGCGGTGACGATGGATTGATCCTCATCCGTGTTGATGAGCGGAAGCAGCGTTTCAGCAAACCGGTACAAGTTCCAGTGTGCGATTGGCGCCTGATTGCCGAAAGCATAGCGGCCTTTGCTGTCAATTGAGCTAAATACAGTGCCTGGGTCATAGTTATTCATGAAGGCGCATGGACCATAGTCAATAGTTTCGCCGCAGATACTCATATTATCGGTATTCATTACGCCATGAATAAAGCCAACCTGCATCCACTTCGCTATCAGTGATGCTTGTAGGTCGATGACTTTTTCCAGAAGTCTCGCATATTTATTTTCTGCAGCAGCAATTTCTGGAAAATGGCGATGGATGGTGTAATCAGCTAATTCAGCGAGTAGCTGACGATCCTGCAGCGCAGACGCGTACTGAAACGTTCCGATGCGAATGTGGCTGGATGCAACGCGGGTCAATACTGCGCCTGGGTATGCATCATCACGGTATACCATTTCACCGGTTGTGACCACCGCCAGGCTTCTTGTGGTGGGGATGCCCAGGGCATGCATGGCTTCGCTGATAATGTACTCGCGCAGCATCGGTGCCAACGCTGCGCGGCCATCTCCTGAGCGTGAGTATGCAGTTCTGCCGGAGCCTTTCAGCTGGATGTCGAATCTTTTGTTGTCCGGAGTAATGTGTTCGCCTAATAACACGGCGCGGCCATCTCCCAGCATGTTAAATCCACCGAATTGATGTCCTGCATAAGCTTGGGCAATAGGTTCGGCAGTTGCGTATAAAGCATTCCCACCGAGATATTCTGCACCTTCCTTTTCAAGAGCCTGCACATTCAATCCCAGCGTTTTGGCAAGTGCATGATTAAGTAATAGCAGGTTCGGGTTTCTGGCGGCTTCTGGCTTTTGTTTCTGATATAGCTTGGATGCGAGTTTTGCGTAGCTATTGTCAAACTTGAATCCGGACTGTTCTGGAGCTGAGTAACTTGAAGTTTTCATTTTGCATAATGTTTACTAAATTACTAGGATATTAAGCAAATAAGGGCTTGCTAGCAACAGGATATATTGGATATTACGCTTGGGTTATGGCCGTTAATGGCGGAATCCTGTTGGGTTCAAGAAGGTTTGCAGCGAGAGCGCTGGTGTTTATTCACAGGCAAGCTCAAGTGCAAAACTTTGGCTGGTAGAAAGTGCCGTATGGTTAATAAAACAGTATTAAATGGCGGGCAATCTGAGAGAGGGTGCCCTGCGCTCTGTCATTACCGGAATGATATTTTTCCGCCTCTCAAGGCCAGGTGAGTGTTCAAGTACAAGTTTTACGAGTTCGGCTTGGCGTCGGGTGCCTGTTTTAGCCAATATTTCTTTAATCTGGCTATAAGCGGTATTGATGGAAATGCCATGCATAGCGGAGTATTCTTTGGCGGTCATGCCATTGGTAATGGCTAGCATCAGGCGTGCCTCCGCTTTTGTAAGACCGAAAATTCGTGCTACATCGGCAGAAGATGTATCGTTCTCCTGTTTCGATTCAAAAATGAACATGGCAATTCCGGGAGTATCAATCCCGAACGCAGTTTTTTCCAGTCGCTGCAGCATTACATTGCTTTTTTCTTCCCGGATGGGGATGTTAAGGTGGATCTCATTTGCACATCTGTCATTGATTAACTGGTCTATAGAACGCCGCAGCTCGATATGGGACTGATGATTGAAGCATTCTTTGATCAGGTCGCCGCCCAAAAGGATGAACTCTTCCGGAAGTTTCAGTTTGATTCTTGCAAGTTCGTTGAGATGGGTCAGGTTGCGTTCGCTGTCAAAAAAGACCAATCCAACACCGAATATAGAATAAGCATGGTCAAGCGCTGAGTTTAGTGCATAAACCTTGCTGACTTCACTGATGGAGCATTGCCCGCAAAAGCAGGTTCTGCACCTTTCTATTGGGGCAGCCTTCATCTGGATTTCCTTTTGGTTTTGGATTAGCTGCTTTAAATAGCAGATATCCATCAATGTGAAATGCCATTAATAGATCAACTTAAAAATAAACCCATCTAAGACAGAGTTAAAGTTACCACCTATCAGAATTGATAGCAATCACCCTAATAGGTGAGGGGGTATTCCTGTGTTGAGTAATTAAGTGATTTTAAGTCGTGGAGGAGGTGTTAATGCACCGAGCAGGTGCCGCCCCCGCTGGTGATGATTGACTGCGTGCCATTGAGCATGACGTGACTGGACTCCCCGGCGCGTAACCGTATTGTGCTGGTGGTGCTCTGCACACTCACCTCTCCGGAGATCACTTTGGTGTAAGTTCCAGCATCAAGCGCGCCTTCTTGCTGTAGCAGATGCGTCACCAGAAAATCCGTGCCAATCACGCGAATAGTGGATGATGGCGTCTTGAAGCTGTATTTTTGCGGATTAAGTTTGGACATCTTGCCAGATATGGAGCGGATATCACCTTTTGCCAGTATTATCAGGCTGCGGTTTAATTCAGGCTGCTGGGGTGAGTAGTTGTAGTCAACCAGGCTGATTTCTGTGTTTTTGAGAAGGTGCAATATGGCGCCATCTGCAAACTGGATTTTGACCTTTGCATCCTGGTTTGTAGCAATTGTGTCACCTGGACAAATTTGATCGCCTTTGGCCAACTGGAGTTGTTTTTTAGTGTAATCCTCGGCGGTAATAATACCGCTGACATTCATCAGGGTTCCCGCGGCGACAATGCCTGTGCCTCCAATGCCGCCCGGTGGAACGCCCGGTTCGTGTCCTGTGCCTCCAATGCCGCCCGGAGGAATAGAATTTTCATGACCAGTACCGCCGATGCCTCCAGGTGGGATGGCCGTGTCGTGTCCAGTGCCGCCGATGCCGCTTGATTGTACGGCAACATTATGCTCTGTACCGCCGATGCCGCCTGGTGGAATGGTATTTTCATGTCCGGTGCCGCCGATGCCGCTTGATGGGATAGCCGCGTTATGCCCGGTACCGCCGATGCCGCTGGCAGAGCCATCGCTTTGTTCTAGAACAGAGCCGGCATCTATACTGCATGTGCGAGGCGCGCGTGTAGCTGCGGACACTTCACCTAAATAGCTTAGGGGTAGAATAAGTGCTACCGCTAATGATAGATGGTGAAGGTTCATAACAGTTTATATCTGCTCGTTAGGCTCGTCTTTTATGTCTGCAGCCTGGACGCGGCTGCTATAAAAGAATGTCCCGAAGTGGATTCTGAATTCAGGCTTTGTGCCGTCGCCGTAATGCTGCTGCTTATGCTGAATCGCCTGATTGTTGACTTGTTTCAATGCATTCATGGCAGCCTTCCTGGCGGCTGCGGCTACGACTTTCACATCGGCTTCCGATAATCCTTCATGCCAGACAAACCTATCAAGGAATGGCGGCTGATCTCCATTCAGGTTGTGCTCTGCAGCTGAAATATGGTCGTGTATGTTTTGTCCGAAAAAATGCGCTTTTTCATCCAGGTCGTCAGCCGGTATCAGGGATTCGACAATCAGATGGACCATGCCATCATCAGTAAGCTTGATGATTCCACGGTTCAGACATTCATCCATTAACGCGCGCGGGTGAATGTCATTGGTCAATGTTTCGGCCAGCGATATGAACGAGATTTTGTAATCCGGGTGCGGGTTGCGAGGAATGGGGTTAGGTTCCCCATCCTGATTCAGCAATTCCGGGGTACCAAGCCATTGTGCAATTAAGTTCGCTACCAAGCCTTGCTGGTGGCCCGTTGTTTTTTCCGGGGCACGTCCAAGCAATCGGCGTACATCTTTGCGGTGTACGCCCGTGAGTAATGCAATCCTGCTGTCCGTTTGTGATTTTCCGTTTACTTTGAACTCTTCTTTGGCAACAGAAACGAAAGCGGCTTTAAGCATTTCCGAAATGTGGCGGTGATCGATTCCAAAATGAATGCACAGCCTGGCTATTGGCTTGAGGCACTGCTCAAGCGCGCTGATGATGGATGGTGGCGTTTCAATGGTCATAATGATTTATTTGTAAGTTTTAGTCTGATGTTTGTCGGGCACTTTCAGTACATACAAATGTTGTTTTTATTTCGATTATTACATAAAAAAAACATTTGCGGTAATTATTCCCATGATTATTTTAATTTTATTAAATATCGCTATTTTAATGACTGTTTTTGTTGAATTGCAAAATTAAATTTGACAAGGTAGCTTTGAGTGTTTATATTTAAATGACGGGAAAAAATCCCATTTAAATTTGACGTTAAACATTCAAAGAAACTTGAGGTGTGCGTTATGAAGTTTGAATATCTAAATCAGTTGGCAGATATCGTCGTGAGTATTGACGAAGGTAAGAATATTACTGATGCAAATGTTGTGAGCATGACAGATCAGGCTATTCGATTAATCGCGAAAATGAAATTGCTGGGTCTTGATGTTGGCGCATTGCATGAAATATTTGTCGGCATGCAGTTGAAGTGTGGCGATCGAGTCATGCTTACCGAGCTGATAGAAGTTGCACATGAAGAGCTGGTTAGTTTGCTGGGGCCGGATGCCTGGCGCGTTTATGGCTGTGATGATGGCGGATGGTTTTATCAGCAGGACGATTTTCGCGAAAAAGTAGCTGCTTTAAGTATAGCTGCCTAATTCAGGTGTGATTGCGTCTGGAGTCGATGGATTCAGGGCTGATACGGGTTTGTAATTCATTGCTTAATAATGAAGGTAATGATTATTAAGTTGCATTTGTCACCATTATTGATGATGACGCCAGTTCTAATTGCTAACAATAATACGGTCAACAGCGACATTGTATCCAGATGGCTGTAATTTTAATGGACAAAGTTTAATGTTGAATGCGAATGATGGATTGCCAGTGAATTTGCTTAAGGTCTGCAAGCGGGACTTATTATGCAAATTGGGTGGGTTTTTATTTTTGTTGTCTGCTTCAACTGCAACAGCAGCTTCCAACATTACAGAACTGCCGGATGAAATGATATCGGCAATTCGTTCAGCGATGCAGACACATCCGGATGTGATGGCTGCTGATTCAAAAATGCTATCGGCCAAATCGCAGGTGGAAGCTGGTGGTTATCGCTGGTACCCTAAAGCTGAGGTCGCTGTCAGAACGGGGGAGACTGGTGACCGGTACTCAACTGTAGGATTAAATCAGACCTTGTGGGATCACGGGAAGATTAATGCTGATTTTGAGGCGGCTAAAGCAAGTGAACTGGGAGCCATGTCAGGAAAAAATGCTGCAATACAGTCAGTAGGCATGGCTGCTGCAATCGCTTATCTTGATGTTGCCAGGGCGCGCGAGCAAAGGGCTGTTGCTGAAGAAAACCTTAACGAACACAAAAAACTGCATTTCAGTGTACTGAAACGCAGTGATAACGGTATTGGCAGTAAATCGGATGTCACGTTAACAACATCAAGGTTGCAACAGGCGCGTGCAGTTGAAAGGCAATGGAGTGGTTCAGTATCTCGTGCTGAGGCGGTATATCTTTCAGTGATAGGTTCTGCAGCCGCAGCCGGCAGTTTGCCGACGATTCAATCATGGACTGTTGCTGATGGTGAAAGTGGTCTGATATCTCGCGTCGTGACACGATCACCCTCATTGCAGAAGCTCCGTGAAGAAGTGAAAGTCGCCGAAGCTACGGTAGAGTCCAAAAAGGCGCTGTTATATCCAACTTTATATGCAAGGGTCGATAACACTCGATATTTCGGCAGTGGTCCATTCGACAGTGACACCAGGTTTTCTGTCAATTTTCAATGGCAGAACGATGTGGCATTAACACAACGCTTTCAGGTAGAGGCTGCCCAGCACATGGTTGACGCAGCTAAACATGCATTGGAATCTGAAGAGCGTGTATTGGTGCAGACTTCAAGTAATTATTGGTCGGATTACACAACTGCACTCAGTCGCAGTGAAGAGCTAGAGAAATTTGCTGTATCAGCTGCTGAAACCGTAAAGCTGTTCAAACGGCAGTTCACTATTGGCCGCAGATCGTGGCCTGAAGTTACTAATACATTGCAAGATTTGTATTCGGCTAACAGTCAGAGGGTCGATGCAAAATATGCCGTCATGACAGCCAGGATGCAATTGGCATTTGTTGGTGGTGAGATGGATTATTTAATTGATGCTTACCGCAATACTCCTGCCAAATAATCGGTACGAAAAGGTGTTGTCCATCTTTTGCAATCCTGTGTCAATGATGTCGATTGCATCGGTCTGTAAGGCAATTGTTAATCGTAGAGGCAACTTAAAGTGCGTATAGATAAAATCAAACTAGACCGCGATCTACTTATTGATGCACTTGCGTTGTGGATGCGTTGGCGCGGTCATGCCATACCACACAATATGCTTTCGCAGCACTTTCCTCCAATAAGCGGCGAGGCAAACTGGTCTGCTTTGCAGAAAGCAGGGCGATCTGTAGGTATACACCTAAGTTATAAAAAACGAAATAAGGTGCAGCCTAAGCCTGAAAGTTTCCCGCTTATTGCTGTGATGGGTGATGGTACGGTGAGCGCTATACGCCAGATGGATATGCAGGGCCGTATGGTATCCAGCCAGGTAGGTGGTGATGCTGCGATAGTCTCTACTGAAAACATTGTTGGATGGCTGCAGGTCAGTATTACTTCCAAGCGATTGCATCAGCAAATTTTAGGAGCCAATAGTTCGGGTGCAAGCTGGTTCTGGGATGCATTTACAGCGAACTGGTGGGCATATTTGCAAGCAGCTATCGCTACGGGATTTGCCAGTTTACTGGCATTGTCCGCGGCACTTTATTCAATGCAGGTGTATGACCGGGTTATTCCCAGTGACTCTACCAATACTCTAATGGTACTCACAATTGGAGTGGTGATTGTGTATGTGCTGGAGTTGATTTTGCGCTCATTCCGCGCTTATGTCGTCGACTATGCTGGAAAAAAAGTGGATTTGGATGTCTCTGAAAAAGTATTTAATCAAGGCATCGGCATTCGGATGGAATCACGCCCTCAGCACACAGGTACCTTTATTTCTCAACTACGGGAACATGAATCTCTGCGTGATTTTGTGACCTCTGCTGCAATCTTTACGCTGGCAGATTTTCCGTTTCTTATCATTTTCTTGGTAGCCATGTGGCTGATAGGCGGTAATCTTGTTTTTGTGCCGCTTGTGGTTATACCCGCGCTCATTATATTCAGCGCTTTGATGCAATGGCCGATGATGAAGCTTTCGCGGGAACACATCAGGGAGAGTAATGCGCGTTCCGGTTTGCTTATTGAGTCAATAGAAGGTGCCGAAACCCTGAAGACGTTGAATGCTGAATGGCGCATGCGCCGCCGCTGGCGTGAACTGACGGAGCTGGTAAGTGGCACGAGCATGCGTGTTAAATCAATCAGTAACTTTACGACCAATTTTGCATCTACCGTGCAGTCACTTTTGTATATCGCCATCGTGGCGCTCGGCGCCTTAATGATCAGGGATGGAAATTTAACCGCCGGTGCATTAATTGCTTGCTCCATTCTTGCCGGTCGTGCCGTGGCGCCAGTGTCGCAAATCATCGGGCTGTTAACACGCATATACCAGGTGAGAGCTTCGGCGCAAACCTTAGACAAGATTATGGGTATGCCGATTGACAGGCCTAGTGATGCTAACTTCCTGCTGCTGGATCGCTGTCAGGGTAATCTGTCGCTTGCCAATGTGCAGTTTTCGTATGGGGAGTCGGATGTTGTTGCTTTAAATATTCCAAAGCTGGATATCGCAGCGGGTGAACGTGTAGCCCTGCTTGGCAGAACCGGCTCAGGTAAATCCACCCTGTTGCGACTGTTGTCTGGGTTATATATGCCAACTAAAGGCCGAGTGCTGATGGATGGTGTGGACATTCACCAGATTGATCCATCTATATTCCGTCATTCGGTTGGCTATATGACGCAGGATGTGCGCCTGTTCTCAGGCACATTGAAAGATAACCTTCTGCTGGGTGCTGGAGATGTCAGCGATGACCGGATGCTTGAGACTGCAAAGGTGACAGGGATAGACCGTTACCTTTCATATCATCCCAAAGGGTTTGATATGCCTATATATGAAGGCGGCGGCGGGTTGTCAGGCGGCCAGAAACAGGCAGTTGGATTGGCCCGTTTAATGTTGGCAGACCCCGGGGTTTTTCTGCTGGATGAACCAACTGCCGCAATGGATCAGCAAACTGAAAATGAGTTCATACAGCGTTTCTCTGACTGGCTTGGCAAAGATCGCAGTCTGGTAATCGCAACGCATAAACCTTCTATATTGTCTTTGGTCAGCCGCATTATCGTGCTTGAACAAGGCCAGGTTCTTATTGATGGACCGCGCGACCAGGTTCTGCAGCAACTCTCAACTCCTGTCACCCATATAAGGGCGGCTTGAGAACCATGAGTTTGATTGGAGTGTTATCAATTGAATAATGTTGTATCAACAAATCATGGCGCCAAGTTCCTGATGGGGGGCATATTACTGCTATCGCTGATTGGAGGCGTGATTGCGTTTGGATGGTGGGCATATGCATCGCAGCTGGACATTGTTACCCGGGCCGCCGGTACGGTAATACCAAGCAGCCGCGTCCAATCGATACAAAGCCTGGATGGTGGAATTGTAAATGAGATAAAAGTTTCAGAAGGGGATATTGTTGAGAAGGGTGAATTGCTGCTGCGTATTGATAGTGACAAAGCACAGGCAATCTATCGCGAAACGCTCTCTAAAGTAGCTTCACTTGAAGCTGCAATTGCAAGGTCACGATCAGAGGTTTTAGGTGTGCCGCTTATTTTCCCAAAAAGTACAGCCGACTTTCCTGAGGTAGTGAATGCGCAAAAAATTCTATATTCAAAACGATTATCTGCACTGAATGAAGAGGTTGCTGTGCTACAGGAAACCATGCAGCTAGTGCAGAAAGAACTGAACTTGAATGAACCTATGCTGGAAACAGGGGAAGTAAGTGAAGTTGATGTGATTCGTCTGCGCCGGCAAGTGAATGAAATCAAAGGTTCAATCACCCAGCGCCGCAACCGCTACCTGAGCGAAGCTCAGGCCGAACTGGCAAAAGCGCAAGATGAACTCTCGTCGCAGACAGAGCAGCTGGCGGCGCGTAAAACCGTGCTTGACCAGGTCGATATATATGCCCCGGTGAAAGGCGTGGTTAAAAACATTCGCATTACTACCCGCGGTGGTGTCGTACGCCCTGCTGAAGAAATCATGCAGCTTGTACCTATTGATGAGGAGTTATTGGTCGAAATCAAAATCAAGCCTGCCGATGTGGCATTTCTGAGGCCAGGGCTGCCAGCCAGTATTAAGCTGGATGCCTATGATTACACCATTTACGGCACACTGAATGGTGAACTTACATACATAAGCCCGGATACGTTGCGTGAGGAAACCTCGCGGGAAGACGTGAAATATTATCGTGGCATCGTCCGCACTGCTGGCAGCAAGCTGCGTAACCCACGTTCAGAAAAAATCGAGATCATTCCCGGCATGACTGCCAGTGCAGAGATTAAGACTGGGCAGCGCACGGTCATGCAGTATCTGCTCAAGCCGATTACCCGTGGTTTAAAAGAAAGTCTGCACGAAAGATAGTTCTTGATAGATGTTAAGTATGTAGTAGTCCATTCATTACTTGGATTAATCAAACGGCAATTGCAATGCCTGTGGTAAGAAACTAACTGATTGACTGAAAGTTTATGTCGAGATATGCTGAAAAAAACGGGAAAAATTCCCTTAAAATGTTGTAGTTGTATTGAATGCATCAATGATATTGGTAACCGAAAAATCCGATAGCTTCACACTGAATATTACTTAATGTTAGGGGTAGTAAAATGACAATCGAAATGATCGTAGTTAACGCGACGCATCAAGCCAAAGTGGTTAACCTTGCAAAAGGCGAGCAAATGGTGGTTGCCAAAGGTGACACTATCAGACTGACAAAGAAAGCGGATATCAGTACCAAGCGCAAGGGAAATGATCTGGTCGTTAAAGACGCTGCAGGCGATGAGTATGTCCTGAAGGATTTTTATGTTCAATCTGCAAGTGAGGAAGAAGGGCAGCTACTGTCATGGGATGATACCCTGGGACAGGAAAAGGAAATAATCAGTACCAGTTCAGAACCAATAAATGCTGTTGCAACCGAAACAGCTGCTAATGCCGGTAATGAAATAGCAAAAGATACGCCTGGCCAAACGCCAGCTAAAGAAGATGACAATGATAAGGGGGTATATTTACCTCCTTCACAGGAGCCACCTATAGGTACGTTAGGCGGTATTGCAGGTTTAGGTTTCATTTTACTAAGTACTGGAGGTGGAGGTCATAGCGGAAGAGGGGACGGAACAATAACCCCGGTGTCGGTAACCACTACAGCAATGGATGATGTTGGCGTAATCACAGGTGCAATTTCTAATGGGGGAGTTACCGATGATAATGTCCCTGCGCTTGTGATAGCACCGCCGGCTGCCGGGCAGACACCCGTTTTGCTGCTGGATGGTGTAATTGTGCCATCAGTTTGGAACTCAGCCACTAACAGCCTCACGCCTGTAACGCCTTTGAGTGATGGTGTGCATACGCTTGCCTATGTACTGCATGATGCGGGCGGCAATACCGTCGCACAAAGTAATGTTATCACCTTTACGGTAGATACCGTGGCACCAGCGACCCCGGCGGCTCCGTCAAGCTATGACGATAACGCAGGGGCATACCAGAACCCGGTGAGTATCGCAGCTGTCACGGACGACAAGACGCCCGGTGTCAATATCGGTACCGGATACACCGATACGCCTAGCCTCTATATAGATGGTGTCTTAACGCCATCCACATATAATCCGGTTACCGGCACGCTTACGCCAAATGCTCCGGTCAATGACGGCACGCATAACTTCACATTCACGTTGACTGACTTGGCTGGAAATGTGAGCGCCCAAAGCGGGCCATTGGTAATCAAGATTGACACTGTGGCTCCAACACAGACCATCACCATCAACAGCATCAGTGCAGATAGCGGCACGCCGGGCGACTTCATTACTAATGACAACAATGGCCTCACCATCAACGCTACCCTGTCCGCAGCGCTTGGCGCGGGTGAAACCCTGCAATATAGTAACAACAATGGCGCAAGCTGGAACACCGTAGCCGCCGTCAACATCACCGGCAGCCCAGCGGTTAATGTCTCCTTTGCTGACGCAGCGCTCACCAGCAGCAACACCATTCAATTCCGCGTCTCGGACGGCACCAACTATGGCCCTGCAGCCAGCCAAGTAATTACCATTGATACTGCAGCCCCAACACAGACTGTCACTATCAACAGCATCAGTGCAGATAGCGGCATCGCAGGCGACTTCATCACCAACGACAACGACGGCCTCATCATCAATGCCACCTTAAGCGCGGCACTAAATGCCAGCGAAACCCTGCAATACAGCAACGGCATCAGCGGCTGGCGCGACGTATTGGTGACTGAACTGAGCGGCAACAGCGCTACCATCGTGGATGGGGCGCTTACCAGTACCAGTACAATTAAATTTCGTGTCTCTGATGGTGCTAACTACAGCACGGAAAAAGAGCAATTGGTGACGGTTGATAGCTCTAAGCCGTTGGTCATTCTGGCGCAAACTTTTAATTATGATGAAAATCAAATTGATGGGGCGCTAGTTGCTACGGTTACTGCTACTGATAATATTGGTGTGACCGCATTTCGTTTTAGCGCAACAGGTACACAAACCAGCGCAGATGGATTTTTTTCAATTAACAATAGTGGTCAGATAAGTATTACTTCGGCTGGTGTTTTAGCAGGCGTAGCCCAGAATGACTATGAAATCTCTCCCAATATTTTTAATTATGGCATACAAGCTAGTGATGGCGCGCAATGGTCGGTTGTCAGCGCAATCACATTAAGCGTCACCGACGTCATCGAAACCGCCACCCTGAGCCTGAGCCAGGCCGACGCCTCCGTGGCCGAGAACAGCGCCTACACCAGCGCCGCCCCGGTACTCACCGGCACCCCGATCGGCGCGGTGACGTACAGCTTAAGCGGCGCCGACGCCGCGCTGTTCACGGTAGACCCTGCCACCGGCGTGGTGAGCATGATCGCCCGTGACTACGAAGCCCCGGCTGACACCGGCGCTGACAACGTCTACAACTACACCCTGACCGTCACCGATGCTGACGGCAACAGCGCCAGTGATGCGGTGGTGGTCAGCGTCACCGACGTCATCGAAGTGTCCGCACTCAGCCTGAGCCAGGCCGACGCCTCCGTGGCCGAGAACAGCGCCTACACCAGCGCCGCCCCGGTACTCACCGGCACCCCGATCGGCGCGGTGACGTACAGCTTAAGCGGCGCCGACGCCGCACTGTTCACGGTTGACCCTGCCACCGGCGTGGTGAGCATGATCGCCCGTGACTACGAAGCCCCGGCTGACACCGGCGCCGACAACGTCTACAACTACACCCTGACCGTCACTGACGCCGACGGCAACAGCGCCAGTGATGCGGTGGTGGTCAGCGTCACCGACGTCATCGAAGTGTCCGCACTCAGCCTGAGCCAGGCCGACGCCTCCGTGGCCGAGAATGCCGCCTATACCAGCGCCGCCCCGGTCCTCACCGGCACCCCGATTGGCAGCGTCACCTACAGCTTAAGCGGCGCCGACGCCGCACTGTTCACGGTTGACGCCAACACCGGCGTCGTGAGCATGATCGCCCGTGACTACGAAGCCCCGGCTGACACCGGCGCTGACAACGTCTACAACTACACCCTGACCGTCACCGATGCTGACGGCAACAGCGCCAGCGATGCGGTGGTGGTCAGCGTCACCGACGTCATCGAAGTGTCCGCACTCAGCCTGAGCCAGGCCGACGCCTCCGTGGCCGAGAACAGCGCCTACACCAGCGCCGCCCCGGTCCTCACCGGCACCCCGATCGGCGCGGTGACGTACAGCTTAAGCGGCGCCGACGCCGCACTGTTCACGGTTGACCCTGCCACCGGCGTGGTGAGCATGATCGCCCGTGACTACGAAGCCCCGGCTGACACCGGCGCCGACAACGTCTACAACTACACCCTGACCGTCACCGATGCTGACGGCAACAGCGCCAGTGATGCGGTGGTGGTCAGCGTCACCGACGTCATCGAAGTGTCCGCACTCAGCCTGAGCCAGGCCGACGCCTCCGTGGCCGAGAACAGCGCCTACACCAGCGCCGCCCCGGTACTCACCGGCACCCCGATCGGCGCGGTGACGTACAGCTTAAGCGGCGCCGACGCCGCACTGTTCACGGTTGACGCCAACACCGGCGTCGTGAGCATGATCGCCCGTGACTACGAAGCCCCGGCTGACACCGGCGCCGACAACGTCTACAACTACACCCTGACCGTCACCGATGCTGACGGCAACAGCGCCAGTGATGCGGTGGTGGTCAGCGTCACCGACGTCATCGAAACCGCCACCCTGAGCCTGAGCCAGGCCGACGCCTCCGTGGCCGAGAACAGCGCCTACACCAGCGCCGCCCCGGTACTCACCGGCACCCCGATCGGCGCGGTGACGTACAGCTTAAGCGGCGCCGACGCCGCACTGTTCACGGTTGACCCTGCCACCGGCGTGGTGAGCATGATCGCCCGTGACTACGAAGCCCCGGCTGACACCGGCGCCGACAACGTCTACAACTACACCCTGACCGTCACCGATGCTGACGGCAACAGCGCCAGTGATGCGGTGGTGGTCAGCGTCACCGACGTCATCGAAGTGTCCGCACTCAGCCTGAGCCAGGCCGACGCCTCCGTGGCCGAGAACAGCGCCTACACCAGCGCCGCCCCGGTACTCACCGGCACCCCGATCGGCGCGGTGACGTACAGCTTAAGCGGCGCCGACGCCGCGCTGTTCACGGTAGACCCTGCCACCGGCGTGGTGAGCATGATCGCCCGTGACTACGAAGCCCCGGCTGACACCGGCGCTGACAACGTCTACAACTACACCCTGACCGTCACCGATGCTGACGGCAACAGCGCCAGTGATGCGGTGGTGGTCAGCGTCACCGACGTCATCGAAGTGTCCGCACTCAGCCTGAGCCAGGCCGACGCCTCCGTGGCCGAGAACAGCGCCTACACCAGCGCCGCCCCGGTACTCACCGGCACCCTGATCGGCGCGGTGACGTACAGCTTAAGCGGCGCCGACGCCGCACTGTTCACGGTTGACGCCAACACCGGCGTCGTGAGCATGATCGCCCGTGACTACGAAGCCCCGGCGGACACCGGCGCCGACAACGTCTACAACTACACCCTGACCGTCACCGATGCTGACGGCAACAGCGCCAGCGATGCGGTCGTGGTCACCGTCACCGACGTCATCGAAGTGTCCGCACTCAGCCTGAGCCAGGCCGACGCCTCCGTGGCCGAGAACAGCGCCTACACCAGCGCCGCCCCGGTACTCACCGGCACCCCGATCGGCGCGGTGACGTACAGCTTAAGCGGCGCCGACGCCGCACTGTTCACGGTAGACCCTGCCACCGGCGTGGTGAGCATGATCGCCCGTGACTACGAAGCCCCGGCTGACACCGGCGCTGACAACGTCTACAACTACACCCTGACCGTCACCGATGCTGACGGCAACAGCGCCAGTGATGCGGTGGTGGTCAGCGTCACCGACGTCATCGAAACCGCCACCCTGAGCCTGAGCCAGGCCGACGCCTCCGTGGCCGAGAACAGCGCCTACACCAGCGCCGCCCCGGTACTCACCGGCACCCCGATCGGCGCGGTGACGTACAGCTTAAGCGGCGCCGACGCCGCACTGTTCACGGTTGACCCTGCCACCGGCGTGGTGAGCATGATCGCCCGTGACTACGAAGCCCCGGCTGACACCGGCGCCGACAACGTCTACAACTACACCCTGACCGTCACTGACGCCGACGGCAACAGCGCCAGTGATGCGGTGGTGGTCAGCGTCACCGACGTCATCGAAGTGTCCGCACTCAGCCTGAGCCAGGCCGACGCCTCCGTGGCCGAGAACAGCGCCTACACCAGCGCCGCCCCGGTCCTCACCGGCACCCCGATTGGCAGCGTCACCTACAGCTTAAGCGGCGCCGACGCCGCACTGTTCACGGTTGACGCCAACACCGGCGTCGTGAGCATGATCGCCCGTGACTACGAAGCCCCGGCTGACACCGGCGCTGACAACGTCTACAACTACACCCTGACCGTCACCGATGCTGACGGCAACAGCGCCAGCGATGCGGTGGTGGTCAGCGTCACCGACGTCATCGAAGTGTCCGCACTCAGCCTGAGCCAGGCCGACGCCTCCGTGGCCGAGAACAGCGCCTACACCAGCGCCGCCCCGGTCCTCACCGGCACCCCGATCGGCGCGGTGACGTACAGCTTAAGCGGCGCCGACGCCGCACTGTTCACGGTTGACCCTGCCACCGGCGTGGTGAGCATGATCGCCCGTGACTACGAAGCCCCGGCTGACACCGGCGCCGACAACGTCTACAACTACACCCTGACCGTCACCGATGCTGACGGCAACAGCGCCAGTGATGCGGTGGTGGTCAGCGTCACCGACGTCATCGAAGTGTCCGCACTCAGCCTGAGCCAGGCCGACGCCTCCGTGGCCGAGAACAGCGCCTACACCAGCGCCGCCCCGGTACTCACCGGCACCCCGATCGGCGCGGTGACGTACAGCTTAAGCGGCGCCGACGCCGCACTGTTCACGGTTGACGCCAACACCGGCGTCGTGAGCATGATCGCCCGTGACTACGAAGCCCCGGCTGACACCGGCGCCGACAACGTCTACAACTACACCCTGACCGTCACCGATGCTGACGGCAACAGCGCCAGTGATGCGGTGGTGGTCAGCGTCACCGACGTCATCGAAACCGCCACCCTGAGCCTGAGCCAGGCCGACGCCTCCGTGGCCGAGAACAGCGCCTACACCAGCGCCGCCCCGGTACTCACCGGCACCCCGATCGGCGCGGTGACGTACAGCTTAAGCGGCGCCGACGCCGCACTGTTCACGGTTGACCCTGCCACCGGCGTGGTGAGCATGATCGCCCGTGACTACGAAGCCCCGGCTGACACCGGCGCCGACAACGTCTACAACTACACCCTGACCGTCACCGATGCTGACGGCAACAGCGCCAGTGATGCGGTGGTGGTCAGCGTCACCGACGTCATCGAAGTGTCCGCACTCAGCCTGAGCCAGGCCGACGCCTCCGTGGCCGAGAACAGCGCCTACACCAGCGCCGCCCCGGTACTCACCGGCACCCCGATCGGCGCGGTGACGTACAGCTTAAGCGGCGCCGACGCCGCACTGTTCACGGTTGACCCTGCCACCGGCGTCGTGAGCATGATCGCCCGTGACTACGAAGCCCCGGCTGACACCGGCGCTGACAACGTCTACAACTACACCCTGACCGTCACCGATGCTGACGGCAACAGCGCCAGCGATGCGGTGGTGGTCAGCGTCACCGACGTCATCGAAGTGTCCGCACTCAGCCTGAGCCAGGCCGACGCCTCCGTGGCCGAGAACAGCGCCTACACCAGCGCCGCCCCGGTCCTCACCGGCACCCCGATTGGCAGCGTCACCTACAGCTTAAGCGGCGCCGACGCCGCACTGTTCACGGTTGACGCCAACACCGGCGTCGTGAGCATGATCGCCCGTGACTACGAAGCCCCGGCTGACACCGGCGCTGACAACGTCTACAACTACACCCTGACCGTCACCGATGCTGACGGCAACAGCGCCAGCGATGCGGTCGTGGTCACCGTCACCGACGTCATCGAAGTGTCCGCACTCAGCCTGAGCCAGGCCGACGCCTCCGTGGCCGAGAACAGCGCCTACACCAGCGCCGCCCCGGTACTTACCGGCACCCCGATTGGCGCGGTGACGTACAGCTTAAGCGGCGCCGACGCCGCACTGTTCACGGTTGACGCCAACACCGGCGTCGTGAGCATGATCGCCCGTGACTACGAAGCCCCGGCTGACACCGGCGCTGACAACGTCTACAACTACACCCTGACCGTCACCGATGCTGACGGCAACAGCGCCAGTGATGCGGTGGTGGTCAGCGTCACCGACGTCATCGAAACCGCCACCCTGAGCCTGAGCCAGGCCGACGCCTCCGTGGCCGAGAACAGCGCCTACACCAGCGCCGCCCCGGTACTCACCGGCACCCCGATCGGCGCGGTGACGTACAGCTTAAGCGGCGCCGACGCCGCACTGTTCACGGTTGACCCTGCCACCGGCGTGGTGAGCATGATCGCCCGTGACTACGAAGCCCCGGCTGACACCGGCGCCGACAACGTCTACAACTACACCCTGACCGTCACCGATGCTGACGGCAACAGCGCCAGTGATGCGGTGGTGGTCAGCGTCACCGACGTCATCGAAGTGTCCGCACTCAGCCTGAGCCAGGCCGACGCCTCCGTGGCCGAGAACAGCGCCTACACCAGCGCCGCCCCGGTACTCACCGGCACCCCGATCGGCGCGGTGACGTACAGCTTAAGCGGCGCCGACGCCGCACTGTTCACGGTTGACCCTGCCACCGGCGTGGTGAGCATGATCGCCCGTGACTACGAAGCCCCGGCTGACACCGGCGCCGACAACGTCTACAACTACACCCTGACCGTCACTGACGCCGACGGCAACAGCGCCAGTGATGCGGTGGTGGTCAGCGTCAACAACCTCAATGACAACGCGCCTAACATCGCAGACGCCAGTGTCGCCCTCGATGAAAACATCGCGGCCGGCAGCGCTGTTTACAATGTGAGCGACAGCTTTACTAGCACTGACTTAGACCGGGATGGCGCCGCCATCACCTACAGCATCACGGCGGGCAATGCCGACGGCATCTTTGAGATTAACAGCGCCACCGGCGCCATCACCATAGCAGTGGGCAAAACCCTGGACTACGAAACCGCGACCAGTCACGCCCTGACCGTGAGTGCGACTGACAGCAGCTTAAGCGACACTGCGGTCATCACCGTCAATGTCAACAACATAGCTGAGATCACAGGTATTTCGCTTACAAGTGCAACTACAACCACTTATGGCAATAAGTTTGCGTTAGATTACGATGTGGTTGCCGGACATGGGGATAGCGTCATTTATAGCGTAACTTTTGATGACGCTGTTAATGTAACCGGTAGCCCACAGCTTGCTTTAAATATTGGGGGCATTACACGCTACGCTACTTATAATGGTGTGGGCAGTGGCACTAATACCTTGCAATTTGCATATGAATTAAAAGCCGACTCTGTTACCAACGGTGTAGCAACTGGAGAAGATTTTGATCATAACGGTATCAGTATTGATGCTGGAAGTTTATCCCTGAATAGCGGCACTATAGCTTCTGTCGCAAATGCTTCAGCTGCTGCAATATCACATTCCGCAGTTGCAGATAATGCAAATGCCCGTGTCGATGCAATTGATATAGGCACAGGTTTGCTGACTCATGGCATACAGGTGGAAGGTAATTGGTATTTCTATTGGGACACGAACGGAGATGGCACAACAACAGTCATTGACCAAGCTGCCCATGACACGATAGACAGTCTTTTTAATTATGATGTAAATGGGGTGCAAAACACGACTGTTCTTAATGCTGATGGTATGTATGGTACGACAGAGACCTATCGCTTTGCAGCATCAGGCAGTTATAACGGTTATAAGCTGGCGTTGCTTACTTATGGTATTGGTGTTGACGGGTCTGGAAATGCTTTATTCCCGACAGTTCCTGCTCTCGGTGACGGTGGGGTGACTGGTGAAACCGCAGTTGCAAATCCAGCCGTTTATAATGATTTAACAGCCATTTGGGATGCTTTTAACAGCGGCATCAATGGGTCAGCAGGCATACCTCAAGGCTGGGGTGATTCATTCTGGTCATCGACCCCTGCAGTTGGCGGTCATGTAGGGGTTAATTTTTCTGGTGCGTATGTGGCTTCAGAAATGGGAGTAACCCATAATTATTTGGCGCTTCAGGTTTTTTCCGGCACAGAGCCTACAGTAAGCGCAGTCTCTATCACCAGTGCCACTGGCGCTCAGAATAATACGCTTAACGCAGGCGATACTGTCTATATCACTGTGAACATGAGCCAGTTGGTTAACGTTACTGGCACCCCGCAACTTGCGATTAACATAGGCGGCACCACAGTGCAGGCCAATTACAGCTCCGGCACCGGCAGCACTGCATTGGTTTTTGCTTACACCATACAGTCAGGGCAGAACGATGCTAATGGTATTGCCATTAATATCAATAGCTTGAGCTTAAACGGCGGCAGCATTAAAAACGCCGGTGGTGAGAGTGCAATTCTCAGCCACAGTGCGGTAGCAGATAACGCAGGTTATCTGGTGGATACATCGTCCCCGGCAGCACCAAGCGCGCTTGATTTGGCGGCGGCCGATGACACTGAGATCAATAATGACAATATCACCAGCCACACTTCAGGGTTAACGATTAGCGGTACGGCAGAAGCAGGCAGCACCGTGCAACTGTTTGATGATGCAGACAATGATGGCGTTATTGATGGCGGTGAATTGCTTGCAACCGGCACGGCAGCAGCTTTTTCTACAGGTATCGACATCAGCTTGGCGGCGCCTGGCAGCCATCGTGTCAAGGCAATTGCCACTGATGCAGCGGGCAATGCCAGTGCGGCTAGTTCTGCGCTGGATATCACAATCAGCAGCCCTGTGCTCGATGCAACAACCTATAACAGCACCAGCTTGGAGATGGCAACCAGTGGTGCCGCGGGTTGGGAGTCTTTCACTGTGAATGGTGAGCAATATTTAGCTGAGGCAGCTAATGCCCCAGGCGCAGCTTCAAAAATCTATCATTGGAATGGTGCAATCTTTGTTGACTATGAAAGCTTAGCTGGCACAACAGGAGCCGGTGTCAGGGAGATTGAAAGCTTTACCATAAGTGGCGAGCAGTATTTAGCCACTGCTGGTAACAGTAGCTTGAATTTTTATAAATGGAATAATAGTACTGCGCAGTTTGGTGCTGCTGTGCAAACCATTTCAACCACTCAATATGCCAATGATTTGGAAAGTTTTACCATTAATGGCGAGCAGTATTTGGCAGTGGCAAACTATACTGATGGAGTGATTAATCCAAATACAAATTCTGCAATTTATAAATGGAATGGTTCAGCGTTTGTAGTGGATCAGGTTATTGCAACAGTAGGTGTACAAGATTGGGAAAGTTTTACCATCAACGGTAAGCAATATCTGGCACAGACCAGTCATTATAATGGTGCTGGTACGAGTGATAGCAATTTTATGCTTAACTCTAAAATATATGAATGGAACGGCTCCAGCTTTCAATTTTTGCAAGATATAGCCACTAAAGGTGCTTACGATTTTGAAAGTTTCACTGTTGGGGCTAAGCAATATCTGGCAGTGACTAACACGCGGCTTGCTACTAACTTTATCCAGGATTCAGCCATTTACGAATGGGATGCCAATACAGGGTTATTCATTACTACGCCAGTAGATTTAATACAAACCTCCAGTGCCATCGACTTTGAGAGTTTCACGATCAATGGTGCTCAATATCTAGCGGTGGCAAATCTATTTGATGGAGTGTCAGACTATTCCATTAACTCAACTATTTATAAATGGAATGCCGCTAAGAATGCAGGCGCCGGTGGATTTGACGTGCTACAAAATATTCCAACAATTGGGGCTATTGATTGGGAGAGCTATACCCTCAACGGTGAGCAATATTTAGTGGTGGCAAACAATAGTAATGGAAGTAACCAGAATCAAAACTCAGTATTCTATCGTTACAATATATTGACTGATCGGTTTGATTTGGCAAACCAAGTGACGCTGAACTTAGGCACGGATGAGGATACGGCACTGACTATAGCAATAGGAAGCGGTGGTACTTCGAATAGTTTGCTAGGTAACGATGGAGCGCTTGCTACAAGTCTTACCTTGGAGAATGGCATTTATGGCATTGTTAGAGATGCCAGTGGCTTTGAGTATGGTAGGGTTGATGTGGTTGGTAGCAATGTTGTATTCACTCCTAACGCTACCGCTGATGCGCTGGCAGAGGGTGATATTAAAGACGTTTACTTCACTTATAACAACAATCTTGGTGTTACCAATAGTGCTGTGATTCGTATAGGTGGGTTGAATAACGACCCAACGGATAGCAATGCTAGCGGCGGCACGCCGGTGATTACAGGTGCAGGGCATAGCTTAGACTTGGATGCTACCACTGCACAGACACTTACCTTGACTGCCGATATGATTATTGGCGGTAATGTCCATCAAAATGAATCCGACAATAGTGGTAATAGTGGCTTGCAAGGCCTGGGTGGTTACAACGAATTTACCAACGGGGTTAATGGCTGGGCCAATGGCACCTATACCTTTCCGACGCTGGCAGCCAATTTCCGCAACCAGGTGGTGGTGGATGGCACCAGTGCCGATACTCTTCAGCTCAATGACGAGTGGAATAGTGTTGCCGGCACTGTCACCCATGGCGGTAATACATACAACGTCTACAACAGCCGTATCGGTAACTCACAGATTCTTGTGGATAATGACGTAAGGATTCAACAGCTTAATGTGAATTTGGTTAATACCGCAGCCGGCAATGGCGGTTTTGTAATTAACGGCGCAGTTGCAGATGATTTGAGTGGATGGAGCGTAGCTAACGCCGGTGATGTGAACGGCGATGGCCGTGATGATGTGATTGTAGGGGCGCCTGGCCTTACTGGTACTGCACTTGGTAAAACCTATGTTGTGTATGGTAAGGGCGACAATACGGCAGCTGTGGAGCTTAGTGACGTTGCCTTGGGTGTAGGAGGTTTTGCAATTACCACTTCTCAAGCTAGTGCTAAAAATGGTTATAGCGTGTCGGCAGCAGGGGATATGAATGGTGATGGTCTAGCGGACTTGCTTGTAGGCGCGGAAGGATACAGCGGCTCGGGTGAGTCTTTTGTGGTGTTTGGTAAAGTGGGTGTTGGCGACACCACTGATAACGTTAATCTTGATGCATTGGGTGCGAAAGGTTTCAGAATTTACAATGCCGCTACAGGTGATCTTAATGGTCGTTCGGTTTCTGCTGCTGGTGATGTGAATGGTGACGGCTTGGCTGACCTTATCGTTGGCCTGCCCGGAAGCAACTATAACGCGGTAGATGCCGGTGTGGGTGTTGTGGTTTACGGTAAAGCAAATGCGAATGATGTGGATGTAAGCGCAGCATTTAGTGGAACAGGTGGTTTTGGCATTAGCAACTTGGTTTCAAGCGATATGACGGGTTACAGCGTGTCCGGCGCCGGCGATGTGAACGGTGACGGTAAGGCTGATGTGGTGATTAGCATCCCCGGAAGCGACTTTAATGCGGTAGATGCCGGTGTCGCTTATGTCGTGTTAGGAGGTAGTTTTACCGGTCACTTAAACGTGAGTGAGTTAACTGCTAATAATGCTGGTTTTATTATTAAAAACAGCTTGGCGACTGTAAACGATGGTATTGGTATTGATGGTTCAATCAGTTATGCAGTTTCCGGTGCCGGTGACGTGAACGGTGATGGCTACGCTGACCTTATTGTTGGAGTGCAGTTCGATGACGATGCAGGTACCAATACGGGGCGTAGTTATGTGGTATTCGGTAAATCAGGTTTCGCGGATGTTGATTTAGCTAATGTTGCTAATGGTATAGGTGGTTTTGCCATTAATGCTGAGACTGGAGCTGACGCTAATAGTTGGTCTGGCCATAGTGTTTCTGCTGCAGGTGACATTAACGGCGACGGATTGGCGGATCTGATTGTTGGTGCCCCGGTTAGAGATACATCATTTGGTGTGGATTCCGGGCGTAACTATGTTGTTTATGGCAAAGCCTCTGGTACAGCGGTTGAATTATCTCAAATAGTGCTGGGCAACGGCGGCTTTGCTATCAATGGACAATCTGCAGGCGATCATACCGGTCAAAGCGTTTCGGCTGCCGGCGATGTGAACGGCGATGGCTTTGATGATTTGATTGTAGGGTCAGACCGTGCCGATGTTGGTGCAAACATTGACGCTGGCCGCAGCTATGTGATTTTTGGCGGAACGCATTTAACGGGTGCGGCAGCGGTTGATTATCTAGGTACTTCCGGTGCAAATAGTTTAGCTGGTACCACTGCTTCTGAAATTTTTGTGGCTGGTGACGGCAACGACACCATTACCGGTAATGGCGGGGCAGACGTCATGTATGGCGGTAGAGGTGATGATACTTTCGTTATTAATGCTAGCAACATAAAAGCACTAAGGGAAAACCTTGGCGACATTGGTAGTGACAATATTGATCAGCTGGCACGCATTGATGGCGGCACCGGCATTGATACCATCAGTTTGCTTGGAGGTAGCGGCATTACGCTTGATTTTACCGCCATTAAAAATCAGGCGGCAAGCACCCCCGATGGCGGCTCACGTATAGATTCGATTGAAAGAATTGATATTACTGGTTCAGGTGATAATACGCTTAGGCTGAATGTGAAAGACGTGCTGGATATGAGCGGCATGAACCTGTTTAACAACGCAAACGGCTGGGTAGGTGCTGCTTTGGCGGCAGGCGGCGTTGATGGTAACGGAAACCCGATTAACCCGGAACAACGCCACCAGTTGGTGATCGATGGTGATGCGAATGATGCTGTGATTTCAAGCGGCTGGGGTGCCTCTGTAGGTACGGTGACCAATGGCGGCCAGACTTATGCCGTGTATAACGCTACCGGGGTTGCAGCGCAGTTGCTGGTTGATACCGATATTCTCAGCAATGTGAATACAAGCATTCTGTAGCTGATGGAAAAGGTTGTTCTGCAGAAAGGCCTGGCAATCTAGGTTTTTTAAAACATTTTATTAACGGTAGCCCATCTTTACAGGTTTTTTTAAATTAATTTGAAAATAGAAAGAGGAATGATGGCAGAAGATAAAAAGCAGGATAACAGTGTTGCTAAAACTCTTGAAAATGCAGCGGTTCGTGAAACGTTGAGAGAGCCAGCGCGGCCTGATAGCGAAATATATGCAGATGGCGTGATGAGCTTTGCGATCCGGTCAGGGGTTTTGAAGATTGATTTTTACCAGTCAGTTGCGCCTACGCCAGATGGTAAAGGCGAGTTCCGCCGTTTATCGCACAGGGTGGCGTTGCCGTTGGCTGCACTTGGAGAACTGAAAGAGTATTTGCAGCAAGTTGAGGCTGCGGCAGTGAAAAAGGTTTAGCGGCTTGCAGTTTGCGTAAGGGTTTTTTAGGCGCACACAATTCATGATGCCTTTGTTTATGGATGCCTGTGTTTTGGTGGCGCCCCGGCAGTGAGTCGTAGTTTTTTCAGGTGATGGATGCGTGTGAGATGCGTTTGATTGATAACAAAAATACAGCTTGGCAAGAAATTGTGATGGTGCCCAATAGGCTGGGGGTTTTTTTGTTAAAACAACGTAATCAGTATTTTAGTCATCAAAAAGGCTGCTGCCGGTTCTGGTTAAAAAAGGCTCCGTTCGTTTTTATTGCGGCATTATTGTCGCCGGTGCATGTTTTTGCCGGCCTGGAAGGCGGCGTGATCGTCGGCGGGCAGGGCGCCATCGTGAACAGTAATCTGGTTGTGCAGGATTCTGCCAGGCTTGCTATCAATGCCGCGGCATTTGGCGTGCAAGCCGGCGAAACCTTTGTGCTTAAGCAAAACTTCGACACTGATATTGCATTGATCCGTGTGTTGGGTCAGGATCCTAGCAGTATATTGGGCAACATCCATGCCAAAGGCCAGCTTTTTATCAGTAACCCTAATGGTGTTTTGTTCGGCAGCCATGCGCAGGTGAATGTTGGTGGCCTGGTGGCGACTACACTAGGCCTTGATGTGGCTGACTTTATGGCGGGTCGCTATGTTTTCAGCAACCCCGGTGGTGCCGGTTCTGTGGTTAACCAGGGCAGGTTGACGGCAGCGCAAAGTGGCTACATTGCACTGCTGGCGCCGGAAGTGCGTAACGAGGGGGTTATCAGTGCCAGCCTTGGCACTGTGCTGCTGGCCGCCGGTGATAAGGTTACGCTGAATCTCGATGATGGTTCATTGTTTGGCTATACCATCGACCAGGGGGCAATCAATGCCCTTGCCGAAAACAGGCAGCTTATCCAGGCCGATGGCGGCCAGGTGTTTATGGGTGCCAGGGCTGCCGATGCCATCACCACGGCGGCGGTTAACAATACTGGTATCGTGCGGGCGCGCACCGTAAAAAACAATGCAGGCGTGATTCGCCTAAGCGGTGATGCGGTTGTGAGCAATACCGGTACGCTGGATGCCAGTGCGGCGAATGCCAGTGCAACTGGTGTTAGCGCAATCCAGGGCGGAAGCGGCGGTGAAGTGGAAGTGAGTGGCCGCTTTGTTGCGCTTGGCGGCCAGGTGAATGCCAGCGGCTGGCGCAATGGCGGCCAGGTGAATGTGGTTGCCGGCGGTGACCTGTCGCTGTCCGACCATGTGCTTGCCACCGGTGTAACGGGCAATGGCGGTCATGTCAGTTATCAGGCTGGTGGCGAGATCATCGAATCCTCCACCAGCTATACTGACGTGAGTGGTGTCAATGGCGGCAGCATCAGTGTCAATGCCGCGGATGGCATTCTCAGCTCCGGCACTTATCATGCACTTGGCACTGCGGGTATCGGCGGGCACGTGGATATGAGCGGTTACAGCGTGCGCCTGCTTTCGGCAGAGATTGATGCTTCCGGAGTTCTGCAAGGGGGGCTGGTTCGCATAGGCGGTGCTTTTCAGGGCGGAAAATATCAGCCGGCAGCACAGGCTTATGATCAGTTTGTTACGCGCTGGCAGGGTGTGCCGGAGATCGATAACGCGCAGAAGCTGTTTGTGAACGATAGCACACGGGTGAATGTGTCGTCTGCACATGGTGTGGGTGGTACAGCCATTTTCTGGTCGGATAAAGAAACAACACAGCTGGGCCGTGTCAATGCCAGCGGAGCAGTGCGTGGCGGCGCTGTGGAGATTTCTTCAGCCGAGACACTGCGCCGGGCTGGTTTAGCCGGTGTGACAGGTGCCGATACGCTTTTGCTAGACCCCAAAAACATCATCATCGGTGACTACATGAGCATCAGCAGCTGGACTTACAATGCTTTGATCGGGGCAGGTTACGCAGGGGGCAACAATGTAGATACAGCCGGGGCTGTGTATGACTATTTTGGAACATCCGTAGCCCTGAATGCCGCAGGCACCCTGCTTGCTGTCGGGTTGCCTGGTGATGACGGCGCCGGTAACGTCGCCGTGGGCAGCGGTGCCGTGCAGCTATTCAGTTTTACCGATGGCAACTTCAGCGGCGGTACATTGCGGGGCACTATCGGCAGAGGTTATACAGGCGGCAATAATGTGGATATCGCCAGCCTGGATAGCAATGACTTCTTTGGATCTTCCGTTTCCCTGAATGCCGTGGGTGATCGTCTTGCCGTGGGGGCTTTGGGCGATGATGGCGCCGGTAACCTTGCGCTTGATACGGGCGCTGCCTATCTTTTCGCTTTTGCCGATAACAGGTTCACCGCTGGCAGCTTGCAGGCGGTTATAGGCAAGGGTTATGCCGGCGGTAATAATCGGGACGTCTCTGGCCTGGAAACGCTGGATGGTTTCGGCAGCGCGGTTGCGCTCAATGGCTTGGGTAACCGCCTGGCTGTAGGCGCTTACGGCGACGATGGTGCCGGCAATATCGCTGCCGACAGCGGTGCGGTGTACTTGTATGGTTTTGCCGATAATCATTTTACCGGTGGCAATTTGCTGGGGATGGTCGGCAAGGGCTATACCGGCAGTAATAACCTTGATGTCGTTAATCTTGGTGATCAGGATCGCTTCGGGATTGCCGCTGCGTTCAACAGCGCAGGTGACCGCCTTGCCGTAGGTGCTTTTGGCGATGACGGCGCAGCCAACCTTGCGACGGATAGCGGTGCCGTGTACCTGCTTGGGTTTGTCGATGGCAGTTTTACAGGGGGCAGCCTGCTGGCAATTGCGGGTAAAGGTTATAGCGGCAGCAATAACATGGATGTGGCTAACCTGGAAAGCAGTGATGGGTTCGGGCGAGCGGTTGCGCTTAATGCAGCCGGCGACCGGCTTGCTGTAGGCGCTTTTAATGATGATGGTGCCGGTAACCTGGCGCCAGGCAGCGGTGCGGTTTATCAGTTTGGCTTTATGGATGCCAACTTCGCTGGCGGCAGCCTGCAGTCAACAATAGGTAAAGGCTATGCCGGTACTGGTGATTTTAATCTCGCAGGCTTGGACACTGGGGATTATTTTGGCACCTCGGTTGCGCTCAATGGTTTGGGTGACCGCCTTGTTGCCGGAGCGATATTGGATGACGGTTCCGCCAATGCTGCGCTTGACCGGGGCGCGGTTTACCTGTTCAGCCAGATGACGGGTTCGCTCGCGAGCACCATTGGTTTTGCCGATTATTCCGGCCAGGCCGTGACTGTTTCACATGCTGAGTTGGCATCCATGCTGAGTGCCGGTACCAATGTCGTTCTTCAGGCCAGCAATGACATTACTGTTTCCAGTGCGGTTGCGGTAAATAATGCCAGTGGCGATGGCGGCAGCCTGATGTTGCAGGCCGGGCGCAATATTCATTTCGATGCGGGCATCACGACCGATAATGGAAATCTCAGCGCAGTTGCCGGTGACACTGCTGCGATTCCAGGGGAACGTGACCCAGGTATCGCAGCCATCACTATTGCTAATGGCGTCACGCTGGATGCAGGGCTGGGGAGCGTTACCCTGGCGGCTATCGGCGGTAATTTTATCAACAACTCAGGGAGCAGTGCCCCGTTGATAGCTAGCCGCTGGGCGGTATATTCCACTGATCCGGCACTCAACACTTTGGGCGGCATGCTGCCAACCGGCAAGCATTACAACCAGGCTTATGTGGCAGGCAGCACGCCAGCTTATGCTGCAAGCGGTAACTGGCTGTTTTATAGCATAGCTCCCGTACTTTCAGTGACGCCCGGTCAGCAAACGGTCAGTTATGGCGATCATCCAGGCCCATACGCCCTTACATACAATGGCTTTATCGATGGCGATAACGCGCAGACATCCGGAATATCCGGCAATGCCGTGTTTTCCGGCGGAGGATCTGATCCGGGTTCTTACGATATCAATTACGTGAATGGCCTGCTGAGCAGCCTGGGTTATACCTTTGTGAACAATGCCGCTTCGCAGGCGGAACTGCTGGTGGTGGTGCAGCCCAATATCCCGGATGCACAAAAACCGCCGAACGAAGTGTCTGGTGATAAGCCCTCAGAAAAACCTTTGGCAGCCAGCTGCGGGGAAGGCGTGCTGATCACGAGTTCTTCCGGGGCTGTTTTTGAGCGATTCATCGATGCCGAGGAGGATACCTGCGGGCTGGATTTTACAGCGGATGAATCTGCGGATGGCAATGATAGTAAAAAACGTAAGTGCAAACCGAATGAAGAAGGAAGCACAGTTAAAGATAAAGCACAAAAGCCATGAGGTGTGCCGATGAAAATCACACATGAAAAACAATTAAATTCAGGCATGTCTGCATAAGGGATTTTAATTGAGTACAGAAGAAAAAATCAGCACCAGATGGCTGCTGCTCGTGGCAGGAATCGCCAGTGCCGGTTTCAGTGCCGGCGTGCAGGCTGCTTCGCCGCAGCCCGATGCCGGACAGGTGACGCGTGAATTGCAGCAGGGGCAGCGGCTTCAGGCTGCGCCAAAAGAGTTAAGCTCCCCGGAGCCATTGGCTACAGAGACTGAAGTGCCATCCACTGCTCTGATGGCGGACGATACTGCGATTGCAGTCACCAGGGTGCATGTCACCGGTGCCGAGAAGTTTCCTGCCCGTGTGCTGCAGGCGCTCGTGGCCGACCTGGCCGTCGGGACGCACACCTTAAGCCAGCTTGAAGCCGGTGCGGCACGCATTACTGCTTATTATCGCAAACGTGGGTACTTTCTAGCCAATGCCTATATTCCGGAGCAGGATATCAACAACGGGATCCTGAATATTGCCGTGCAGGAAGGGGCGCTTGATCAGGTAAAGCTCAAGAATAGCTCCAGGGTTTCTGATGGAAGGATACTGGGTCACCTGAAGCACTTGAACACCGGGGATGCCTTGCAGAAACCCGCGATTGATCGCCAGCTACTACTGCTGCGGGGCACTGTGGGCGTTGATAATGTGAATGCCAGCTTGCAGGGCGGCAATAAAGCAGGCACCTCTGACCTGCTGGTCGAAACCACGCCGTCAGCGCCTTATAGCGGGCGCATACAGCTCAGTAATCATGGTAACCGTTACACGGGCGAATACCAGCTCGGCGTGACCTTGAATGTTAACAGTCCGTTGAAATTGGGTGATCAGCTTACGATGTGGGGCGTCGGCAGCAGCGGTGACCTGCTGTACGGGCGCGTAGCTTACCAGGTGCCGGTAGGCGGTGATGGATTGCGGATAGGCGCAAGCTATTCGCGCAACCGTTATCTGTTAGGCAGGGAGTTTGAATCGCTTGATGCTGGTGGCCGCAGTGAAACCGCCAGCCTGTTTGCAACTTATCCATTGATGTTGAGCCAGACCAGTGCATTGTTCGGCGTGCTGACTTATGAAAATAAAAAGTTGAATGACCGCATGGACGCAGTATTCACGGATACCGATAAACGGGTGCAACTGGTGAGCGCGGGTTTGAATGGCGAGCGGCAGGATACGGTATACGGCGGCGGGCGAAATTCGTTTGATGCAGTGATGTACGCCGGTCATTTGAATATGGATGCAGCTTCACGCCTGATCGATGAAGGCAGCGCGCGTAGCAATGGTGACTTTGTGAAAGCCACGTATATGCTGAACCGCCTGCAGCGTGTGACTGACCAGGATACGTTTTCCATGACGCTTTCCGGTCAATGGGCCGGCAGCAACCTGAACTCCTCTGAAAAATTCAGCCTGGGTGGCGCGTATGGCGTGCGGGCTTACCCGCAGGGGGAGGCGAGCGGAGATGAAGGTAACCTGCTTAACCTGGAACTGGTACATTACTTTACACCCAAGTTTAGAGGGGTGTTGTTCTATGACTATGGAAATATCCGGATTAACCGGAATGATTTTCTGACGACTGATAATACACGCACCCTGTCCGGGGCCGGGGCGGGGGTTAATGCGGCGTTGTTCGGTTTGCAGCTTAACAGCTATCTGGCGTGGCCTGTGCAGGGCGGGGCGCCTTTGTCTGATCCGGCGTCTTCTGAGCATGCCCCCAGGCTTTGGGTGCAGATGTCAGGCGCGTTTTAATGGTGTTTCGGCGGCCGCGAATGGCGATGCGTTGCGGCAGGCAAGGCAAGGCAAATGAGAAATGCTGGCTAAGCGATGCAGCAGTTAAAATTGCAATAGCTGAAAACCCATGTCGACCTATGGCTAGCGCCCAAAAAAATGACCCATGATAGGGTCATTTTTTATGGATTCTTTAGTATTAAAGCTTCTGAATGTTAGAAGCTTGTTTACCTTTCGGTCCGTCTGTTACGTCGAAAGAAACGCGCTCGTTTTCTTTCAAGCTTTTGTAACCGCTATCAACGATAGCTGAGAAATGTGCGAATAAATCGTCGCCACCTGCGTCAGGAGTAATGAAACCAAAACCTTTAGAGTCATTAAACCATTTTACTAAACCTGTTGCCATATCTTATTCCATACTTTTTTAAAAGGGAGGCACCCTGAGAAAGTTTGGGTTTTTAAATAATAAAGGCCTTAAATAAAGGCCAAAAATAAAAAAATTCAAACGCCTAAATAGCTTTTTACGTGCTAATGCCAGCCGTGTCAAGCACTATTTGAATTATATTTGACAGGGGCTGGGGGGTGATGGGTATTTGCCTGACTTAATTCATTGGTATTGCTTGCTTAATTAGGTCGGCAAGGCTATAGTCGCGCCTGCGTTTGGTGGTGCAGGCGCAGTCAGTATGGTTATTTTATTCTCACTATTCCCACGGTTTTAGGGTTGCTACAAATTTTTAAGTTTGCTGCATCAATGCGGGTCTTAATATTATTTTGGAGCAATATATGGCTAAAGAAGAGCTGATTGAAATGAGTGGCGTGGTAATGGAGATATTGCCGGATTCACGCTATCGCGTGACGCTGGATAACGGGCACACGCTCATTGCGTACACCGGCGGTAAAATGAAAAAGAACCATATCCGTATTCTTGCAGGTGATAAAGTCACGCTGGAATTATCTCCTTATGATGTGAATAACGGACGCATTACCTTCCGCCATATTGAATCCAACGGGGCAACTTACATCCCAAAAAGACGTACCAAATAAATTACTGCACATAGCGGCCTCAGGCAGCTATGTGCTAGTTGCATGCCTGTAATAATGTGATTTGTAATTGCTGAAGATAGCTGATAAAGTTTCCTTATGTTGATGGCTCTGCGCAAAAGACTTTTATGGATTGTGGTGATCTGGTTTGCATTATTGCAGACCGTGTTGCCTTTTATCCATGCGCATCTAGAGGCTGATTCCCCAGCCCAGGGGCAGGGCCTGCATGTGCATGCCCAGGGCCTGGCGCAAGTTCCGGGTGCCGAGCATGCATTCAACACAATCAGCAGTCCTCCCGTACATACCATCGGTGTGAATGAAGCCGTCGAAAAAAATATCGATCCGCTGCCTTTGCCGTTATTCACGCTGCTGTTTGTGATCAGCCTGGCTGCCATCACGATTAGCCTGGCTGGTATCAAACCAGCCAGGCATCCCCTTCCGTTATTATATTTGCGGTCGCTTTCCAGGCCGCGCGCCCCTCCTTTGTTCTAAAACTATCGCTTAATCAACGTTCGCGGTTTGCGCGGATGTTCTTTTGATTTCAGGAGAGTTTTATGACTATTTTCAGTCGTTTTTGCTTGCCGCTTGCCGGTATTGCCTGCTTTGCCGGCATGACGGTTACTGCAGCGCAGGAACAAATGGAGACTTTGCCGCCGGCAGCGCAGGCAAGTCACCATGTTGATCATTTTGACGAGCTTGTGGTGAATCCAGGCCTGCAGTTATCCGAGGTGCTGGAAAAAGCCTATGCGCGCACGCCCATGCAGGCATCGCTGCAGTCGCGCGATGTCATGGTTGCAGCAAGAAATCGCGTAGCCAATGCCCTGCTGCCTTCTGCGCCAGCCGTTAACCTTATCCACCAGAATGATGCGATAGGCAGCGGTCGTGGCGAACGTGACTGGCAGGCCGAGCTGGAACTGCCGGTATGGCTGCCGAAGCAGCGCGACAACCGCATGAAAGTGGCCGAGGCAATCCAGGCTTCTGCCGGCGCAAGCCGCCAGAGCCTCAAGCTGCAGGTTGCAGGGCAGTTGCGTGAAGCGGTGTGGAATATTGCCGTGAATGAAAATAACCTGTCGCTGGCATTCAATAAACTGCAGGTGGCGAAAAAACTGCAATCCGATGTTGATAAGCGCTACCGTGCGGGCGAGTTAGCCAAAACCGATGCCATGCTGGCCGAGCAGGAAACCTTGCGTGTGGAAAAAGAGAAAGTACGCGCCGAGGCTGAATTGATGCATGCGCGCCACCGTTATTATGTACTGACAGGCTTGCGTGAATTGCCGGCAGATTATGCTGAGAAGCAGTCAGTTCTGGAAGATTACAGTCAATCACCTATCTGGCTGGAAGCGCAGTCTAAAGTCGGGCTGGCAGAAACCGAACGTGACCTGGCGCAGGTGGAAAGCCATGAAAACATGCGTGTCCTGCTGAATGTGCGTAGCAGTAAGGGCGCGTTTGATACTACAAATAATGACAGTGTCGGCGTGCATGTGCGCGTTCCTTTTGGCGGTGAAGCAAGCGCCGCCCCGGTAAGGGCAGCTGCGGAAGTCGTTGTCGGTAATGCATTGACCGAGCGTGAGGCGATGCGGTTTGAACTCGAAGCCGCGATGCATGAGGCCGAGCATAATTTAAGCGTAAGTCAAGCCGAACTGGTTATTGCTGCCAAGCAGCATGAGATTGCTGCAGAGAGTTTGGCTTTGGCGCAGAAGGCTTTCCAGCTCGGCGAAACCGACCTGGTGAGTCTGCTGCGGGTACAGGCGCAGAGCTTTGAAGCGGAACGTGCCTTCACGACACGCCAGATACAGGTGCAGTGGGATATTGCACGTTACAACCAGACAGTAGGAGTTCTTCCATGAATAAGGTTTTTTTATATTTGGTCAGCGCCGGTTTCCTGATCGGGAATGCGCAGGCCGCAGATGTCGTGATGACATCCGTCCAGCAGCAGAACCTGGGGGTGAGCGTGGCCCCCATCGGCAAGAATGATTTTTTTAACAGCCGCAATTTCCCGGCGGAGATCGTGGTGCCGGTCGGGCAGGAGCGTGTCGTGAGTGCGCCGCAGTCCGGACTGATAGACCAGATGTATGTTGCAGCAGGCCAGACCGTTAAGAAGGGGCAACCGCTTGCGCATTTGAATAGTCCGGATCTGCTGAACCTGCAGCGTGATTACCTGCAGGCCCTGACGCAGCACAGGCTGGCATCAAAAAACCTGGCACGTGATGCCGAGTTATTGAAAGATGGCATTATTCCGCAGCGTCGCTACCTGGAAACAGAAAGCACGCATGATGAGGCCAGTGCGGCTCTGGCGCAGCGCAGGCAGGCGTTGCGGCTGGCGGGCATGAGTGATGCGGCGATAGGCAAGCTGCGCCCTGAATCCGGCATGAGCAGCAGCATTACATTAACGGCACCTATCGATGGCCAGGTGCTGGAGCAGATGGCGACAACAGGCCAGCGCGTGGATATGGCGATGCCTTTGTACCGGATAGGCAATCTGACACGGCTCTGGCTTGAGATACACGCACCGCTTGAAGGCTTGCCATTTGTAAAGGTCGGCATGCCGGTCAATGTGCCGAAACTGCAGGCAAGCGGCAAGCTGATTGCGGTAATCCGCAGCGTCAACAAGGCTGACCAGACTTTGCATCTGCGTGCCGAGATCAGCAAAGGTGCCGACAAACTATCTCCCGGCCAGTTTGTGGAGGCGGTGATCGGCCTTGGTGGTGAAGTCCAGTATTTCAGTATCCCGAAATCTGCACTTTCAAGACAGGGCGCTGAAACTATGGTGTTCGTGCAGACCAGAAACGGTTTTAGTCCCGTTAAAGTTAAAGTGATCTCTGAACAAGGCAGCGATGCGATGGTGGATGCAAAGTTCAAAGGTGACGAAAAAATCGCGGTTACGGGAGTCTCTGCGATTAAAGGCGCATGGCTTGGTTTGGGAGGTGAGTGATGACGCGCTGCCTGAAACCTGAAACCGTAGTGTATCCAAGTATAGGAGGCAGCCAATGTTAGCCAGGCTGATCCAATTTGCACTCACGCAGCGGCTGCTGGTGCTGATCATGACCGCAGGGATCGCAATCGCAGGTGCGATTGCCTACCAGTCGCTGCCGATTGATGCCTTTCCTGACGTATCCTCGACGCAGGTAAAGATCATCGTCAAGGCGCCCGGCATGACGCCGGAAGAAGTTGAGGCGCGCATCACGGCACCGATCGAGGTCGAGATGCTGGGGATTCCCAAGCAGTCCGGCCTGAGGTCGGTAGCTAAGTATGCACTTACTGACATCACGGTGGATTTCATCGATGGTACCGATATCTACTGGGCACGCCAGCAGGTGGCCGAACGCCTGAATGCCGTATGGGGTAATCTGCCGGCCGATGTGACCGGTGGCATGGCACCCATGACCACACCGCTGGGCGAAATGTTCATGTTCACCATAGAAAGCGATACCTTAAGCCTGCAGGAACGGCGCAGCCTGCTGGACTGGGTGATTCGACCGCAGTTGCGTACGGTAGCGGGGGTGGCGGATGTGAATGCCCTTGGCGGCCTGGTACGCAGTTTTGAAATCGTGCCGGATAATGCCCGCATGTATGCGCGTGGCGTCTCCATTCAAGTGCTGCAAGAGGCGCTGGTGAATAATAACCGTAATGGCGGTGCCGGCCGGTTGAGCGATGGCGAGGGGGCGTTGCTGGTAAGGTCTGAAGGCGGCTTCAAAACAATAGAAGATGTGCAGAACACGGTTCTGCGTACAGATCAGGGCATGTCGGTCAGAGTGGCGGATGTGGCGGATGTGCGCATCGGTTCCCTGACCCGTTACGGCGCGGTGACCGGAAACGGCCAGGGTGAAGCGGTAGAAGGCCTGGTGCTGGGGCTGCGTGGCGCCAACGCACAGCAGGTGGTAAAAGGCGTCAAGGAAAAGCTTGCCGAGATGGCCCCCAGCCTGCCGAAAGACGTCAAAATCAAAGTGTTTTATGATCGCGGCAGCCTGGTTGAGCGTGCGGTAAACACAGTAACCAAGGCCTTGCAGGAAGCGGTGGTGCTGGTGCTGGTGTTGCTGGTGCTGTTTCTCGGCAACTTCAGGGCGGCACTCACGATCGCATTTATCCTGCCGCTTTCCGCCTTGTTTACTTTTCTGCTCATGCATTATTTTGGCATGTCTGCCAACCTGATGAGCCTGGGTGGCCTGTCGATAGCGATCGGCATGCTGGTGGATGCCGCGGTGGTCGTGGTGGAAAATATCGTGTCGCACCTTGCCGATAAAAAGCAGGCGGGCATCTTGCCGAGAATGCATGTGATTTACCGTGCGGTACGTGAAGTCAGCGTGCCGGTCACGGCAGGCGTGATCATTATCATTACGGTGTTCCTGCCGCTGCTGACATTGCAGGGACTTGAGGGCAAGCTGTTTACGCCGGTTGCGCTGACGATCATGTTTGCGCTGGCGGGCTCGCTGCTGCTGTCGCTCACCGTGATTCCGGTGTTGTCTTCATTTCTGCTGAAGGAAGTCAGCCATGCGGAGCCCTGGCTGGTGAGGAAGGCGCTGGCGGTTTATGAGCCAGCGCTGCAATGGTGCCTGGCGCATGCCAGGGTGATTGTGATCGGTGCGTTTGTGATGCTGGCCTTTACCGGCGTGGTGTATATGCAGATCGGCAAAATATTCATGCCGGTCATGGATGAAGGCGACATTATTATCGGTGTCGAGAAGTTGCCTTCCATCAACTTGCAGCAAACCATCAGCACTGACTTGAACGTGCAGCGAACCATCCTGGCGCAGGTGCCGGAAGTGCAGGGCATTTATTCTCGCGTAGGTTCTGATGAGCTTGGCCTGGATCCGATGGGTTTGAACCAGACCGATAATTTCCTGATCCTGAAGCCTGCGAATGAATGGCGCGTGGAAAGCAAGGCGGCATTGATCGATGAGCTGCGCAAGGTCATGCATCAGCTGCCGGGGCTGGCTTATAGTTTTACCCAGCCGATTGATATGCGCGTGAATGAAATGATCCTCGGCGTGCGCGGTGACCTGGCGATCAAGATTTTCGGACATGACCTCAAAACCCTGGACCAGAAAGCGCAGCAGATCATCAAAATTCTGGAGTCCATTCCCGGCAGCCAGGATGTCTATACGCCGGAAAACAGCGGCGTGCAGTACCTGCAAGTCAAAATAGACCGCGCGGCAGCAGGGCGCCTGGGGTTGGATGTTACCGAAATTCAGTCGATACTGCTTGCACAGCTGGAAGGCAAGCAGCTAGGCGTGGTGCAGGAAGGGCAAAGGCGTACGCCGGTGCTGATCAGGGGCAGCCAGGCATTGCGTGATTCGCCGGCGGACTTTGATAACTTGATGCTGACATTGCCGAGCGGGGCCAATATTCCGTTGGGCGCGGTTGCAAAAGTCATGCGGGAAGAGGGGCCGGTGAAAGTAGACCGGGAACGCGGCGCACGCAATGTCATCGTCACCGCCAATGTGCGTGACCGTGACCTGGTGAGTTTTGTGGAAGAAGCAAAGCAGCGCGTAGCCACGGAAGTGAAGCTGGACGAAGGCTACTCTATCAAATGGGGTGGCCAGTTCGAGAACCAGCAACGTGCCGCCGCGCGCCTGGCGATCGTGGTGCCGGCAGCGGTCGCCCTGGTGTTCCTGCTGTTGTTCGCTACCTTCGGTTCTGTGAAACAGGCGTTATTGATTCTGTCCAATATTCCTTTTGCCATGATAGGCGGCGTATTTGCCTTGTGGCTGTCGGGTGAGTACCTGTCGGTGCCGGCTTCGGTTGGCTTTATTGCGCTGCTAGGCATTGCGGTCCTGAATGGCGTGGTGATGGTCAGTTACTTCAATCAGCTCGAAGCGCAGGGGATGGCGGTGTTTGATATTGTAGTCGAGGGTGCGAAGCGCAGGTTAAGGCCTGTATTGATGACGGCGAGTATCACGGCATTCGGCCTGATTCCGCTGCTGTTTGCTACTGGCCCGGGTTCTGAGATACAGCGGCCGCTAGCTGTGGTTGTGATCGGTGGGCTGGTGAGTTCAACGGTGCTGACTTTAGTACTGCTGCCGATTTTTTACCGTCGGTTTTTCAAATAGGAGTAAAAGGGATGCAGGAACATGCAGTGGAAGCACTTCTAATATTGATCGCGCCGCCCAGGCTGGAAGAGGTGCTGGTAGACTTTTTATTACAGCAGCAGGCCATAACCGGATTCACCAGCATGCCGGTGAGCGGCCATGGCACTGTGCGGGGCACGGAAAGGCTCAGCCTGGTTGAGCAGGTGAGCGGGCGGCAAGGCAGGGTGCAGTTCATGCTGCATGCGCCATTGCCGGTTCTGCAGGCGGTCATAGCTGAAATCAGGATTAAGTTCGAGGGTGCAGGCCTGCACTATATGCTGCTGCCGGTGCTTGCTGCGCAATCCGTTTAATGATCTTCGTGTATAAAAATGCCGCCTGTGTGCGGCTTTTTAATTTTTTAACACAGCGATGAATTAATGCTTATAATTTGTTGATAAAAATCAACAAGAAGAGCATCTCATGATTGAGTTAAATACCCTGCGACTCATCGCAACGGTGAGCTTTGTCGGTTTTGTCTTTATAGCGATGATGCTGTGGCACCTCGTGCCGCATGAGCGCAGCATGAAGTATTGGGGGCTGTCTGCGCTGCTGGTCGCGTCCGGTTTGTTCCTGCTTGGGATGCATGGGTATACATCCGTTTTTTTTTCCGAGGTCATCGCTAATACGGTAATCATGCTTGGCCTCGGATTTATGTACGCGGGCGCGCGCATGCTGCTGCGCGAAGATGCCGGGCACCAGTGGCAATGGTACGCGGTCGGCCTTGCATTTCTGATCTGTGTGCTGGTGCCGGACATTTCACAGCGTATCACAGCAATTTCATCACTACATGCTTTATTCTTTGCGGCCTGTAGCGTCCTGTTCTGGGCTAAAGGTGAGCATAAACTGAGAATAACGAGGCGTATTGCGGCGCTGATATTTGCAGCCGGCGCCATCCTGTTCATTTACCGCGCACTGAACCCGCCGTTACAGGCTGCCCCTGCTGACTATAGCACTTTGCAGCTGGTTGAGGCCGTGCCATATATTTATGCGCTGCTGCTCAGTATGTGGCTTCCGTTAACGCTGATGCTGATTGTAAGCACACGGTTGCAATTTCAGCATTCGGATGCTGTTGAGCGTACACAACAGGCTTTGACTGAGCTTAAAGAAAGCGATGCTCTCTGGAAGTTAGCCGTAGAAGGTTCGGGCGGCGGTGTCTGGGATTGGGATGTGGTGAATGAAAAGGTGGTTTATTCAAAAAGGTGGAAAGAGCTGCTGGGCTACACTGAAGACGAGGTCGGCGATGGCCAGGATGAATGGAATAAGCGTATACACCCTGAGGATAAGGCTGCAACTTTAGCCGCAGTGAACCGACATTTCGCACAGAAAACCCCTAGCTATTCCACTGAGCATCGCCTGCTTTGCAAGGACGGAAGCTATAAATGGATTCTTACCCGGGGCCTGGTGGTCGACCGTGACAGTGCCGGAAACCCGCTTCGTGCGGTGGGCATACACACGGATATTTCGGCATTGAAACTACAGGAAGCCCTCATGCAGTTCCGTAACCGCATACTGGTGATGCTGGCGCGTGGCGAGCCGATTGAGCAGGTGATGCTGGCCATCGTGACCGGTATTGAGGCGATTCACCCTGAAATGATATGCAGTATCCTGCTGCTGGATGATGCAGGCAAGCGGCTGGTCGATGTGATCGCCCCTAGTCTGCCGACATTTTATAATGATGCCATCAAAGGGATAGAAGTCGGCGTGGGCAAGGGCTCTTGCGGGACTGCGGCTGTGGTCGGTGAACGCGTGATCGTGGATGATATCGCCACGCACCCTTACTGGCAATTGTACAAACAGCTCGCTGCCAGTGCCGGTTTGGCTGCTTGCTGGTCGCAGCCGATCAGGTCTTCGATGCATCATGTGCTGGGCACGCTGGCAATCTATCATCGTGAAATTAACCAACCCAGCGCGGCGGATATTACGCTGATCGAGCAGTGCGCCGATCTGATCAGTGTCGCGCTTGATAAAAATGCAGCTGAGGTACAGCTGCATGACAGGGAGCGACAGCTTGCGCTGGTGCTGGATGCGAGCCAGCTTGGTTTTTGGGATTGGGATATTGCAAGCAATAAAGTGGTCAGGAATGAACGCTGGGCAAAGATGCTGGACTATAGCCTGAAAGATATCGAGCTGACGGTGAAGCAATGGATTGACTTTATCCACCCGGATGACCAGGCAATGGCTTACAAATCCATTCAGGATTGCCTGGAGGGGGTAGCGTCATTGCACAGTATTGAATATCGCATGCAAACCAAGGATGGGCAGTATAAGTGGGTACTCGACCAGGCGCAGGTAGTCGAGCGTGATGCCAATCATAAAGCCATTCGCATGTGCGGCACGCACACTGATATCACCGAGCGTAAACTCATGGAAGAACAGATCCGTTACCAGGCGCTGTATGACGGCTTGACCCAGCTGCCTAACCGCTATCTGTTTGAAGACCGGCTGCGGCAGGCCATGGTGAAAAGCAAGCGTACCAGCTGTTATGGAGCATTGATGTTCCTGGATATGGATAACTTCAAGCAGCTTAACGACAGCTATGGGCACGTGGTTGGTGACTTGCTGTTGATCGAGGTGGCAGCCCGTCTGAAAAGCTCTGTGCGTGCGGCAGACACTGTGGCACGCATCGGCGGTGACGAGTTTGTGGTTGAGCTGGAGCAGCTTGATACGGATAGGGGGCTATCCCAGAAAGAAGCCGAGTCCGCAGCAGACAAGATACGCCAGCTGCTGGCTGAGCCCTACGTATTGAAAGTGATGGCCGAATCGGGTGAGGAAACGACAGTGGTGCATCATTGCACTGCAAGTATCGGTGTCGTTTTATTTATCGGCAATGAAATCAGCCAGAAAGAAATCCTGAAGCGCGCCGATAATGCGATGTATCGCGCCAAGGATTCCGGCAGTAACCAGGTCAGGTTCTATGAAATCAACAGTGTGCATTGATGCCTGAATCCTGGTGAGGCTGCCCGCTCAGATGCGGCTGAGTTGCTTCGTAGCCTGTTATTCTGTGGTTCGGGAGGCTTTGCCCTGTAGCCAGTCCAGTGCGCCTTGCCCGGCAGCTTTGCCGCTTGCAAAGCATGCGGTCAGCAGGTAGCCGCCGGTGGGCGCCTCCCAGTCCAGCATCTCTCCGGCGCAGAATACGCCGGGCAAGCCGCGGATCATCAGGCGCTCATCCATGCTTTCAAACATCACGCCGCCTGCACTGCTGATGGCCTCATCCAGCGGGCGCGTTGCCGAAAGCGTCAGCGGTAAAGACTTTACGGCGGCGCCCAGCAGCCTGGGATCAGCATAATCCTGGGCCGTTACCAGCTCCCGCAGCAGCCCCGCTTTAACGCCCTTGATGCCAAGACGGCTTTGCAGATGGCTGGACATTGATCTTGAACCGCGCGGGTGCGCGATTTCATTCATCACCTGATCGATGCTTGTATCCGGCAGCAAATCGAGGTAAACCTGAACTGTTCCGGATGCGCTTATGCTGTCACGCAGTCCGGACGACAAGGCATAGATCAAACCGCCTTCAATACCGTTCGCGGTGATCATGAGTTCACCCTGTTTACGGTGTGTCATGCCTGCCATATCTATATAGGACAGTGTCACGGTTTTTACAGGCTGACCGGCAAAGCGGGTGCTGAAGTGTTCGCTCCAGGAGGTATCGAAGCCGCAGTTTGCAGGTTTCAGTGCTGCAACCGGAATGCCACGCTGCTCAAGCAGCGGAACCCACAAACCATCGGACCCTAGCCTGGCCCAGCTGCCGCCGCCTAACGCCAGTATCACTGCATCAGCCTGAATGGTTTTCTCTTGACCGGCAACGGTAAAGCGCAGCGCATTTTCTTCATTCCAGCCAAACCAGCGGTGGCGCATGTGAAAGCTGCAACCGGCTTCGCGCAACCGGTGCAGCCATGATCGCAGCAAAGGCGCCGCTTTCATTTCACGCGGAAATACCCGCCCGGATGTGCCGATAAAGGTTTCGATCCCGAGTGCATGTATCCATTCGCGCAGTGCCTGCGGGCCGAAGGTTTCCAGCAAGGGTGCGATATCTTTCTGGCGGTTGCCATACCGCGCGGCAAAAGCGGGCAGTGGTTCTGAATGCGTAATGTTCATGCCACCCTTGCCAGCCATCAGGAATTTACGGCCTGCGCTTGGCATCGCGTCAAAAACATCTACTTTCACCCCGCCCCGGCATAGTACTTCTGCCGCCATCAGGCCGGCGGGGCCGCCACCGATGATTGCGACAGAGTGAGGGGTGCTTGATGACATGGGTGCTTCTTGAATAATCGATTGGCCGCAGGATAGCACGCTGAACCCATCGTCACAATTGGCAGCAGCAGGTGGCTGCATATTTATCATCCATGGCGTCATTTTATAAGATGATTATTTTTATTATTTATGGAATAATTTCCCATGTTAAATATGGATGCGTCAAAATAACCCATAGGTTTATACAGCTGGTTATTTCAGGTGGGAGGAAGAATTATGCACGACCATAAACCACAGCATGCAGCACAGGAAACCACGTTTATGCATCAGTTGATTGCAAAGCTCGCAGCAAGGTTTCCTGATCTGACCGAAAAGGATGTGCTGCTATCAGCCGAGATTATTATTGAAGCGATGTCAGCACGATTGATTGGCGGCGGCCGCATAGAGCTGCGAGGTTTTGGTACGTTCAGGCTGAATATTAAGCCGGGCGCGGCAGGCGGCAATCTCGCCGCAAACATGAGTCCCCGGCCTTCATCAAGCCCGGAGGTTATTTTCAAGCCTAGCCAGACCATATGCGAAATGGCTGATCATCAAGGCTAGCATGGTCATGTTTTTATTGCCCTGGCAAGGCGGCATGCAGCCTTGCCAGGCGTGTTGTTCAATGCCGATGCATGGGGGTATGGCAAAGGGCGTTACTTGATTCTTGATAACAGGTCTTCAACCTTCACGCCTACTTCAGGCACGCCATCAAAGCCGGTACCCGGTTTAAGCGCTTTCCAGTGATTGTTTACGGCAAGATATTCGTTCTGAGGCAAGGAGATATATTTGATCTGCTTGGCTAGCTTGGGCGAGCTTTTGAGGTAAAGGTAAAAATCAACAAAGTCCCTTACTTCAGGCTTGAAAGCTGCTGCAGTCGCGTTGACATAAATAAACAGCGGGCGCGACAGTGGCTGGTAAGAACCGTCTTTCACTGACTGTACGGAAGGCAGCACGGCAGGCGCATCTTTTTTTGCAATAATTGGCACCGCAGCCAGTTTCTGCTGATTTTCCTCATAATAGGCATAACCGAAGTAGCCAAGGGCACCTTGCTCTCCGGCAACCCCTTGTACCAGCACATTATCATCCTCGCTGGCCGTATAGTCGTTGCGGCTCTGTTTTGCCTTGCCGACAATGGCTTCCGTGAAGTAATCAAACGTACCGGAGTCAGTGCCCGGGCCATATAAAGCCAGCGCTACGTTAGGCCAGGCAGGGTTTACCTGGCGCCAGGTCTTTATTTTTCCCTGTGCAGCGGGGCGCCATATTTTCCTGAGTTCTTCCACGGTCAGGCTTTTAACAAAGTCATTGTTTTTATTCACAACCACCGTCAATGCGTCATAAGCAATTGGTAGCTCGATATACTGGACACCAGCCTCTTTGCATTGCTCCATTTCTTTTTTAAGGATAGGCCGTGATGCATTCTGTATCTGCGTCTCGCCGCGGCAGAATTTTGCAAAGCCGCCGCCGGTGCCGGAAATGTTGATGTTGACTTTTGTTTTCCTGATTTTCTGGAATTCATCCGCGACTTCTTTGGTAATCGGATAGACCGTACTGGATCCGTCTATGTTGATGATTTTCTCTGCTGCATGTGCTGTTGAAGTGCTGAAAGCAATCAACGCTGCGATAAGAACGTGTTTTATTTGTTTTTTTGACATGATGTTCCGGGTGATAGGTTTTTAAATTAATTTTTTGGATTTCACGCGGCTATGCACTTGCTCCGCGGAAATCAAAGCCGCAGATTTTAAGTTTAATTTATGACAGAACTGTGACGGATTGATGACGGAGCGGTGGCTCGGACAATCGCCGGAGCCTCCTGTACCTGATTTTTAAATACGAAATGGTATATTCTGCCATGCTTGTATTCGTTTATCATTCAGGGTGGTGTCTTTAGCTATTTGATAAATATAAAGAATTACATGAAGATACAGGCGCAAAGTATTAAACTAGACACCGCAGAAAAATTTAAGACCGGGAAATGACCATCATGGATAATGATATAGAAACAGACAGTGCCGTTTATAAAACGCTGCTGGAATCAACGAATGCGATTCCGTGGAAAATAGACTGGGCTACACTGAAGTTTTCCTATATCGGGCCGCAGATTGAGAGCCTGCTCGGCTGGCCGCGTTCAAGCTGGGTATCTGTTGAGGATTGGGCTTCCAGGATGCACCCTGAAGACCGGGCATGGGTTGTGGATTTTTGCGTTGCACAGTCCAAGGCTGGCACTGACCATGAAGCAGATTATCGTGCGCTTGGCAAAGATGGCGATTATGTGTGGATTCGTGATGTAGTGCATGTCGTTCGTAACGAGCAGGGCGAGGTTGAAGCGCTGATCGGGTTCATGTTTGATATCAGCGAGCGAAAAACTACAGAAGAGAAATTGATCGTGCTGCAGAAAGAGCTGGAAGATCTTTCATTCAAGGATGGCTTAACCGGTGTTCCCAACCGCCGTATGTTCGATACCATTATGGAAGCGGAATGGGCTAATGCCATGCGCAATCACCAGCCGCTTTCATTAATCATGCTGGACATTGATTATTTCAAGCAATATAACGACCACTATGGCCATATTCAGGGGGATGATTGCCTGAAGCGGGTGGCGCAGGCTTTGAGCTCTGCCGCTACCCGATCCCGGGACTTTTTCGCACGGTTTGGCGGGGAAGAGTTTGTACTGGTCTTGCCGGAAACGGATGCTACAGCGGCCAAGAATGTCGCTGAGCGATGCCGGAACCTGATATTCAAGGAACAGATCTTCCATGAAAAATCCCAGGTCAGCCAGCTGATGACCGCAAGTTTTGGGGTGGGCACGATTATTCCGACGCGCAATGACGAATTGATCAAGTTTGTTGCAGAGGTTGATATGCGCCTATACCGGGCGAAGAAAGAAGGCCGGAACTGCATTATGTAAAGCGGTCAACTGTTTTTGCTTGTCTGGCGTTGATTTTTTACATACTTTCATAACTGTTTACAAGGAGATGTAAATGAAAAAATCTTTAGTGGTATTGGCAGCTGTTCTTGCATGTTCCGCTACACTGACATTTGCTGCCGGCAAGCATGAAAAGAGTGAGCCCTCACCCAAAAGTGTACATGACGTTACTGTAGGCAATGAAAAAGCTGCAGCCAGCGGTAGCATCGCGGACAATAAGACGGTCCGGGAAGAAAAGCCTCATGCTGACCAGGGGCATGAAAGAGGTGAACACGATATGACCGTAGGCAATGAACAGGCTGCAGCCAGCGGCAGCAACGCCGATGATAAAGCCGTCAGGCAAGAGAAGACGCATTCAAATGAAGGCAAACATAAATCCAAAGGCCATAGTAAAAAATAACGGATTTGAGAGGTAAAAAGAGGCTGGCTTGCGACGAAGTCAGCCTTTTTTGTTTGTAGCCTGGTCCACCTGATTCAGGATGCGGGCAAAGGATGGCGCTATTTATCAGCCGTGTGTAAGTGGCTGTTGACTACGGAAGCGCTTGCGCCTTGATGTCTGTGGATCAGGCTCGCTGCCAGAATCCCTGCTTCATATAATAGCCACAGCGGTATAGCCAGCATGAACTGGGAGATAATATCCGGCGGCGTGAAAATCGCTCCCAGCACAAAAGCGCCGACGATGACGTAGGCGCGGGCTTCGCGTAAGCCTGCGACGTTTACCACTCCTGTTGCCACCAGCAGGATCACTGCGATAGGCACCTCAAATGCAAGGCCAAATGCGACGAACAGCGACATGGCAAAGTCAAGGTAATTGCCAATGTCGGTCATTACCGCCACGCCTTCCGGCGCGGTACTGGTGATGAAACCGAATATGACCGGGAACACAAGAAAATAGGCAAAGGCCATGCCGCATAAAAACAGTAGGGTGCTTGCGAAAATAAGTGGCCAGATGATGCGCCGCTCATGCGTATATAGCCCGGGAGCGATAAAAGCCCATATCTGGTACAAGGTGTGGGGTAGGGAAATAATGAATGCTGCCAGCAGTACGGCTTTCATTGGCACAAAGAAAGGGGTGGTCACATCAGTGGCAACCATCTGCCCGCCAGCCGGCAGGCTTTCCAGCAGTGGCGTGGCAAGCAGATGGTAGATATCGTTTGCAAACGGGAACAGTGCAATCACAATCAGCAGCAAGCCGCCAACTATATATAACAGGCGATTCCGCAGCTCGATCAGATGCGAGGCAAAGTTATCGGCGATGTTCAATTGGCTGCGCCCTGTTTGAGCGGCGCTGGGTCAATGTAATCCGCCATCATGGTTGGGCGCTGATGTTCTTCGGCTGCATGATCGTTCTGCTCCAGATCATGCCTGATAATCTGGCCTACCTGGTATTTGGGCGCAGTTTGTTCCATATCATGCCGGATGATCTGGCCTGCCTTGTATTGGGGCGATGCGGGTTGCTGCGTATTCTGGCGTATTTCATCCTGCAGGCTCTGCAACTCTTCAAAACGCAATTCGCGGTTGATGTCGGATTTCACGTCGTTGACGTAGCGTTGCGCCCTGCCAAACAGGTGGCCTGCGGTACGCGCTATCTTGGGTAGCTTGTCCGGCCCGATGACAAGCAGGGCTACAATGCCGATCACGACCAGCTCTGAGAATGCGATATCAAACACGGTTTGGTTTTATCCTTAAAGCTGAGCCTATCGCCCGGCCTTGTGTCCAATGTCGTTTTCTATCGTATGCCCATTCGCATGACTATAAGCGCTTTGTTCAATGGCAGGGGCGGCGTTCCCTTCGTTGACCGCTTCCTTGAAACTCTTTACCGCCCCGCCGACGTCACCGCCAATATTGCGCAGTTTTTTAGTGCCAAAAACCAGTGCTACGATGACCAGTACGATCAGCCAGTGCCAGATGCTAAATGAACCCATTATTTTACCTCTTGTTTTTTTAAGGACTTTGCCAGTTTATGCTGCTGGCAAAGACATTGATGTGTAGATGAAAATTATCGCTGCAGTTGCTTGATTTCTCACTGAACGCAGTGAGTGCCCTGATCAGTGTCGCTCCCCGACGCGTGAGCGTGATAGAGTCTCGATCGGGGTTTCCCCAAACAATTCCCGATAATAGCGGGAGAACAGGCTCATGTGCCAGAATCCCCATTTGGCAGCCACACTGGCAATGTATCTTACCTGATGTGGCGCCGATTGCAGTTCTGCACGTATGCGATGCAGTCGCACATTGCGCATGTAAGCCACCGGGGTGATGCCGAGTACGCGTATAAATGCATGGTTCAGGGTGCGCCTGCTGATGCGCAGGCTGACACAGAGTTCTTCAATGGACAGCGGGTAGCCTGAGTTTGATAAAGTCAGGTCACGTACGCGGTTTACAATATAGCGGTGAATACGATGATCATAGTTTTGGCTTGGGCTATTGTTGGCCTGCAGAAGCGCCTGCACGCAGGTTGCCATCAGATCACTTTCCAGGTTGCGCCAGATCTGCTGCGCATCAGCACTGTCGCAGAATTTTGAAATGTAGTGCATGCCGTCTGTCAGCGAAGTCTGGAGCCGCATCGTAATATCGCTGGATAAGGTTTCCACGGGTCTTACATTGGACATGATTTTACGCAGATCTACCCACTCGACTTGTGATGCATAATCCTCCAGGCGCTGCGCTGAAATAACGGCTGCTGTGATTTCGGACTGGTTGGAGGTGCGGAAAACGAGTTCGGTATTTTTGTCCAGCGTTATCACGGAGTTCGCTTTGACAGGCATCAATCCCCATGTGGCGTCGCCATCGATGGTTGTCGGTAACCCGATGACATAGGCATCGGTCGGCGCAAACGCAATCTGATCTACGGCACGATTCATTTTTTCGTGAAAAATCTGCACACCCTGAAAAGTTGCGCTATTCAGGGCGCCGGAAAATGTGCCCTTGCTTAACTGAGTGTAATCCTGCGACCAGAATGGGAGTGCATCTGCCTGTTCCAAAACATCAGTGGTGGTGCGCCGGGACAAATGTACCTTAGGGCTTCCTAATGGGCCGGCATCTAAAAATTCTATTTGAAAATTCAAGATATTTCTCTTTCCGCCTGACTTTCCGTGGAGTTGATATCCGGCATTATTATTTATGTTCTTATAGGAAAGTCTAGCTATTCCTCATATTTGTAATTATCAACATCACTGCGTAATGAATTGTTCTCGTGATGATGTTTTTGTACGCACAAGATGCTAGTTTATTCGTGCTAACTATAGTCCAAATTTTTTGATGGGAATAGCAAAAATCGGCAACAGCCGCCAGAGAATAACCATATGATTAATAATGTTATTTTCGGATAAATGCCTATATATACTTTAGATATATGACGTTATGTAGAGTTTCCGGAGCTGTTGGTTTGAGGTGGTTAGCAGTAATCGGCAAAAGCGGGTGCCGTGCGTGAATGCATGCCGATTATTGCTACGGCCGCCATATCTTGCTTGCTATAGTTCGCCCTCTCACTTTTACGCACATTCTTGTTTGGCATGGTAATCGGGATCACTTTCGATTTAAGTGACAGGCAGTGAGTGAGCGCAGAACTTCCTCAGTTTTTTAAGTGTAATTGATTTAGGCATCTCCAACGGTAATACGCCTAAGGTTGAGCCGCACCCGAAAGGGTGCGGCTTTTTTTATTTTCAGCCTGTGAAAGCTGGAGGCGCCCTAATTTTCCGGGTGGTGGGAAGGGCGGTAGCAAAAATCGGCAACACCGGTGGTGCCGTGTTCGGGGGTATGCCGATTTTTGCTACGGAAGTAACAAAATTGTAACTATATTGGCAGCTCTTTATTTATTTCAATCAACAAGTGGCTGTATGGCCATAGGAGGATATCATGAAAATGGGTGTAAGGTCTGGAGCGTATCACCAGTCATCCCAAGGCAGTGCGGCCGTCGCATGCGTGCCTGATGCAATCAGTTTTGCTGAGCCGCGGTCAGGAGCGGTACGCTTTGCGGTAATGACGCTGGCTGTTGCTGTAGGCGTTGCGGGCGGCGTTGCGCTTGATTCAAGGGTGGCAACAGCTGATGCGTTAACAGCAATGTTTGTAGTGCTTGCGCTTGTCGGCGGTTTTCTTTCAACCTGGTCGCCGTGCGGCTATTCCAGCCTGAGTCTGCTGAGGCCGGCCGGACGCTATTCATTTGGATCGGTTGTCCGCTGGACGCCTACCTTCCTGACGCATGTGCTGGGCTATGCCTTGGGTGCGCTGGTTCTGGGGAGTGCGCTGGGTGTGGTGGGCTGGCTCTTGTTTGATGAACTGCCTTTCAATTATATGGTAGCGGGTCTGTCGGTAGTAGGCATCGGCTATGGCCTGCATCAGTTCGGCTTCTTGAAGATGCCATATCCGCAGCGTCGTGCACAGGTTCCTCATGATGCACGTTACCGCTTCCGTTCCTGGGTGATTGGTCTATTGTACGGTTTTGCATTGGGGATGAACTATCTTACTTATGTGCAGACGCCGATGCTTTACATCGTTACCGGCGCAGCCCTGTTCAGCGGCGACGTAACCACTGCCATCACCATATTTGCCATCTTCAACATCGGTCGCTGCTTACCAGTCGCGATTAATTTCCTGCCAGTTAGCAATCAGTCTGCACAAGCCTGGTTAGCCCGTTGGCAAGAGCGCGCTGTTGAAGTGGATGGATTCCTCCTGCTTTCTATCGGTGCTGCAGCTTTGACGCTGTTGGTTCTGTAATGGCGGGTGGTTTCGATTCTGAAGTGCATTTATAAAATTATTAATAATGTCTGGAGAAAATATGATTACTTTAAATAATCAAACAACAAACGGGCCGCGCGAGTTGAAAACTCGCCTTGCAGGCAAGCTGGCAATCGCCGCTTTGTTGGTAGCAGCGCAACCTGCGTTTGCTGAAGCTCAAAAAACAGTGCCGAAACAACTTGCCACAGTTGGTAGCGTAAAAATTGACAATTTGTCAGTTGCAAAAGCGCCGCCAAGTGACATTAAGCGTTTTTACGTCGTTGATCCTGGTCACTTCAACGTAACTTCTCAAACTTTTGTGATGGGTGCCAATGACAACAAGTTGCAACTGCACGGCATTATCGATGGTGGCAAGCTGCCGCATGTGATGGCAAGTTCTACAGGCAAATATGTAGGTATTGCTAACACAACTTACGATCGTATTGCGCATGGTAAGCGAGATGACTACGTGAGGTTGCATGATGCTCAAACCCTTGAGCCAGCTGTGGATGTTGATATTCCTGAAATCCGTTTTCTGACTGGTTTGATTGAGCGTTTTGCTGCTTTCAGTACTGATGACAAACACATGCTGGTTCAGCAATTCTCGCCATCATCAGGCGTTGGTTTGGTTGATTTGCAACAGAAAAAGTATGTGAAAACGATGGAAATCCCTGATTGCTATCACATTTTCCCAACTGCCAAACAAAATTTCTTCATGCACTGTCGTGATGGTTCAATGTTGCAGGTAAGTTATGATGATCAAGGCAATACCAAGCAGAAGAATACCAAAGTATTCCACGCTGAGAACGAGTATCTGCACAACAATCCGTACTACTCAAACTCGGCTGGCCGTTTAGTTTGGCCAACCTACGAAGGTAAAATCTTCCAGGCTAAATTGTCTGAATCAGGGGCTGAATTCCTGAAACCAATCGAGATATTCAGCGATAAAGAGAAGAAGGAAAAGTGGGCTCCAGGTGGCTGGCAACCAGTTGCTATGCACAAGGAACGTAACGAAATCTATCTGCTCTCGGATAAGCGTGCCAAATGGACACATAAAACGGCTAGCCGCTTTGTAGTGGTTGCTGATGCTACAACTGGCAAACGTCTGCGTCGTATCGATTTGAAGCATAACATTGATTCTATCGCTGTGACCCAAGACAAAAATCCAACATTGATCACAGCTTCAATTGAGGACAAATCAGTGTATACATTTGATGCTGTTAGTGGCAAGCAATTGGCATCAATGGATGAGATTGGTAAAGCGCCTCAAATAATCATTACGATGGATAAGTGAGTAAAACATGAACTGGCTTATTAATGACCCGATTGTCCCGGTGTTTGCCTCACTTTTCCTGGCACTTGTTCTGGTTGCGGCTGCTATTCCAAAAATCCGCAATGCAGATGAGTTTCAGGGTGTGGTTGCCAACTACCGGCTGCTTCCTTCCTTTATGGTCGCGCCGTTCGCGAAGCTTCTACCCTGGTTGGAGCTTGGCAGCGCCATAGCATTGCTGGTGCCGCCAGCGCGCGAGGTGGCTGCGTGGGTAGCGGCAGGCCTTTTCATGATGTTTGCAATGGCGCTCGCGATTAATGTCGGACGTGGCCGCACCCACATTGACTGTGGTTGCGTACGTCGTCCAACAAGTGTGAGTCGTATCGGCATGTTTCACGTAATGCGTGCCCTTGCACTCGCCGCAGTGAGTCTTTACACCGCTAATGTATCGATCAATATGTCTGCATTGACAATTGAATCTGTACTGATGGGTGCAGCGGCTGCTGCGATGTTCGCGATGATTTATCTTGCGGCAGATCTAGTCGTAGGATTACACGACTCACGTGCCAAAAAAAGTTAGTTTAAATATAGGAGAATAGAAATGAATACTGGATTTATTATTGCATCGAATGTGTTGCTGTGGTGCGCATTCTTAAGCCTGGCAGCATTGATGCTTGGCGTTATTCGACAAATCGGTCTGTTACATGAGCGATCAGCTCCACTGGGCGCGATGTTGCTCGACAACGGTCCTGAAATCGGGGAACGCTCACCGGTGTTTAGTCTGACGACGTTTGACGGTGCGCCGATTACTGTAGGTCGTGCGCTTGCTCCAAATCGTCCAAGCCTGTTGATGTTTACTGGTCCAAGCTGCCCTATCTGCGCTAAGTTGCTGCCGATTATTCGTTCAGTAGCTGCTGCAGAAGGTACTGATGTAGTGCTGATCAGTGATGGTACACGCGCTGAACATCTTGAGTTCCTGCGTAACCATCCGCTGCAAAATGAGCGCTATGTTGTTTCAGCTGAAATCGGTATGCGTTATCAGATTTCTAAAGTTCCTTATGGCGTGTTGCTCGATGCAGATGGTGTGATTCTTGGCAAAGGCCTGTGCAATACGCGTGAGCATGTTGAAAGCTTGTTTGAAACAGTTCGTGAAGGTCACTCAACTTTACAGGACTTCATGAAGCACAGCACGACCACGTTGATAGAAGCAGACCAAAACAAAGGTGTTCATTAATTTAGTCCAAAAGTTAGAAATTTTAGGATAAGGAAAACAAAATGAAAGAAAACAAACGATTTGACTCAACCATTGAAAAACTGGCACGTACTACCGCCAATTACACTGGTCGCCGTAGCTTTATCGGTAAAGTAGGTATGTTTTTAGCTGGTTCAGCACTGTTGCCTTTGCTGCCAGTAGACCGTCGTGCTCGTCTGGCTCTTGGTGGTGAAGCTCAGGCTGCTAGTGTTAACAGTATGACAAAAGATGGTGGCTGGAAACCGCAGGACAAAGACCCGCAATCTTGCGACTACTGGCGTCATTGCTCTATCGACGGTCAGATTTGTGACTGTAATGGCGGTAGTTTGACATCATGCCCACCAGGTTCAACGCTGTCACCAAGCTCATGGGTCGCCAGCTGCTACAACCCAGGCGATGGTCAGACCTATCTGATTGCTTATCGTGACTGCTGTGGTAAACAGACTGCCACTCGTTGCGGCTGCTTCAATACACACGGTGAATTGCCAGTGTATCGTCCAGAGTTCAACAACGACATCGTTTGGTGTTTCGGTGCTGAGAATGATGATATGACATACCACTGCACCATTTCACCAGTTGTTGGTAAGGCTAGCTAAGATGGAAATGAGAGCTAGGCCCGCACTTCGCTTCATGGGCCTGATTCTTACGCTGTCAATGCTGACAGCGGCAGGTGTCGTCCGGGCGGGCGATACTGCATCGAAAGATGCGTATCTCCGTCCGGACGGCATCCTGTCGCCGTCTTACAATCCATTGACTGCTGAGAAGGTGACATTAGGGAAAACCCTGTTTTTTGATGCGCGATTATCGCGCGATGGCAAAATGTCCTGCGCCACCTGTCACTCGCCAGATCATCGCTGGAGCGATGGTAGGATAATTCCCCTAGGCTCTGAGAATGTGCCAAATGCACGCCGTACGCCCACTGTCCTGAATAGTGCATGGCTGACAGCGCTGATGTGGGACGGACGAGCTGGCTCGCTGGAGGCGCAGGCTGTCCTGCCAATCACGACGCCGCATGAAATGAATTTTGATATGCCAGGCGTGATTGCGCGTCTGCAAAATATTCAAGGGTATCGCACTCTGTTCGCAGAGGCATTTGGCAATGCCGATATTGATCAGAAGCGTATTACGCAAGCGCTGGCTAGCTTTCAGCGCACATTGGTTTCCAATATTTCGCCCTTTGACCGCTGGATAGCAGGCGACGAAGGCGCTATCAGCGCATCTGCCAAGCGTGGCTTCGCGCTGTTTGAAAATAAAGCGAAGTGTGTAGCCTGCCATAAATCCTGGCGTTTCACCGACGACAGCTTCCATGATATCGGATTGCGTACCGAAGACATTGGCAGAGGTGCGAAAGTGCCGCCACAGGTAACACTCATGCAGTATGCATTCAAGACACCATCGCTGCGTGATTTGCCGATTAATGGCCCATATATGCACGATGGTGCCATGCTTAGCCTTGACGAAGTCGTCAGGCACTACGAGAAAGGCGGCATTGCGCGCAAAAGCCGTTCGCTGGAAATGAAACCGTTTGAACTTACGGACGAAGAAAGGCAGACCCTGGTGGAGTTTATCAAGACGCTGGATGGCGGTGCATTGAAAGTGGATTATCCGCGGATGCCGGAGTGAATATGGATATAGAAAAAATGAAGGATGTTGCGATGAAGCCGATTCCAAGTCTATCAGGCTGTGCGCTCGCACATGTAGCTGCCATGTTGCTGCTTGTGGTGTCTTCGCCTGCTTACAGTGCAGCCGGGCATGATCCGGCTGCACATGAGGCATCGCAGAGAATTTATCCTTCCAGGGCTGCGCAAGGCGTGACCATACCGCTAGCTCCAGGCGCACAGTTACACAAGATGACGCTGTCTCACCACGAGCTTGAGCCATGGTCATTCGTGCCAAAACGTAAAGACCGCATCGAGATAGAAAATCGTTCAGATATTACTCATGCACTTTATGTCACTTATCCCGACGGTACTGTTGTTAATCTTGAAATTCAAATTCCTGGTGATCTTGTGAGCTGGACTGTGCCGGATGATGCCGAGGGCGAATATGTATTCCGTTGCTGGATACATCCGGTGATACGCGCAAAAATGCTGATACAGGACTGATGACTGGCGGTTTTTGCGGGCAACGGTGATATCAAGTTCAAGTATGGAGTAAGTCATGCATAAGCATACAAACGCAAAAGAGTCAGCCGCTGTAAAACCCGGTTCAGAGGAGCCGGCACGCAGAAAAGCCTTCAAACGTGTATTCCGTCATATGGGGGTCGCTGTACTTGGCTCAGTGGTGGCGCAGGCGGCGATTTTTTCACGGCCGGCGCGTGCCGCAAAAATACTCAGGCCACCCGGCGCCTTGCCGGAAAAAGCGTTTGATTCGACCTGCATCCGCTGTGGTTTGTGTGTCAAGGACTGTCCTTACGACATTCTGAAACTAGCCAGCTGGGCAGATCCGGCGCCATTGGGCACGCCATTCTTTGTGGCACGTCAGAACCCTTGTCGCATGTGCAAGGATATCCCCTGCGTGAAAGCCTGCCCCACCGGTGCGCTAGATCCGCTGCTGACAGATATACGTAAGGCGGATATGGGCGTGGCGGTACTGGTGGATCATGAAAACTGCCTTAACTACAAGGGGTTGACCTGTAGTGTATGCGTCCGTGTGTGCCCGATCCGCGGTGAGGCGATTGCACTGAAACCGATACAGAATGAGCGCGGTTTGCTGCAGATTCCGACGGTGAATCCAGATAAATGTACCGGATGCGGTACCTGTGAAAAACATTGCGTGCTGTCCGAGGCGACGATACGTGTATTGCCGCGAGAGCTCGGTTTGGGGCTGTCAGGTACGAACGCCGTAGGACGCATGGTATGGTAGCGGCGAATCGCTTTCTCCGCACGGTTTCTGCACTGAAAAGACGGCGCTGGCTGCTGATGCGGCGCAGCGTGCAGATTCTGATTGTACTGGCGTTCATCGTTGATCTGCCGGAAATCGGGCGCATTGCTGCGGGAAACCTCTCTTCCAGCGTCTGGTTCTGGAATGTGCCGCTGACCGACCCGTTCGTGATGTTGCAATCCCTGCTGGCCGGCGCGCCGTTCGCAAAGACAGTACTGATCGGTGCTGCAATCGTGGCAGGCTTTTATGCATTTTTCGGCGGTCGCATCTATTGCGGCTGGGTTTGCCCCATCAATATGCTGACCGATGCTGCGTATTGGCTGCGGCAGAAATTAAAAATAAAGGGCAATCTGACCATGTCGCGAGAGCTGAGGACTGTACTGCTGGTCATGGCGCTGGTACTGTCTGCGATCAGCGGCACGCTGGCCTGGGAGAACATCAACCCGATCACGCTGCTGCAACGTGAGATCATGTGGACCTCCGCCGCCGGACTCACATTCCTTGCAGCATTGTTCCTGTTTGATTTCCTCGTGACGCGACGTGGCTGGTGCGGGCATCTTTGCCCCGTGGGGGCTTTTTACAGATGGCTAGGGCATTATGGCAGGCTGCGTGTCATGGCCGTCAAAGCTGATGCATGCGCAGGCTGTTCCGACTGTATCAAGGTATGTCCTGAGCCTCATGTACTTGCGCCTTTGGTTGCCAAAAAAGCTGTTACGGTGACTGACAGCGACTGTACCCGCTGCGGCGCGTGTCTGGACAAGTGTGGTAGCGGGGCGCTATCCATGAAGCTGGATCTGCGCCGTGGCGCAACATTTCGCGGTATTCCGATTGTGAAAAAGTAATCCTGATACAGTTTTAATCCACCAAAACACACCATCACGAATTAAAGCTAAAGAGACCTGGCAGGCTTGCAGCCTGGTTTGATGCTTCTTAATCCGGTAAAGTAAAAAGCGGGGCAAGCCCCGCTGTAAGAAATGCAGTGACGACCGCTTGGATTACAGGGTTCTGATCCAGCGCACTACTTCCCTGAATTCATCGTCCGTTAATTTGCCTTCGTTAGGAGGCATAGGCAGGATGCCCCAGCTGCCGCGTCCGCCTTTTTTGATTTTGTTGATCAGTTTATCTTCTACATCCTGACCTTTGTAAGCGGCAGATATGTCCCTGAATGCCGGACCCACATTCCGTTTTTCAACGGTGTGGCACATCAGACAGCCGCCTTTTTCTGCCACGATTGCGCCATCAGCAAGTGCGGCCTGAGCGCTCAAGCCAAGTGCGGCTGCCAGAAAAAGTTTTGAAAGTGATTGATTATGCATATAAAACTCCAGATTAGATTGATTGGTAAACTTTATTTTAATTATTTTTTGAAACCTGATTTTAGGCGTGACTGTGACAGCCTGATGACAAGAATCGGCATCACCAGCGGGGTTTGTAGAAAATGCCGCAGGTGTTGCCATTTCTTTATAGCGTGGCTGGATGATGAGCAGGCTGAGCTGACAAGTGATTACAGCGCCATGGTGAATGCGACAGCATCAAGGATGTTGGAAATGGTAAAAGTATCCTAAACGGGGTTAAGCTTAACCGAGGTAGGGAGGCTATTGCCGCGTGCCAGGGTTTATTACTTTCCGTATTCATTATTTAAAAAAGGCTGGACCGCATATGGGGCCAGCCTTTTCATTTGATGGTGAGCATTAAGAGATGAAAACGGGCATTGAATCAAGATTGTTGATATGTATCTGCTGATATCCGTATCTGATATAAAACCTTATTCGCCACAGCTGAAATATGTTTTCGATAGCGTGTTGCCGTCAACATAGATACTCATCTTCTCAACATTGTTGGTGGTGTCCTTTACGCTGATATTGGAATAGCTCACTTCTGACAGTGTAACAGTTTGTCCCGGGCATTCGAGGCCAGCTCCAGATGGCGCTTCAATAGTAAGGCAACTGCTAATGGCGCCATTTTTGCCGGATGAAAAAGAGCCGGTCTTTGATACCGGTCCGGTGAAGTTGATTTTATTGTCAGCGGAAGGGCAGTTTCCGCCATTGTTTACACAAACGTAAGTGGCAACGGCATTTTGTGCCCTGGCGATATAATTGATTTGCTGGTTGTTGCCTACGCCGGCCTCTTTCCAGCATACATTGATGCTGCCTACTTTTGCCGGGTCTGTAGAGAATTTGACGGCAATAGGTCCGATGAAGTGGGGGCTGCCGGCTAACGCAGTGCCTGGAATTAAAACAGATAAGAAAAAAACAGCGGGGATTGAGCTTTTCATCATGGTTCTCCTTGAGAGCGAAGAACGATAACTCTGTGAAATCTCTGAGAGCAAGGTTCTGCAACTCAATATTAGGGGGCATTATTTTAGGAGATTGTTGAATGCGCGTAAATGAGTGCGAGCACCTAAGGGCTTGCACTTATGGTGGCGAATCTTAATGAGACACCGATTTCGAGAACACGTTAATAACAATGACACCTGCCAGGATAAGCAATAAGCCCAGCACTGCTGCAAAATCGAGCGGTTGCTGAAAATACAGCCATGAGATAAGAGCCACAAGTGCAACGCCAACACCTGACCAGATTGCATATGCAATCCCGATAGGTATTACATTCAGCGTTAATGACAGGAAATAAAATGCGGATGCATAACCTGTAATCACGATGATAGATGGCCATAAACGGGTAAATCCCTCCGAAGACTTTAATGCCGACGTAGCTATTACCTCGCTTACAATCGCCACAATGAGAAAAAGCCATTTTTGCATAGATGCCTTAAGGTGCCTGGAAGCAATGATGTTGAAGTATAAGACTGAAGTCATTGTACTCGAATAAATGGCTGACAGCTTTGCCCCCTTGAATTCAAGCCTGCATGTCTGCGGCATCCCCTGCGCAGACATAAAGCTGCAGCATTGCTTTGGCTGAATCCATTACTATTGCGATGCGCTCAGTGATCGCCCGTTTATATGTACACATCCATTGCGTCAACTTTTTAAAGATAATAATGCAATATTTCAATAATTGTTGTAATATAAATATATGGACAAAAAAACTGCTACTGCTATTTTCGAATCACTTTCATCGGAAGTGCGCCTGGACGTATTCAGGCTGTTGGTAAAAAAAGGCTTGGATGGCATGGTGGCCGGAGAGATTGCCTCTGGCCTGGGTATCCCCAATACCAACCTCTCCTTCCATCTCAAGGCAATGACGCACGCGGGCATGGTCACCGTGCAGCAGGAAGGCAGGTTCCAGCGCTACCGGGCAAACTTTTCTTTAATGCTTGAAACAATTGCATACCTTACGGAAGAATGCTGCTCAGGCAATCCGGATCAATGTGCAGATATACTGAATCAATCCCAATGCTCACCTGGCTTGATCCCCGTAATAAAATCCTCTAAAAAGGCCGAATAGCATGAATGTATTGTTTTTGTGTACAGGCAATTCCTGCCGATCCATTTTAGGGGAGGCCACATTCAACCATCTGGCACCTGCCGGCTGGCATGCGATGAGCGCAGGCAGCAAACCCGCAGGTTATGTGCATCCGCGTTCACTGGCATTGCTGGCAAAGGAAGGCATTGCAACAGAAGGCTACCGCAGTAAATCCTGGGAGAACCTGCCAACCACCCCCGATATTGTGATTACCGTATGCGGCAGTGCGGCCGGAGAAACATGTCCAGCCTACCTTGGTTCGGTAATCAGAACACATTGGGGCGTTGAGGATCCTGCGCATGTCACGGGAACGGATGAAGAAATAAATGCGGCTTTTGTGAAAGCCTACAGCATTCTGCGCAGACGCATCGAGGCGTTCTTTGGGCTGCCGCTGGAGCAGCTTAAACACGACAAGACTGCTTTAAAAGCAGAAATGGATCACATCGCGGACGCTATCGCTTGAAGGAGAAAATGATGACCAAGACTATACAAATATATGACCCAGCGTTGTGCTGCAGTACAGGCGTATGCGGGACAGAGGTGGATCAGCAGTTGGTTAACTTCTCTGCGGACGCAGACTGGGCGAAGAAAACTGGCGCACAAATCGAGCGTTTCAATCTGGCACAGCAACCCATGGAATTTGCCAGCAATAAAGTAGTGCGAGATTTCCTTGAGCGCTCTGGCCAGGAAGCATTGCCGCTGACTTTGGTAGATGGTGAATTTGCTTTGGCTGGACGTTATCCTAACCGCACCGAGCTGGCACGCTGGTCTGGACTGACCGCTGCCATAGAGATTCAGCCAGTCACCAGTTGCTGCAGTGGCGGTAAATGCTGCTAACGTCAGCCACAATCATTGGATAGCAAGGAGCGAATCAATGCAGTTTCTTGAGCAGCCACCGCGGTTTCTGTTCTTTACAGGTAAAGGTGGCGTAGGTAAAACCTCAATCTCCTGTGCAACCGCCATTTATCTGGCGGAGGCTGGCAAAAGCGTGCTACTGGTCAGCACCGATCCGGCATCCAATGTCGGTCAGGTGTTTGGCGTCACTATCGGCAATCACATCACCCCTGTTCCGGCTGTAAAGAATCTGGATGCGCTTGAAATAGATCCGCAGGCAGCTGCGCAGGGCTATCGCGACCGTATTGTGAATCCGGTGCGTGGCCTGCTTCCTGATGAAGTGGTCAGCGGCATTGAAGAACAGCTGTCTGGCGCCTGCACGACTGAAATCGCAGCCTTTGATGAGTTTACAACACTGTTGATTGATTCCCCGATTACCCAGAGCTACGACCATATTATCTTTGATACTGCGCCGACTGGTCACACTATCCGCTTATTGCAGCTTCCCGGTGCATGGAGCGGTTTTCTGGAACAAGGCAAGGGGGATGCCTCGTGTCTGGGCCCGTTAGCCGGTCTGGAAAAACAGCGCGAACAATACAAAGCAGCCGTGGAGGCACTTGCCGATAATGAGCGTACCCGATTGATTCTGGTTGCACGCGCTCAGCAATCTACCCTGTGTGAAGTGGCTCGTACCCATGAGGAGCTTGCTGGTATTGGCCTGCAGCAGCAATATCTTGTGATTAACGGCATCCTGCCAAAAGTGGAGGCAGCGCATGATGCGCTGGCCGCTGCGATTTGCCAGCGAGAACAGGCGGCACTGGATGGAATCCCTGCCGTATTGAAATCTCTACCGCAGGATCAGGTTTCACTCAAAGCCTTTGATCTGGTTGGCCTGGATGCCTTGCGCATGCTGTTAACGGAGGCACCTTATCAACCCGGCGGGGATAGCGGTGCAAGGGTTGACGTGACTAAGCACAGCTTATCCAGCCTGGTGGATAGTATCGCGGCAGATGGCCATGGCTTGGTGATGACCATGGGTAAAGGTGGTGTGGGTAAAACCACTGTGGCAACGGCGGTTGCTGTTGAGCTGGCACGTCGTGGACTGCCGGTTCACCTGACCACCTCAGACCCGGCAGCGCATATATCCGATACTCTCAATGGCTCGATGGACAATCTGACTGTCAGTCGCATTGACCCGCATGAAGAAACCGAGCGTTATCGCAATCACGTTCTCGAAACCAAAGGCGCACAGCTGGATACAGAAGGCCGTGCGCTACTGGAAGAAGACCTGCGTTCACCTTGCACAGAGGAAATCGCAGTGTTTCAGGCATTTTCGCGCATCATTCGTGAAGCTGGCAGAAAGTTCGTGGTCATGGATACCGCGCCGACCGGGCATACCCTGCTATTGCTGGATGCTACCGGCGCCTACCATCGTGAGGTGGTACGGCAGATGGAGAAGGCGCATATGCACTTCACTACGCCGATGATGCAGCTGCAGGATCCGAAGCGAACCAAGATACTCATTGTGACCCTGGCAGAAAAAACGCCAGTGCTGGAGGCCGCCAACCTGCAGTCAGACCTGCGTCGTGCGGGCATTGAACCATGGGCCTGGATAATCAATAACAGTGTCGCAGCAACCGGTACCGGTTCAGCGTTGCTGCATCAACGCGCGCTGAATGAATTAGTCGAGATTAACTCGGTTTCCAAAGTGCATTCAAAACGATATGCAGTCGTACCCATGATGCAGGATGAGCCCATCGGTGTTCAGCGCTTGTTGGACCTGGCTGCCGGGTGAGCCCCAAAACAAATCTTAATCACAAATAAAAATCATGACATCTGACACTAACAAGGCTTCCATGAGTATTTTTGAACGCTACCTGACATTATGGGTGGGCATCTGCATTGTGACCGGCATTGTGCTGGGTCAACTGTTGCCAAGTGTATTCATGGCTATTGGCAAACTGGAATATGCACAAGTCAATCTGCCTGTCGGCTTATTAATCTGGATCATGATTATCCCGATGCTGGTGAAGGTGGATTTTGGTGCGCTGCACGAGGTCAGGCAGCATGTTAAAGGCATCGGGGTTACCTTGTTCGTGAACTGGCTGGTAAAGCCGTTCTCAATGGCTTTTCTTGGCTGGCTGTTTATTCGCAATCTATTTGCGCCCATGCTGCCGCCAGACCAGATTGACAGTTATATTGCCGGCCTTATCCTGCTGGCGGCTGCACCATGCACTGCAATGGTGTTCGTGTGGAGCCGTCTCACCAATGGCGATCCGCTGTTTACTTTATCGCAGGTGGCGTTGAACGACATGATTATGATTTTTGCATTCGCGCCGATCGTGGCGCTGCTGCTCGGCATTTCTGCCATCATCGTGCCCTGGGCAACCTTATTGACTTCTGTTTTACTGTATATCCTGATTCCGGTGCTGATTGCACAGCTTTGGCGCAAAGCCCTGTTAAACAAAGGCCAGCAGGCCTTTGATGCGGCTATGCAAAAGATAGGCCCCTGGTCAATTGCAGCACTGTTGTTAACGCTCGTTTTACTCTTTGCTTTTCAGGGGGAGGCCATTCTGAAACAACCCCTGGTAATTGCCCTGCTGGCGGTGCCGATCCTGATTCAGGTGTTTTTTAACTCCGCGCTGGCATACTGGCTGAATAAGAAAGCAGGTGAGAAACATAACATTGCCTGCCCATCAGCGCTGATAGGCGCCAGTAACTTCTTCGAGCTGGCCGTGGCAGCTGCCATCAGCCTGTTTGGCTTTCATTCTGGGGCAGCGCTGGCCACTGTAGTCGGGGTGCTGATCGAGGTCCCTGTCATGCTGCTGGTGGTGCGTATCGTAAATAGCAGCCGCAACTGGTATGAGAGTCCATAAAACAATGCCTTGAGCATATGGCTTGGATTCCGCGGCCTACCGAACCAGAACAGCTGAACAAGCGGAGTTGAACCGTTTACGCAAGGAACTGAAACGCGTCACCGAAGCGTGACCTGTTAAAAAAAGCCGCGGCATACTTCGCAAGGCAGTCAGATCTAAGATCTGAATCATTCTTAAAGGCCAGCCGGATGTAAGTTCATCAAGTCCTTCTGACAGGATCAGTATCCATACATAACAGCCAACCTGTGGTTGAGCACAGCCATATTATGGCTTTTATCATAAGATTGATAAATAAAAATAAACTTAATGCATTGATTTTATTGAGTTTAATATTAAAAGTGAATTTGGGTATTTTTTTTGCTTACATGATTTTGTGTTTCAAATTAAAACTCATTAAACCATTAAAGACTTAACTTTAAGTAAGTTATTTCTTTAGGCATTAATCTAAAAATTAACCTTGACATGTAAGGTTGACCCTAAGTTGCAGATGGCAAGGATATCGTTTTATTTTGGAACTTGAATTAAAAAATATTTTAAGTCGCCGAAATCAAGGAGTATCTTTTGCGATTAGCCAATTTTGTTTCAGATGAAAAATCAACCTCTATCAAGCAGCAATTTAAGATTCTTATTGTTGAAGATGAGGTTCTGTTTGCGCGAGCAGTAATGCGTCGCTTGCAAAAAGCCAATTATGAATGTGCTCATGTTGAGAATGTAGAGGATGCCCGCAACATCGTTAAGCAGTTTTCTCCCGATATAGTTTTATTGGATATGCGATTGCCAGATGGAAATGGTATAGATCTTATTCCATTCTTTGTTGGTAAAAGCGCTACGGTTACAGTGATGACCGCTCATGGTGAAATCAGTGATGCGGTAAACGCCATGAAGCTTGGTGCGATTGACTATCTTAAAAAGCCAATCGATCTCGAAGAGCTGTTCTTATCAGTAAAGAAAGCTGAGGCGACCGCACTGCAGAACAATAGTCTTGATTATTCCCGCCAGCGTAATGTGCATGCGATTGAAGGTGCTGAGATGCTGGGAGAAAGTCACGCCATTCAAAGTATTAAAGCGCAAATTACTCGCATTTCACAAATTGTAGCTAATGACAGCATTCCTCCTACAGTATTGATTAACGGTGAAACCGGTACGGGTAAGGATGTGGCAGCCAGGCTAATCCATTTATCTTGCCATGGTAATGACAAGCCATTTTTACATGTGGATTGTGCATCATTGCCGGCAGAATTGATTGAGAGCGAGCTATTTGGCCATGAAAAAGGTGCATTTACTGGAGCAACCGACAACCGCCCTGGCTTGATTGAGGCGGCTGAAGATGGCACTTTATTTCTGGACGAAATCGGCGAGTTGCCATTGGCTTTGCAGGCTAAATTGCTGAATGTTCTTGAGCGCCGTATGGTGCGTCGTATAGGCTCGACTAAAGAACGGCCTGTGCTAGCCCGTTTTATTGCAGCGACTAATCGTGATTTGCATGAGATGTCATTGCAAGGTGGTTTCAGGCAAGATTTGTACTATAGACTTAATGTGATGAGTCTTGTTATGCCACCACTGCGGGAACGCCTTGGTGATCTGGTCTTGCTGGCCGAGCATTTTGCCTCGCAGACATCGAGACGTTATGGCTTGCCAAAACCTGTTTTTACGCCAGAAGCACTTGATAAAGTCCGCAAATATTCATGGCCTGGAAATGTACGCGAGTTAAAACATCTGATTAGTCGCGCCGTGTTGCTTTGTGGTGAGCTGGGGCGCGTTACAGAAGGTGATCTGGCATTGCCAGGCGCTCAATTGAGCTCATCTTCACTGTTGGGCGAGACCGAGAAAGCTTTAATGCTGCGGGCGTTAAGCAATGCTAAAAATAATGTGTCCAAGGCGGCACGTGAGCTTGGCATCTCAAGGATGGCTATGCGCTACCGTATGGAAAAACACAATATTCAAATAGACTAGAATATGGGGTATTCAATCTTATCAAGAGCGTACCAGCCAGCGACACCAATTTTAATTAATTGTCACGCCCCAAGGTAGCTGGCCTGCACTAATATCACCAATATGTCTGTTAGGCACAGTGTCTATGACAGATACGTGATTGCTTCTGCCATTAGCTGCATAAAGTTTTTTTACCATCTGGTGAAAATATGCAATGTTCAGGGTTTTTGCCTTGGGTTTCTACCGTATGCATCGATTTAAACGTAGTTAAATCAGCACAAGAAACCGTATTCTCTTGTTCCAGGCATGCCGCCAACGTTTTTCCATCGGGAGGGATGCTGATATCTTCCGCTTCATCACCTATTTGAATGCGCAACACTTGCTCTGGAACTGCTCTCGCAGGCGTTAAAGCACGTGCGAATTTCATGCCAGACACATTCATCGTCATGTGTCACAAGCTGGGTAATTCATGTGTTGAAAACTCTGCATCAAATCCTTGAAAATTGTTGAGATAAAACGGTTATTAATAACCCATGTATTGGTTTTAGTAACCAAATGTAACCGAAATTTATCCGCTGAATAATGCAGTATAAATCACATAAAGTTGTTATTAATCAATTTGTTAAATAATTAATCAGGCAGTTGGCATATCCGTTGCATATTGTATGGCACACAAAGCGTGGCAAGAACTTGAAAAGGTTAACCATGCGATGGTACGTGTTTATGGGGCATTGGAATCAATTGCAAAAAATTGAAAGCAACATCAGCACGGTGCAGTCGTTAATAAGATTTATTGACGATGAAATTTATTTATTAATATTTTATTAAGGGATATCTACATGTCTATTAAAAATTTCTTGCAGGACGAAGAAGGTCAGTCAATGGTTGAGTACGGCGTTACTCTGGGTGCTGTTGCAGCGGTTTCATACATCGCTGTAGTGCAACTGGGTGACAAAACTGCTGACCTTTACAGCTGGATGGCTAACCACTTGCCAGGCGGCGAAACAGGCGAGCAAGGTACGGATCAGATCGTTCGTTTGGACTCAGATGGTTTAGTGCAGCTTGATAACTCTTCTAACGGCGCAATTTTCGATACAGCAGAGTTCCTGGCTAGCGGTAACATGAACACCACTTTGGGTGGTGAAGCCAACATCCTTGGTGACGACTAATAGTTAATAATCGACTTTATTGACTTATGCCGTCATTTGTATTGTGCAAGTGACGGCATTTCTGTTTCGAAGCATTGAAGTGTTAATCTTGAAAGTTGGATGATGGCATTTGAGTTGTTTGTCATAGCGTTACTGTGTGGAGCGCTGGTTTTGTGTGTGTTTGTCAGTGTGCACGATTACAAATACAGAAAAATTCCAAATAAATATTTAATTATCGCCAGTCTGTTTGCGATATCTGTTTTTATAGCCATGTGTTTTTATCTGCCTCCAGCCAAGGTAGCCAAAGGCTTTTTCTTTTCATTAATGGGTTCACTCATTGGCGGTATGTTGTTATTTGCACCCTATAAACTCAAACAGGTGGGGGCGGGTGATGTTAAATTGGTGATGGTGTTCGGCCTGTTTTTAGGTTTTAAGGGCACGATGCTGTCTATATTAGTCGGCGCTATGGTGGGCGGTGTATGGGCGCTGGGCCTTGCCTATAAGTATGGTGGACTAAACCACATGTGGCACAACATGAAATTTATGGCGAGATCAGCTTATTTATCCGGTTTCAAGGATATGGGCTGGGATCTGCGTTCAGAAGGCGCCATTGCAATGCCTTATGGTGTGGCTCTGTCTATAGGCTGCGCACTCATTGCAATTGAGCAGTTGCATTTATATATTACAAGATTGCTGGCGGCGTAGTCATGAGTACCGTCACTGCCAGTTCCTTGGGGCTATTTCAAGACTATATCGCTAAAGCATGGGATGCTTTGTATAAGAGTGACATGGCTGGCGCAATATCACATGCGAAAATGGCTGCGGCAATTGGTCCAGACCTGCCCGAAACATTTCATATTTTAGGCCTGCTTGCGAGCCGGGATGGTCGTTCTGATATTGCGCTTCCATTGCTGGAAAAAGCCTTGGCAATAGAAGTAACCGAAAGAAGATGCAGAGATATAGCAGAAGCTTATCTCGTTGCTGGTGAAGCAGAGTTAGCGCTAACCCACCTACAGCAGGCACTGAGGGAGTTTGGCAGTAGTGCCGAGCTATGCGGACTTCTGGCGGCAGTTTATGTGGCACTGGATCAGTATGGAACTGCTGCTGCTTATGCAAAAGAGGCAATCGCTCTCAAGCCGCATTTAATGGCCTGGGAAGGTTCGCTTAGTTTCTGCCACCTTATTCAAGGCGACTATGCCAATGGCTTTGAAATATACACGGGGCGTTCACAGAATTTAGCTGCTGGCAGCCGTTGTCCTGCATTACATTTCACAAAACCTGGCGAACTATGGCTTAAAAACGAACAGGGGCCCGGCGACACACTCTTTTACGCCAGATTTGCAAAGCCTCTGGCCGATGCGGGCTGGCGGATTCATTTACAAACAGATAAGAAAACAAAAGTTCTGCTAAGGGGTACAGGAATTTTTGCATCAGTTAAAGAGGCAATAACCCCGCCATTAAATGCTTTTTGGTTAAACATGGGCGATCTGCCACTGGCTGCCATTCAAACCGGTTCGATAGAGACTCCGCCACCTTTGGCTTTAATGGCTGATCAATCAAGAGTCAGAAGAGTCAGGGAAAAAATCTCTCAAATTGGTCCTGCACCATATATTGCAGTTACCTGGCGTGCCGGGGCTCGTGGCGCTAAGCAGCGGGCAGGCCTGCGTATGTATGACAAGGCGGCCTCTCCTAAGGAGTTAGGAAAGTTACTATCTAATATCAATGCCACTGTCATTAGCATACAGCGCGTTCCGGATGATCAGGAACAGTTAGAATTTGCTACAGCGCTTGGCCGGGATTTTATTGATTTTTCATACTACAACGACAATCTGCAAGACATGCTCGCTTTATTAAGTATAGTTGATGAGTACGTCACAGTGCCCAACACCAATGTACATCTGCGTGAATCACTCAATTTAAGCGCACAGATCTTGGTTAATCGACCATATCAGGACTGGCGCTGGCTTGCGGATGGCAGTGCCAGCCCATGGTATCCGAATAGTAAAATTTACCGCCAAGGTGCGAGTCAGGACTGGGGCAGTGCTTTTGCCGATATTGGCAAAGTGCTACATGAAAAGTTTGGGTCATTGAAGAGCAATGGCGCGCAATCATATATCTCAAAACCGCAGATCGTTCAGGATGAAGTTGATCATTTGCTGCAAAAAGGCTGGGGTGCTGTCAATGCGGGGGATATCCCTGCTGCAATTCAAGCCGCTCAATCAGTGATAAAAATGTTGGCAGCAACCAGCCCGATACAAGAAAATGCTGAAGCCCTGCATCTGCTGGGATGGGCTGCATTGCGTGATTCAAAGCATGATTTAGCTATCAGCATACTGCAGCGCGCAGCCGAAATATCTCAGATAGATGGCCGTATCATTGGCGATTATGTTCGCGCATTATCAGCTGGAAAACGTCATGATAAGGCGATTGAATTTGCATCGGATGCAATCAGCAATAGCGCTGTTAAAAATACATCCAGTATCTACTATAGTAGAGCGGCGGCTTTTTTACAGCTTAATCGGTTAGAAGATGCAATTGCCGATTATGAAGCATGCATCAGGATAAATCCCAACAGACTTGATGCTCAGGAATATTGTGGCATGGCAAGGTTAAAGCTTGGTGATACTGTGCGGGGTTTCAGAGACTATACCGCGAGAAATGTAGCTAAACGCGATGAATTAATCAACGACTGGTGTTGTCCGAGATTAACAAAAAAACACAGTGGCTTACACGTGCTAATCAAGCGCGACATGGGTTTGGGTGATGAACTCACCTTTTTACGTTATCTGCCTTGGCTAACTGAAGCAGGCATTAAAGTCGATTATTGGTCTGGAAAGAAATTAGTGCCCATTCTTGAAAGAACAGGTTATTTTAATCAAGTTTTTTCAGATGCCGAACCTGCACCTGATAGCACACAATACGACTTATCCTTTATCGTTAACGAGCTTCCTGTAGCCGTTGAGTCCCTAGGCGTACCTCCTGTTGCACCAGCCCTGCCGCTGACACCAAAACCAGAACTTGTCGAAAAGTGGAGAGAATGGCTCAAATCAATCGGCAACGGCCCATACATTGGCATTAATTGGCGTGCCGGAGTAGCCAGCGAAGATATTGCAAGGAGTCTCGGAAAACTTACGAAGGCCGTAGATGAAAATGCATTTGCAGTAACGCTTTCAGTTGTCAATGCAACATGGATTTCTTTGCAGCGGAATATTGTTTTGGACGAACTTCCGCGCTTTGAGAAAAGGCTCAACTCACCTGTTCACGATGCCGCAGCATTAACTGATGATTTGGAAGACTTGCTTGCACTTTTGTCGTTACTGGATGAGAACATTGGCGTATCCAACACAAATATGCACCTGCGTGCAGGCTTGGGATTAGGATCTAAAGTGCTAGTACAAACTCCGGGAGGTGATTGGCGCTGGGGGTATCAAGGTAATCAATCTTTGTGGTTCATAGAAAGCAAAGTTTACAGGCAGAATATATCTGAAGACTGGTCAGGTGCCCTGAATGAACTACAGTCAGACTTAGTTGCAGCATACGGCAATAAAGCGGATGGTGACCATGTTGCCACATATCAATCGCATTTCAATATATCAAGTAAACGTCTGATCTGGCTAACTGCTGGCGCGATTAAAAGCGAAGGTACCAATAAAACGTCAACTTTGGCCAGTGCTAGATATCGGGTTCTGGCTCCAGCATTGGAACTTGAAAAATCGGGCTGGAACAGTGAGTTCGTAAATGAAGCTTATGCCCAAGCGATGGGGGGATGGGGAAGTAACGTTCCGCAAAAAGGTGATACTGTCATCATATCAAAAGTATTTACGGATTTCTCAGTCAAACTGGCGCAGGATGCTAAAAATCGCGGAGCGACAGTGATTGCCGATTTTTGCGACAATTTCTTGACGCATCCCCAACGCGGTCCATTACAGCATGCGCTGCTTGCAATCGCGGATAAGGTTACGGCATCAACCCCTGCAATGGCAGAAGCTATTCTGGCAACCGGGAAAAATGTCGATGCAATCATCGCCGACCCTGTAGATTTTTCTAAAGGGACAATTAAATTCAGTCCCAATAAAGCACTTAAACTGCTTTGGTTTGGTCATGTGGTCAATATTGATACGCTTATCAAGTGGTTACCTCAGCTAGCTGAATATGCTCAACAACAGCCACTCGCGTTAAACATTGTCACTGCATTGACGAACGATATAAGCGACATACAGAAATTCATACCTGAGGGGTTGCAGGTTGAATATACCCCTTGGAGTGTAGCGGCCACTGCACAGGCTTTAGCGAACTGCGACTTGGTCGTCATTCCTACACTTGATAATGATATCAAGAAAGCCAAAAGCTCAAACCGATTATTGGAAACATTATGGAGTGGCCGTTTTGTAGTGGCAGGAAACCTGCCTTCATACGCATCGTTTGCCAATAGCGCATGGGTGGGTGATGATTTAATTGAGGGGGTGCGTTGGGCAGTAGCAAACCCAGAAGAGGTCGTGTCGAGGATAAGACTGGGACAGCAACATATCGCTCAGCATTACTCTAAAGAAATGATAGGGCGGTTGTGGAGTAATGTTGTTTTGAGTGACCCAACTGGGTCATTAAGTCAGCAGAAGTGCATGGTAATCATTTCTTATTATGACGGACGTGACATTGATGATCTTCTGGCATTAATCGCATCAATTGACGCTCATGAGCCCGGACATCTCATTGAAATCACCATAGTCGTTAATCAACAAGAGCAGCGTTTGATAGAAGTTTCTTCTGGAAAATATAAAACCAATATTCTATACAGACAAAATCAAGGAATGAATATCGGTGCATGGGATTATGGTTGGCGCCAGTTTAAAGACGTAGATAGTTTTATTTTCTTGCAGGACGAGTGCCGGATTATCCAGGATGGCTGGGTGCATGACTATCTTAAAGCCTTGGAGAATGCACAGGTTGGACTAGTCGGCGAAAGTATCAACCAGCACTGGACCCGCAGCTGGAGCGATTTGCAAGGTAATGATCCATCCAGCAATCCAGTGAGTGCTGAAATCAAAGCGCGTGCAGAAGTTTATTTATCTTTCATGCAGCGCAACGCTATTTATCCAGGAAAAGATGCAAAGCACTTACGCAGTTTAATCTGGGCATTAAAAAGGAGCACGTTGGATACTATCAATGGCTTCCCTATCGGTGCAAATTATGAAGAATGCATTGCGTCAGAAATCGCTGTTTCTAAAAAAGTGGAATCTTTGGGGCTGGAAATTACTCAGATCGACCCTCAAAAACCTTTCAGCCGAATCGTCCATTCCGAATGGTCATCGCATAAAAAGATCCAGGCATTAAATTTTAAGATAGATTTTGCCTATGGGCAGAAATTTTCTATTGCACAGGCTCAATACAAAGTTAAACCTAGATATGACTTGTTTAAATTAATAGATTGCCAGCCAAGACGGATTTGTGAAATCGGCTGTGCGGACGGCTCGAATTTGATCGAACTTCCCAAGTCATTAGGATACGCTATAGATAAAAGTGATTTATACGGCGTAGATATTGTTGCAGATGATTCATGTGAAAACTATCAGAACTTCCAGTTTATACATCAAACAGCAGAAGAATTTGTAGATACATATCAGGGCGCATTATTTGATTTGATTATTCTGTCAGATGTTGTTGAGCATTTATATAACCCATGGAAATTCATGCAAAAGCTGAAAAGGCTGGTTGCGGCTCAAGGCAGAGTTGTCATTTCAGTACCTAATGTTCAGAACCTTCAATATATCAATGGTGTAGTGTCGGGTAGCTTTAACTACGCCAATGCCGGCTTGTTTGATGTCACCCATATTCGTTTTTTCTCTGTTGAAACGCTTACTCAATTATTGGAAGTGAATGGTTATAGAGTTGTAACACAATCATTCAGGCCAGACTCGTCATTGCAGGAATTGAGAGCGCGCGTCGATGCTCAATTTAACCAATCTGATAAGGCTGCCATCACTTTAGGTAACGCCTCTATTAAAGTGACAAGGTCGCAAATGGATAGATATTTCTCTCAGCAGATTCTCATATCATGTGCTCCGATTTAAACCGATATTAGTTATGCAGAGTAAAAATATTAGTTATATTCCCGCTATTGACCAGATTCGTGGTATTGCTGCTATTTGGATTTTGTTTTTTCACGCATATCAACTGATTGGCAGTTATGTTAAAAACAATAAACCGTTTAGTGGTGTATCGATGTGGGAGTTCAGCAACAATCCTTTACTAATCCCTCTGATTGAAGGCCATACTGCAGTAGCTTTATTCATGGTGCTTTCAGGATTTATTTTTACTTATGGCTCTATCGGCAAAACTATTAATTACGCCGGTTTTATCACTAATCGTTTTTTGAGAATTTATCCACTTTATTTAACTTTAATATTTGTGGCTCTGGCAGCAACACCCAAAGCTTTTAACCTACCATCATTCCTGTCTATGGTTTTGCCTTTGGCTGATTTTCAATCATTAGAAACAGGGCCATTAACAGCGATGGCCTGGGCGATTGGCGTGGAATTCCAATTTTATCTGTTATTCCCTCTTCTTTTTAAGCTGGCAGCAGATAAGCCATTTAAAACTATTGCCATGTGGTTACTTGCTGTCAATTTATTACGCGTGCTGGCAGTCACTCTCGGGGGGGATGCGCGCGATTTAACGTATTGGCATTTGGCTGGACGTATTGATCAATTCTTATTAGGCATGCTTGCAGCATTTTGGCTTAAGAATCATCTGCCTTCAAAAGACTTATGCCGAAGACTTTTTTTAGCTGGCATACCAATATCTCTATTAGCCCTTGTTTATTATCATTCTTTAGGCGGATGGCCGTCTACAGGCGCATGGAAGGCACTTTGGCCTGCTGCAGAGGGCGCTATATGGGCTATATTTATAGTTGGTTTTGTAGGTGCGCAATTGAAAAATAAGTCATTGTGCGGGCTTTTTCTTCAATGGATAGGTGTGCGGAGTTTTTCTATTTATTTGCTTCATTTTCCTATTATTCAGCTTCTGTGCAAATATCCAGCGTTGTTACCAAAACTCACTGGAGAGCCGAGAGTGGACGTTTTATTAATATCGGTATTTATGGTGTTACCAATAACTATTGCCATATCTGACATTACATGGAATGCGATCGAAAAACCTTTTCTTAATTTAAGAGTTGCTTATATTAAATAGCATCGATACAAATATCATATAAATGGTTTAAATAAACCATTTGTATAATAACAACCACTTCCCCATCGTATTTGATTAAAAAATAATATATATAATCAATAAGTTATTCCAATAGCGATTGCGGCATATTTATTGCTGTCCTCAATTAGTTATTTATAAACTATTTGAGGTTTGTATGATTCCTGTTTTTATTGGTTTTGATACGAGAGAAACTGTAGCTTTTCATGTGCTATCTCATAGTATTCACAGTCATGCCACGCAACCCGTAAGCATTGCGCCCATCATGCTTAGTCAGTTAGGGGATTTATATACGCGCGATATTAATCCATTGCAGTCTACCCAGTTTTCATTCTCACGATTTTTGACGCCTTATCTTTCGAACTATGAAGGGTGGAGTGTTTTCATGGATTGCGACATGGTCATGACAGAAGACATTGCCAAGCTATGGGCTATGCGTGATGACCGTTATGCGGTGATGTGCGTGAAGCATGATCATAATCCGATTGAAGAAACCAAGTTTCTAGGGGCAATACAAACTAAGTATCAAAAGAAAAACTGGTCTAGCGTGATTTTATTTAATAACGCACGCTGCAAAGCGCTGACGCCGGAATTTGTAAATACTGCAACTGGTCTGGAATTGCACCAGTTTAAATGGCTAAGTAGTGATGATGAGATAGGTGAGATACCCATTGAATGGAACCACTTAGTTGGTTATAACCAACCAAATCCTGATGCAGCATTAATTCACTATACATTAGGCGGCCCGTATTTTGATGAGTACGCCGATTGTGAACATGCCGATACTTGGCAAAAAGCGTTTGATGCGATGCATGTTGTCGAGCAACGCCGCCAGAAAGCAGAGGCGGCTTAGCCTGTTTTTCTGCCTTGCGTTCAACAATGTGTGCTTGTTAATTAGCAGCTAAATTATGCTGAAGCAAATTACTTCGTCACTATGCACTTCCAAAACTGCAGCGCTGCCTTCATTAAGGCAGCGTGGGCAGGCTATGGTGGAATATGCGATTCTGCTGATTTTATTGGTCATGGTGGTGATGGGTGGCGCGGAGCTAGGAATTACCGCTTATCACGCCAGTAAAACCGGTGATGGAGCCAAGGCTGCAGCAAATGAATGGGCTAATGCAATTGGATACTCATATACAAAATTGAACCAGATTGAGCCAATTGGTAGCGAAACAGTCACTGAATTAAATGCAAGAGTTGATGAAAATAGGCAGGCTGTTTTTGATAGTTATATGTTCGATGACATCAATGTACCTAATGTCATTGACTGCACTGCTGAATATGTTGCTGGAACGTTTGATTCTGCTAGTGCCAATCTTCCTATAAAAATCAATGCCTGCGATTTAAGCCTTGCAGCTAATCGAGCACATATCAAGGCAGCGATCGATGATATTTATCCGGATACTGAATTTAGAGATCTGGAAATTTCGGAGGATTTTTATCCAATTTGCACAGATGCTCCTGTTCCCACAAAAATTGAGGATTGCCAAATTACAGGCGTTATAAAGTGGCTGGTGCCAAAAAATATGAGTATGAGTGCTCATGAGCCTAGATTGCTAGTGAACAAGTCAGGCATCGTAGAAAGGAAAAATCTTGGAGATCACAGCAATCCTGGTAATTTTAATCATCCAAATTGCGATGGCGCTGAGTACGATAATGGATTGCCGGATGAGACGAGCATTTATTTATTTAATCCGTTGCCTATTGATGTTAGCAATTGTGACGGATCTGCCGGTAAAAAGATTGGGGAATTAGTTAGCGGTACCGATACGTATGAAGGCCTGCCTAAGCTTAATCAAGCTTTATATTCCCAATACACCAAGGTTTGTGTGGACAATGCCGCTGGTGTAATCACTATTCAACGTTTGGATGGCTGCCTGGCAAACGGCTATAAGTTATGGTTGAAACCACCTGGGAAGATGTGTGGTTCGGGTACAGCTGCAGGCACCGAGTATTGCCCAACAGAAGGTGATTTAAAAGGCGCGACCGGCTTTTACTTTTTTGGAGACAGTAACGATAGCGGAGAAAATCTGAAATATGTACCAAGCTCTGCCGGTAACGAGCAATTCAGGCCAGCTTTTCAGTTGGTTTGTAATGGTGCAGATTACAGGGATTCTGGTTTTGATGCGAATGGTGAATGTAATAACCTGGTGACAGCAGGGACTGGCTCAGTTCCTTTGCAAGTTCAAACGCGTTACCGCTCTATTTTTGAATCCTTTCTGACCTTTGGCTTACAGGAGTTACCGGATGATTACCTGAGCCTGCTCCCATATTTTTACAACCCCAACAATGTAGGTGTGGCAGGTAGCAACCAATTGGTTGGCACAGCGGGCTCTGAAATAGGCCCAATTGGCTCAAGTAAGAATCCTACAGTGAAACGTTTTAGAGATTTCAGAGGTTGTTATCAGGTGGATATTACACCTCCCGATAAAATCGGTGATCAGGTAAGAACTACAGTTTCGTCATGCAATTAGTAAAAACACCCCCGACAGCGTTAACTCATGACAATTCTTTAGTCATTGAATTTAAATTAACAAATAGTTTATTAACATAATTTTAGCGTAACTAACATGGCACAACAGAACAATACCCGCATCCGCCAGCAAAGACGTCAGCGTATGATTATCATCATGACTCTCCTGATA